>NZ_JAPVZN010000002.1:0-378390 GCF_041432385.1 Streptococcus sp. 27098_8_91
GGTAAAGGTAAAGTACCAAACAGTGAATTACCAGACGGTAAAGTTCCAGGAACAGGTAAGATTACAGAACCAGGTAAACCAGCTGTAGAAGTTCCAGTAACAACACCAGGTAAGGTAACACCAAATACCCCAACAACTGAAACACCAAGTGAGATTGAAATCACACGCAAACCAAATGGTGATGCGATTGTAACGCCTAAGAAACCAGATGGAAAACCATACCCATCAGGTAGCAAGGTAGTGATTCCAGGTGAAAACAACACACCAATCGAAGTTACAATTGGTGACAATGGTTCAGGTGAAGTACCAAATGACAAACTTCCTAAGAAAGATGTCCCAGGTACAGGAACAGTAACCGAACCGAACAAGAAACCATCACAACCGGTAGATGTAACAACACCAGCTCGTAAGACACCAACAGTAGATGTTGAACAAGATCCTAAGACAGGTGACGTTACAGTAACACCTAAGAAACCAGATGGCTCAACATTCCCACCAGGAACTAAGGTAGAAATCCCAGGTAAAGATGGCAACCCAATCACAGTAACAATCGGTGAAGACGGTAAAGGTAAAGTACCAAACAGTGAATTACCAGAAGGAAAAGTACCAGGAACAGGTAAGATTACAGAACCAGGTAAACCAGCTGTTGAAGTTCCAGTAACAACACCAGGTAAGGTAACACCAGAAACACCAGTTGCGCCAGTAACACCTGATACTAATGAAGCTAAGCCAAATGATTCTCAAAAAGTATTGCCAAATACTGGTACTGAATCAAATGCGACTCTTGCATCTCTAGGCCTTCTTGGTATTCTAGGTGGTCTCGGACTTGCTGTGGGAAAGAAAAAAGAAGACTAAAAATTTAGTCAAATAAATATTCATTCTTTTGTGTTATAAAGACAAACTAGATTGGTTCTGGGAATCGTGTTAGTCATAAAATAAAAAGAATGTTTAGATAAAGAAAGCGAACAATGCTAGGATTTTGTTAAACGGAATTCTAAGTATTGTTCGCTTTTGTGGTATAATAAATACTATGCAGAAGAAACCGACATCAGCCTACGTGCATATACCATTTTGCACACAGATTTGTTATTATTGTGACTTTTCCAAGGTCTTTATTAAAAATCAGCCAGTAGACAGCTATCTAGAGCATCTACTGCAAGAATTTCATTCTTATGATATTCAAAAATTGCGTACACTCTATATTGGTGGTGGGACACCGACAGCCTTGTCTGCTTCTCAATTGGAAGTTTTGTTAGATGGATTGACTAAAAACCTGGACTTATCAATGTTGGAAGAATTGACCATCGAGGCTAATCCTGGTGACCTGGATGCGGATAAGATTGCTGTTCTGCAAAATTCTGCAGTTAATCGTGTTTCACTAGGTGTTCAGACCTTTGATGATAAAATGCTGAAAAAGATAGGGCGTAGTCATACGGAAAAGGATATTTATGAAAATATCGACCGCCTCAAACTTGCTGGTTTTGACAATATTTCCATTGACTTAATTTACGCACTTCCTGGTCAGACCATGGACCAGGTCAAGGACAATGTTGCCAAGGCTATCGCTTTGGACATTCCCCACATGAGTCTCTATAGCTTGATTTTGGAAAATCATACGGTCTTTATGAATCGCATGAGACGAGGGAAACTACCTCTTCCTAAGGAAGAATTAGAAGCAGAGATGTTTGAGTATATCATTGCAGAACTAGAAAGAGCTGGCTTTGTGCACTATGAGATTTCTAACTTTTCTAAGCAAGGCTTTGAAAGTCGTCACAATCTTATGTACTGGGACAATGCTGAGTATTATGGAATCGGTGCTGGTGCGTCTGGCTATGTAGATAGTGTTCGCTATAAAAATCATGGTCCTATCCGCCATTATTTAAAGGCGGTAGAAGAGGGAAGTGCTCGTATCAATGAAGAACACCTGAGTCAAAGGGAGCAAATGGAAGAAGAGATGTTTCTCGGCCTTCGCAAGAAGTCAGGAGTTTCCATGGCACGCTTTGAAGAAAAATTCGAACGGTCTTTCCAGGAACTGTATGGAGAAATCGTCGAAGACTTGATTCAACAAGGTCTCGTGCAGCTTGATAGTGACCGTGTTCGCATGACCAAGAGAGGTCTCTTTTTAGGAGATACAGTAGCAGAACGATTTATATTGGAGTAAAATTATGGGATTAACTTATCAAATGAAGATGAAAATTCCTTTTGATATGGCTGACATGAATGGTCATATCAAGCTACCAGACCTTATCTTGTTGTCCCTCCAGGTATCAGGAATGCAGTCAATTGAGCTGGGAGTAAGTGACAAGGATGTTTTAGAACAGTATAATCTGGTATGGATTATCACAGATTATGATATCGATGTGGTTCGTTTGCCTCGTTTTGCTGATGAAATCACCATTGAAACAGAAACTTTAACTTATAATCGTCTTTTTTGCTACCGACGCTTTATCATTTACGATGGAGCTGGTCAAGAGATCGTTCATATGGCAGCTACCTTTGTCCTTATGGATCGTGAGAGTCGAAAGGTTCATCCTGTAGTAGCAGAAATTGTCGCCCCTTATCAATCTGAGTTTTCTAAGAAACTGGTCCGTGGGCCAAAATATAGAGAGCTGGAAGAAGCGATAAGCAAGGATTATCACGTTCGTTTCTATGACTTAGATATGAATGGTCACGTCAATAACAGCAAATACCTAGATTGGATTTTTGAGGTCATGGGAGCCGATTTCCTGACTAAACATATCCCTAAAAAAATTAACCTTAAATATGTTAAGGAAGTTCGACCAGGTGGAATGATTACTTCTAGTTATGAATTAAATGGATTAGAGAGTAATCATAAAGTCACAAGTGATGGTGACACCAATGCTAAGGCAAGGATAACTTGGCAAGAAATTAACAAAGATTAGAAAGAAAGATATGACTTATAAAGGATATTTAATTGATTTAGACGGAACGATCTATAAGGGGAAAGATAGAATCCCTGCGGGAGAGGCTTTTGTTCACGAGTTACAAAAAAGAGAGCTTCCTTATCTTTTTGTAACAAACAACACCACTCGTACACCTGAAAGTGTTCAAGAGATGTTAGCCAATCAGTTTAACATTGACACGCCTGTATCGACGATCTATACTGCAACTTTAGCTACAATTGATTACATGAATGATTTAGGTCTTGAAAAGACAGTTTATGTGATTGGAGAAGCAGGGCTCAAGGAAGCCATTCAAGAAGCAGGGTATGTAGAAGATAAAGAAAATCCAGCCTATGTGGTTGTAGGTTTGGACTGGCAAGTTGACTATGAAAAATTTGCTACGGCGACCCTAGCTATCCATAAAGGTGCTCATTTTATCGGTACCAACCCTGATTTGAACATTCCAACTGAACGTGGACTTTTACCTGGTGCTGGTTCACTGATTACTCTTCTTGAAGCAGCAACTCGCGTAAAGCCAGTTTATATAGGAAAACCAAACGCGATTATTATGGACAAGGCTGTTGAACACCTAGGATTTGAACGCCAAGAAATTGTCATGGTGGGCGATAATTATCTTACTGATATTCGAGCTGGTATTGACAATGGCATTCCTAGCCTTTTGGTGACGACAGGATTTACAAAACCTGAAGAAGTAGCAGACTTGCCAATTGCACCAACTCATGTCCTTTCAAGTCTAGCGGAGTGGAATTTCGATGAAAACTAAGTTTACTTTTGTAGGAAGTATTCTCTTTCTCCTCTCGCTTGCTATTTTATTGACCATTTACCTAGCTTGGTTGGTCTATCCTCAGGAAATTTCTTGGTTAAACTTGACAAATCGTGTTCATCTGCAACCTCAGATAATCCAGCATAACTTTAATGTTTTGATGGATTATTTGACCAATCCGTTGAGTCAAGTATTAGCAATGCCAGATTTTCCTTCATCTGCATCTGGAATCCATCATTTTGCAGTTGTCAAGGGTTTGTTCCATCTGGCTCAAGGAGTAGCACTAGTAACTCTACCGATATTCTATCTTTTTTGGAAGCAGGTCATTCAGAAAGGATTTCTATCTCTCTACCGTAGAGGTCTCTTAATCATGGTCTCGCTACCTTTGGTTCTTGGTTTAGTTGGAGTTTTCATTGGATTTGAGCAGTTCTTTACTTTGTTTCATCAAATTCTTTTTGTAGGTGATGATACCTGGCTATTTGATCCGGCAAAGGATCCAGTCATTCTTATCCTACCAGAGGACTTTTTCCTCCATGCCTTTCTTCTATTTTTCTGCTTGTATGAATTGATTTTTGGATTTCTGTACCTACAAAGTCGAAAAACAAATAGATAAGTCAAGAAAAGTATTACTGATTCCAAATAAAATCTAGGAAAAAACTATCGTTTGTAACATGAATATTTCTATATTTAAGCAGAACATTCACATTTGATTCTAAAAAACCTATTTTTCTTGAAAAAGTAGGTTTTTTTGCGGAAATAACTAGTCAAGCGCTTTATTTTTTTGTATAATAGGAATAGAAAAGTATGTAAAGAAGAGGAAAGCATGATTACACTATTTTTATCACCGAGTTGTACATCATGTCGTAAAGCAAAGGCCTGGCTCGAGAATCATAAAGTGCCCTTCCAAGAGCATAATATTATGACCAGCCCTTTAACGAGAAAAGAACTGCAACACATTCTTTCCTTGACCGAAAATGGTACTGATGACATCATCTCGACTCGTTCAAAGATTTTTCAAAAATTGAATATTGATGTAGAGAGTATCTCAGTATCGGAGTTGCTTCATTTAATTGAGCAGTATCCGAGTCTTTTGCGTCGTCCGATTATTATTGATGCAAAGCGGATGCAAATCGGTTTTAATGAAGATGAGATTCGTGCTTTTCTCCCTCGTAGTTACCGTAAACAAGAACTGAAAGAAGCTACATTGAGAGCTGGTATTAATTAGATGAATAAACAGTATAGTTACCCACTAGATTTGTCGTGGAGCACTGAAGAACTTGCTTCAGTGCTTTCTTTTTTTAATGATGTTGAAGCAGCCTATGAGACTAAGGTAGAGGCAAAAAAACTACTAGATTCCTATAAGGGATTCAAAGCGGTTGTTCCAAGCAAGAGTGAAGAAAAACGCTTGGGCCGTGAATTTGAAACTGCGAGTGGTTATTCCTTCTATCGAGCTGTCCAATTGGCTAAAGAACAAGGGGAAGGGAAGATTTCGCTTGGAAAATAAATTTGTGTTTGCTAAAGAGATTGTCAAGGAAGCAGGAGACTATATTCTAGCTCACATGCGAGAAGAATTGCATATTGAGAGAAAATCATCCCCTACAGATTTGGTGACTCGTTTGGACAAGGAAGTTCAGAATTTTTTGATTGATAAGATTCGTTCGCATTTTCCGGATGACCAATTTTGTGCAGAAGAGGGATGTTTACGTGCTTCAGTTGGACATGGATCTGTTTGGGTCATTGATCCCATTGATGGTACCAACAACTTTGTCGCACAAGGTGATGATTTTGCCATTATGGTAGCATATTTTGAAAACGGTGTGGGTCAGTTTGGGATCATTTATGATGTCATGAAAGGTCATTGTTATCATGGAGGAGGTACTTTTCAGGCCTGTCTCAATGAAGAACCCTTGCTTAATTTTAAGGATAAGCCCTTGCGAGATTTTCTAATTGCGAGTAATGCTGGCATGTTGGAAACAAACGCCTGGGGTGTGGCAGAATTAGCTAATGCTTCACTTGGTGTACGAATATATGGAAGTGCGGCTATTAGTTTTGCAAAAATATTATCTGGTCAGCTATTGACCTATATCACCTATCTCCAACCTTGGGACTATGCTGCAGCTGGTATCATTGGAAAAAGTTTAGGTTATCAGATTGTAACCTTAACTGGAGAGCCGGTGGATTTTCAGACACGACAACCAATTATGATGGTTCCAACAGACAAGTTGGCAGAAATTCAATCCTATATCTACGAAAGGAAATAAACTTACATGCAATTTCCAGAAGGATTTGTAAAAAAATATGAAGAAATATTGGGAGATGAGGCAAGAGCTTTTCTTGCCTCTTTTGATGATGAGGCAGTTTCCGCCTTTCGCATCAATCCCTTAAAAGAAAGCCAAGTTTCTTTTTCAGATGCTATTCCACATACACCTTGGGGCTATTATGGCAAGGTTTCAGGGAAATCACCTGAGCATGTAACAGGCTTGGTCTATTCACAAGAGCCTGCTGCACAAATGGTTGCACAAGTAGCTCAACCAAAACCAGGCATGAAGGTCTTGGATTTGGCAGCGGCTCCCGGTGGGAAATCAACTCAACTGGCAGCTTATCTTGCAGGCGAAGGACTACTTGTTTCCAATGAAATTTCTAGCAAGCGAGCTAAGATTTTGGTTGAAAATATGGAGCGTTTTGGTGCATCAAATGTTGTTGTAACCAATGAATCTGCAGATCGTTTGGCTAAAGTGTTTAAGGGATATTTTGACCTAATTGTTCTAGATGCTCCATGTTCAGGAGAAGGAATGTTCCGAAAACAGCCAGATGCCATGGATTATTGGAGTGTAGAATATCCAAGCCAATGTGCTGACTTGCAGCGTGAAATTCTAGAGGATGCGGTCACCATGTTAGCTGATGGTGGTCGTTTGGTCTATTCGACTTGTACATGGGCTCCAGAAGAAAACGAAGAAATTATTAAATGGTTGCTGGATAGTTATGATTTTGAATTGATTCCAGTTACACATATCAATGGAATGGCTCCTGGGATTGATTTTCCTGAGACAGCTCGGATGTACCCACATCGTTTTAAGGGAGAAGGTCAATTTGTTGCCCATCTTCAGTTTAAGGGACAAAACAAGTCAGGGAAGTTCAAGTCTTTTAAGACTAATCTCAGTCGCGAACAGTTGAGTTTATGGCAAGATTTTGAAAAAAAACACCTGAAGATAAATTTGCCAGGAATTTTACAGACTTTTGGAGAACAACTATATCTCTTACCTGAAGTTCTACCAGATTTGGGTAAACTTAGGATTGCACGAAACGGACTTCATCTTGGAACCTTTAAGAAAAAACGTTTTGAACCAAGTTTTGCTCTTGGTTTAGCCTTAAAACCAAGCCAAGTCAATCAAAGAATTGAAATTCATGAAGCGGACTTTGTCAAATACGTGGCCGGTGAAACAGTTCAGCTGTCTGAAACTTTGTCAAATGGCTGGTATCAAGTTTTGGTTGGTGGAAATGGTCTAGGTTTTGCAAAAGTGACCGGAAATACCTTGAAGAATTATTTCCCTAAGGGCTTGAGGTTTAAGGTAAAAAACTAGTCAAAATCAGTATTCTATGTTATAGTGGAAGTATGGATTTTTTGCATAAAACAATAGAAAAATAGGGCGAAATTCCAAGCTATTCATCATTATTTTCAAGGAGACAAATAGTGAAAAAAATTAAAAAACTCACCCTCTTTCTTGCAACCTTTTTACTTGCTGGTTCACTAGCAGGATGTGCAAGTTGGATTGATCGTGGGGAGTCAATGACGGCTGTTGGCTCAACTGCCCTCCAACCTTTAGTCGAGGCGGCGGCAGATGAATTCGCATCAGCTCATATCGGTAAAACGGTCAATGTTCAAGGTGGAGGTTCTGGTACAGGACTATCGCAGGTTCAATCAGGAGCAGTAGATGTCGGAAACTCGGATGTATTTGCTGAGGAAAAAGACGGTATTGATGCTTCAGCCTTGGTCGATCATAAGGTAGCTGTTGCAGGTTTGGCTGTTATTATCAATAAAGAAGTAGATGTTGATAATCTAACGACAGATCAACTCCGACAAATCTTCACAGGAGAAATTACCAACTGGAAAGAAGTCGGTGGGAAAGATTTAGCCATCTCTATTATCAACCGTGCGGCTAGTTCAGGTTCTCGTGCAACCTTTGATAGTGTGATCATGAATGGTCAATCAGCAATGCAAAGTCAGGAACAGGATTCAAACGGGATGGTCAAATCAATCGTTTCTCAAACCCCTGGAGCTATTTCCTATCTAGCGTTTGCCTATGTCGATGATTCTGTTGGGACAATCAAACTCAATGGTTATGAACCAATTTCAGAGAATGTAACCACGAATAATTGGCCTTTGTGGTCTTATGAACATATGTATACACTTGGTGAGCCAAATGAATTGGTTGCCGAATTCTTAAACTTTGTTCTTTCAGACGAAGCTCAGAACGGAATCGTTAAAGGAATGGGCTATATTTCTGTTAAGGAAATGAAGGTTGAAAAAGATGCTACAGGGACTGTAACAGCGCTAGAAGGGAGTCAATAATGAACCAAGAAGAATTATCTAAAAAATTGCTCTCTCCGTCAAAGAACTCTCGTCTTGAGAAATTAGGGAAAAGTCTGACTTTTGCCTGCCTCTCTTTGATTGTTATCATTGTGGCTATGATTTTAATCTTTGTAGCCCAAAAAGGGTTATCTACCTTCTTTGTGAATGGTGTGAATATCTTTGATTTTCTCTTTGGTGCAACTTGGAACCCTTCAGGTAAGCAGTTTGGTGCTCTTCCAATGATTTTAGGTTCCTTTATCGTTACCATCCTATCTGCTCTCATCGCAACACCATTTGCAATTGGTGCTGCAGTCTTTATGACAGAAGTATCGCCAAAAGGAGCTAAGATTTTGCAACCAGCTATCGAACTTCTAGTTGGGATTCCTTCGGTAGTATACGGATTTATCGGTTTGCAGGTCGTTGTACCATTTGTACGTAGTGTCTTTGGTGGAACAGGTTTTGGTATTTTATCGGGGATTTTCGTTCTCTTTGTTATGATCTTGCCGACTGTAACCTTTATGACAACTGATAGCTTACGTGCAGTTCCTCGTCACTACCGTGAAGCTAGTTTAGCTATGGGAGCAACTCGTTGGCAAACAATCTGGCGTGTTACTTTGAAGGCTGCTCGTTCAGGTATTTTTACTGCTGTAGTCTTTGGTATGGCGCGTGCTTTCGGTGAAGCCCTTGCGATTCAGATGGTTGTCGGTAACTCAGCAGTTGTTCCAACTTCATTGACGACACCAGCAGCGACTCTGACATCTGTTTTGACCATGGGAATCGGTAATACCGTTATGGGAACTGTTGATAATAATGTTCTTTGGTCACTGGCCCTAGTATTGCTCTTGATGAGTTTGGCCTTTAACAGTGTGATTAAACTGATTACGAAAGAAAGAGGAAAGAAAAACTATGCACGCTAAGAAATTAGATAAACTTGCAACAGCTGTCCTCTATACCATCGCAGGAATCATTGTGACCATTCTTGCTTCTTTGATTCTCTATATCTTGGTTCGAGGCTTACCTCATGTTTCTTGGTCCTTCTTGACTGGAAAATCATCTTCTTACCAAGCAGGTGGAGGTATTGGAATTCAGCTTTATAATTCCTTCTTCCTTTTGGTCATCACCTTGTTCATCTCTGTGCCTTTGTCAATGGGAGCTGGGATTTACTTGGCTGAATATGCCAAAAAAGGTCGTGTTACTAACTTCGTTCGTACCTGTATTGAGATTTTGTCTTCTTTACCATCAGTCGTTGTTGGTCTCTTTGGTTACCTCATCTTTGTCGTTCAGTTTGAGTATGGATTTTCAATTATTTCTGGTGCCTTGGCTTTGACCGTCTTTAACCTTCCACAGATGACGCGTAATGTTGAAGACAGCTTGAAACACGTTCACCACACGCAACGTGAAGCTGGTTTAGCACTTGGACTTTCTCGTTGGGAAACAGTTCTTCATGTCGTTATCCCAGAAGCCCTACCTGGTATTGTAACAGGTATCGTACTTGCATCAGGTCGTATCTTTGGTGAAGCTGCGGCTCTTATCTATACTGCAGGACAATCAGCACCAGCTCTTGACTGGTCAAACTGGAATGTCCTCAGCGTAACCAGTCCAATCTCAATCTTCCGTCAAGCAGAAACCTTGGCTGTTCATATCTGGAAAGTCAACAGTGAAGGAACTATTCCTGATGGAACACTTGTTTCAGCAGGTTCTGCTGCGGTGCTCCTAATCTTTATCTTAATCTTTAACTTTGGAGCTCGCAAACTCGGAAGCTACCTACACAAGAAATTAACCGCTGCCTAAAGGAGAAGCCATGTCAAAATATAATTGGGATGAAAAGCATATCATTACCTTTCCAGAAGAAAAAGTGGCCCTCTCTACTAAGGATTTACATGTTTACTACGGTAAAAATGAATCCATTAAGGGCGTCGATATGCAATTCGAAAAAAATAAAATCACGGCCCTGATTGGTCCGTCTGGATCTGGGAAATCAACCTACCTACGCAGTCTCAACCGTATGAATGATACCATTGATATTGCAAAGGTTACAGGACAGATTCTCTATCGAGGTATTGACGTTAACCGTCCAGAAATTAATGTTTATGAAATGCGTAAACATATCGGAATGGTATTTCAACGTCCAAATCCATTTGCTAAATCAATCTATCGCAACATCACCTTTGCACATGAACGTGCAGGAGTTAAGGACAAGAAAATCCTTGATGAAATTGTAGAAACCTCTCTTCGTCAGGCTGCCCTCTGGGATCAGGTCAAAGATGACCTTCATAAGTCTGCCTTGATGCTTTCAGGTGGTCAGCAGCAACGTCTCTGCATTGCCCGTGCTATTTCTGTAAAACCAGATATTCTCTTGATGGATGAACCTGCATCAGCCTTAGATCCGATTGCGACAGCTCAACTTGAGGAAACCATGCTTGAGTTGAAGAAGGACTTTACCATTATCATCGTAACTCACAGTATGCAACAGGCTGCGCGTGCTAGTGATTATACAGGATTTTTTTACTTGGGTGACTTAATTGAGTATGATAAGACCGCTAATATTTTCCAAAATGCTAAGCTACAGTCTACTAATGACTATGTAACTGGACATTTTGGTTAGAAAGGGAACAGTATGACAGAACCGATTTTGCAGGTTTCAGACCTGTCAGTCTATTACAATAAAAAGAAGGCCTTGAATAGTGTTTCCTTATCATTCCAACCCAAGGAAATTACGGCCCTTATCGGTCCGTCTGGATCTGGAAAATCAACACTTCTAAAGGCTATTAACCGAATGGGGGACCTCAATCCTGAAGTGACGACAACTGGATCAGTGGTTTATAACGGTCACAACATCTATAGCCCTCGTACCGATACAGTTGAATTGCGTAAGGAAATTGGAATGGTATTCCAACAACCCAATCCTTTCCCTATGTCTATCTATGAAAATGTCGTTTATGGCCTCCGCATAAATGGAGAAAAGGATAAGCAGGTCTTAGATGAAGCAGTGGAGAAGGCTTTACAGCGTGCTTCAATCTGGGATGAAGTCAAAGACCGTTTGCATGACTCTGCTATTGGTCTTTCAGGTGGTCAACAACAACGTGTTTGTGTAGCACGTGTATTGGCGACTAGTCCTAAAATCATCCTTTTGGATGAACCAACTTCAGCCTTGGACCCTATTTCTGCTGGTAAGATTGAGGAAACCTTGTATGGTCTAAAAGACAAATACACCATGCTCTTGGTCACTCGTTCTATGCAGCAAGCATCTCGAATCTCTGATAAGACAGGATTTTTCCTCAATGGAGATTTGATTGAATTTAACGATACCAAGGAAATGTTCCTCTATCCTCAACATAAGGAGACAGAGGACTACATTTCAGGTAAATTTGGATAAGGAGTGAGAAGATGTTACGATCTCAATTTGAAGAAGATTTAGAGAAATTGCATAATCAGTTTTATGCTATGGGACAAGAAGTTCTTTCCCAAATCAATCGTACCGTACGTGCTTTTGTAACGCATGACCGTGACATGGCTAAAGAAGTTATTGAGGAAGATGCAGAAGTAAACGAATACGAAGTGAAACTTGAAAAGAAATCATTTGAAATGATTGCCCTACAACAGCCAGTTTCACAAGACTTACGTACAGTTTTGACAGTTTTAAAAGCTGTTTCAGACCTAGAACGTATGGGAGACCATGCAGTATCTATCGCAAAAGCAACGATTCGTATGAAGGGTGAGCAACGCATCCCTGCAGTTGAAGAAGAAATCAAAAAAATGGGTCGTGAAGTAAAAAACTTTGTTGAGGCTACTTTAGAACTTTATTTGAATGGTTCTGTGGATCAAGCCTATGAAGTTGCAACCATGGACGAAAAAATTAACTATTACTTTGATAACATTCGTGACCTTGCAACTGAAGAAATCAGAAAGAATCCAGAAGCTATTGTCACAGGTCGTGATTATTTCCAAGTTATTTCTTATTTGGAACGCATTGGTGACTATGCAAAAAATATCTGTGAATGGGTTGTTTACTTTGAAACAGGTAAGATTGTTGAATTGTAAGATTGATTAATTATGCAAAAAAAGGAGCTTGTTAGTAAGTAAAAGCTCCTTTTTTGAAACAAAAATTGAAAATTTTTCATAAAAATTTAGAATATGCTTGACAAACGAAGTAGATAGAGTTATAATTATACAAAATTAACAGAGAGGTTGTTTATTTATGAATTTTAAAAAATGGATATTTGTCTTATGTAGTTTTCTTGCAAGCTTCTTATTGGTAGCTTGCCAATCGTCTAGTTCAAGCTCGCAGTCTGCAGTGGAGGCCATCAAGCAAAAAGGAAAATTAGTGGTCGCAACTAGTCCCGACTATGCTCCCTTTGAGTTTCAAGCACTTGTGGATGGTAAAAACCAAGTCGTAGGTGCGGATATTGACATGGCGCAAGCAATCGCTGATGAACTTGGAGTGAAATTGGAAGTTTCAAGCATGAGTTTTGATAATGTCTTGACCAGTCTTCAAACAGGAAAAGCAGACCTAGCAATTGCGGGAATCAGTGCAACTGAAGAAAGACAAGAAGTCTTTGATTTCTCAATTCCTTACTATGAAAATAAAATTAGCTTCCTTATCAGAAAATCAGATCTTGAAAAATACAAGGATTTGGACTCTCTAGCAAGTGCTAATATTGCAGCTCAGAAAGGAACTGTTCCTGAATCTATGGTTAAAGAGCAACTTCCAAAGGCACAGTTGACTTCTTTGACAAACATGGGTGAGGCAGTCAATGAGCTCCAATCTGGTAAAGTTGATGCCGTTCATATGGATGAGCCAGTAGCACTAAGCTATGCTGCTAAGAACTCAGATTTGGCAGTGGCTACAGTAAGCTTGACTATGAAGGAAGGCGAAGCAAATGCTGTAGCTATCAAAAAAGGTAACTCAGATTTGAAGGAAGTAGTTGATAAGGTCATCCAAAAACTGAAAGATGACGGAACTTACCAAACTTATCTTGAAAAAGCTGCTAAGCTAACAGAAGTAGAGCAATAAAAAATAACAGAGTTGGATTTCAGTCCAGCTCTGTTTTTAAATAGCTTAATGTTTCTTCAATATTTTCTAAGGAAATTTTTGCAAAGTGATAAGGGCAGTTCGTTAGATAGGAAGATTCGAAGAAGTCAAGATCTAGAGGACTGTGTTTAAGACTAGCGATGCTAGGATAGTTCCTGAGATCAAGCAAAAGCCCATCATGAAGTGGATAGTTCGGTAGGGAAATGGGATACCTTTGTAAGAGCTGTTGGATGTGCTCCTGACTTTTTTCTTGCAGTGCCAGTCGTGCTAGTCTGTTTTTCTCAAAGAGTTGACTATCGATGTAGAGTGATAGAGCCTTTTGCATGATAAGGTTGTTATCGTAGTCGAGAATGTTTTTATAGGTGACAAAAGCTTCCTTGATAGTGTTTGGAAGAAGAAGGGCAGTGATTCGAAGGGCAGGAAAAAGACTGGTAGAAAAGGATTTGATATAGATGACCAAATCATGTTGGTCTAAATAATGAAAGGTTTGTCCCATTTTAGGATCCAAGTCCCCCAGATAGTCATCCTCAACGATATAAATCTGATATTTTGCAGCCAAGTCAAGGATGGCAAGTTTTTCCTCTTCAGAATAAGAATGCCCCAGAGGATAGTGGAAACGGGGAATAGTATAGAAAAACTTAATCTTTCCGCTTTTAAAGTGTTCCTCAAGTTCGTTTAGGTCAATGCCGTCTACTCGACGGTCAATGGTTTGATAGGGAATATTTTGAGCTAGTAGCAGCTGGTTCATCCGATGATAGGTCGGTTGTTCAACCAGTATTTTCTGAGCTTGACCTGGAAAATCAATCTGAGAAAGAATAAACAGTGCTTGCTGGGTTCCAGACGTCATGACCAACTGGTCTGCCTTACTATAAATCGCTTGATCAAACAGTAGTTTCTGAACGGACTGACGTAATTCTTCTAAACCCTCTTGGTGTTCATAGTAGTTGTAGAGATAATTTTCTCGCCCAATCAAGCTCTCATTGACGCACAGACGAAAATCATCATAGGCCGCTGCGTGTTCATCGTTAACTGAGATAATTAAGTCTTCATGACTGGTTTGTTGCTCCAATACATAATAACCACTTTGAGGTTTTGAGTAGATATATTTCTCGTATCGGAGTTCTAAGAGTGCACGCTGTATGGTGTCTTTGCTACAGTGAAAATCTTGACTGAGTTTTCGGATAGATGGTAGGCGACTTCCAGTGGGAAATCTACCTGATTCTATCTCATTTTTTAGATAGTGAACGACTTGTTCATACTTGCTTTCTTGCTTCATCCCAGACCTCTCATGATTTTGTTACATTGTACCTTTTTTTTAGAAGTTTGGCAATGTTATACTCTTCGAAAATTAAATTCAAACCGCGTCAACGTCGCCTTGCCTTAGGTATGGTTACTGACTTCGTCAGTTCTATCCACAACCTCAAAACAGTGTTTTGAGCTGACTTCGTCAGTTCTATCCACAACCTCAAAATAGTGTTTTGAGCTGACTACGTCAGTTCCATCTACAACCTCAAAACAGTGTTTTGAGCAACCTGCGGCTAGTTTCCTAGTTTGCTCTTTGATTTTCATTGAGTATTAAAAGGCAGTCTAGCATTCAATTCTAATCAGAAATGTGATATACTTAGTAAGTAAAATTTTCAAAGAAGAGTGAGATGATGAAGGTGCAAGAACCAGTTAAATTATTCCAATACAATACTTTGGGAGCCTTGATGGCGGGACTTTACGGTGGAACCATGACAGTTGGTGAATTGCTTGAACATGGTGATTTAGGATTAGGAACCCTGGATTCTATCGATGGAGAATTGATTGTCTTAGATGGGAAAGCTTATCAGGCCAAGGGTTCAGGTGAGAAACCTGAAATCGTTGAAGTTTCACCAGATGCCTTGATCCCCTATGCAGCAGTTGTACCCCACCAGGCAGAAGTTATTTTCCGCCAGCGTTTTGAAATGACTGATCAGGAACTCGAAAAACGTATTGAGTCCTATTATGATGGAGAAAATCTTTTCCGTTCCATCAAGATTCATGGTGATTTCAAGCATATGCATGTTCGTATGATTCCAAAATCAACAACTGAAACGAAGTTTGCTGAGGTTGCGACGCATCAGCCTGAATATAGCTGCGACAATGTCTCAGGAACTATCGTTGGTTTTTGGACACCTGAAATTTTCCATGGAGTTAGTGTTGCTGGTTACCATCTACACTTTATCTCAGATGACCTAACCTTTGGTGGCCACGTTATGGATTTTGTCATCAAGGAAGGGATTGTAGAAGTGGGTGCAGTTGACCAGTTGGATCAACGTTTTCCTGTTCAGGACCGTCAGTATCTATTTGCTAAGTTTAATGTTGACGAGATGAAAAAAGATATCGAACAGGCAGAATAAAAGGAGTCAAATATGAAAATTCATGTAATAATAACGATGCTGGCTTTATTTACCTTTCTCATTGCAGCAGTTTGGTATGCAAGAAAGCAATACAAGATTAATTTTGCAGTTTTGGGCCTTGGGGCAGTTGCATTTTTTGCCTCTTCTCAAGTCTTGGAGAAAATCGTTCATCTCTTGGTTCTTCATCCACAAAAGGATGGGACAGTTCCACTCATGTCAGAAAATCCTCTTCTCTATGTGATTTATGGCATTTCTATGGCTGCTATCTTTGAAGAAACAGCTCGACTTATTTTCTTTAAATGGTTGGAGAAGAAAAGAACTTTGGAAGATTCAGATGCTCTTGCTTATGGATTGGGGCATGGTGGTTTAGAGTTGATCTATATCGGGATTGCAAGTTTACTCAATCTCTTCATCCTCTTTTCAGCCGTAGAATCGCAAAATCCAGCCATCATGCAACTCTTACCTGAGAGTACGCTTGCTACGATTAACAATCTAGCAGCATGGCAGATTTACCTTTTGGGACTAGAGAGAATCCTGGCCTTGCTTCTTCAAGTTGGTTTGACCTTCTGGGTTTATCAAGCAGTTCGCCAAAAGAAATGGATTTACCTAGTAGCTGCTTATGGTTTACACGCCCTATTTGATTTGGCTCCGAGCCTATCTCAAGTTGGTTGGTTGTCAAATCCTCTTCTCGTAGAAGGATTGTTAGCAGTGGAAGTTATTATTTTTATTTACTTTACAAAAACGATCTTTTATAAAAAGCAATAATACAAAAAAGAGGTTCATCCTCTTTTTAGTTTGAGCTTTTGAAAAAGCTAACCAAATCATCGAAAAATAGAGCTAAAAATGGTATAATGGAATGAATTTTATAAAAGGATTAGAAAAATGACCGTATTAGATAAATTAAATGAAACCCTAGAAGGAATCGATATTCGTTTCGACGAACCTTTAAAATCCTATACTTATACCAAAGTTGGAGGGAAGGCAGATTATTTAGTATTTCCTCGAAATCGCTACGAGATGGCTCGTGTGGTCAAGTTTGCCAATCAGGAAAACATTCCTTGGATGGTTCTTGGAAATGCAAGTAACATTATCGTCCGTGAAGGTGGAGTTCGTGGCTTTGTAATCATGTGTGACAAGCTCAATAATGTTTCGGTTGATGGTTACACTATTGAGGCTGAAGCTGGAGCAAACTTGATTGAAACCACTCGTATTGCCCTCCGTCATAGCTTGACTGGTTTTGAGTTTGCTTGTGGAATTCCAGGAAGCGTCGGTGGTGCTGTCTTTATGAATGCTGGCGCTTATGGTGGTGAGATTGCTCATGTTCTCCAGTCTTGTCAAATCTTGACTAAGGAAGGTGAAATCGAAACCCTATCTGCTAAGGACCTGGCCTTTGGTTATCGTCATTCAGCCATTCAAGCATCAGGAGCAGTAGTCCTATCAGCTAAATTTGCACTATCGCCAGGAAATTATGAGACTATCAAACAAGAAATGGACCGCTTGACCCACCTTCGTGAACTCAAGCAACCTTTAGAGTATCCTTCTTGTGGTTCAGTCTTTAAACGTCCAGTGGGGCATTTTGCAGGGCAATTGATTGCAGAAGCAGGCTTGAAAGGTTATCGTATCGGTGGGGTTGAAGTTTCTGAAAAGCATGCAGGCTTTATGGTCAATATTGCTGATGGAACTGCTAGAGATTATGAAGACTTGATTGAGTCTGTCATTGAAAAAGTTAGAGAACATTCTGGTGTTACCCTAGAGCGAGAGGTTCGTATCTTGGGTGAACATGAGTAAATACTAGAAATAGCCTAGCTGCTGCTAACTAGAAATGTAAAGGGGGTAATAGCCTATCGGTAGCGAAGATATATGCAGGTGGTCCAACTCCCTGCAAGAGGTAGTAGCGGCCTGACAGAGCCCTGATCTGTTAATCTATGAAAAAGAAGGAATTTATGCCAATTGAAAAAACCAATTATCGAATTCAGAAACGTTTCTAAAGTTTTTGAAGATAGCAACACCAAGGTTCTCAAGGATATTAACTTTGAATTGGAAGAAGGGAAGTTCTACACACTTCTCGGTGCCTCAGGATCTGGTAAATCAACCATCCTCAATATCATTGCAGGTTTGTTGGATGCAACAACTGGTGATATCATGCTAGACGGTGTCCGTATCAATGATATCCCAACCAATAAACGTGATGTTCATACGGTCTTCCAGTCTTACGCCTTGTTCCCACATATGAATGTCTTTGAAAATGTTGCCTTTCCATTGCGATTGCGTAAGGTCGATAAAAAAGAAATCGAACGACGTGTGCTAGAAGTTCTTAAGATGGTACAGTTGGAAGGTTTTGAAAAACGTTCTATTCGTAAGCTTTCTGGAGGACAACGCCAGCGTGTAGCTATTGCGCGTGCGATTATCAACCAACCTCGTGTGGTACTCTTGGATGAACCTTTGTCAGCCTTGGACTTGAAGTTGCGAACAGATATGCAGTACGAATTGCGTGAACTTCAACAGCGATTGGGCATTACCTTTGTCTTTGTTACCCATGATCAAGAAGAAGCCTTGGCTATGAGTGACTGGATTTTCGTTATGAATGATGGTGAAATCGTTCAGTCTGGGACACCAGTGGATATCTACGATGAGCCAATCAACCACTTTGTTGCTACCTTCATCGGTGAATCAAATATCCTGCCTGGAACTATGATTGAGGACTACTTGGTCGAATTTAACGGTAAACGCTTTGAAGCGGTCGACGGTGGGATGAAACCAAATGAACCAGTCGAAGTCGTGATTCGCCCAGAAGATTTGCAGATCACGCTTCCAGAAGAAGGTAAGCTTCAAGTTAAGGTCGATACTCAGCTTTTTCGTGGGGTTCACTATGAGATTATCGCCTATGACGAACTTGGCAACGAATGGATGATTCACTCGACTCGTAAGGCCATTGTGGGCGAGGAAATTGGTCTGGACTTTGAACCAGAAGACATCCACATCATGCGTCTTAATGAAACAGAAGAAGAGTTCGATGCTCGTATCGAAGAATATGTAGAAATCGAAGAGCAAGAAGCAGGTTTGATCAACGCTATCGAGGAGGAAAGAGATGAAGAAAACAACCTCTAAACTCTTTGTAGTGCCCTACATGCTTTGGATTGCGCTCTTTGTATTGGCACCCTTGGTCTTGATTTTTGGACAATCCTTTTTCAACATCGAAGGCCAGTTCAGTTTAGAAAACTATAAATCCTATTTTGCGTCACAAAATTTGACCTATCTCAAAATGAGTTTTAACTCAGTTCTCTATGCTGGGATTGTAACTCTCGTGACGCTTCTTATCAGCTATCCAACAGCCCTCTTTTTGACTCGTCTTAAACACCGTCAACTCTGGCTTATGCTCATCATCTTGCCAACATGGATCAACCTTCTCCTTAAGGCCTATGCCTTTATCGGGATTTTTGGGCAAAATGGCTCTATCAACCAATTCTTGGAATTCATCGGAATCGGTTCGCAACAGTTGCTCTTTACGGATTTCTCCTTTATCTTTGTCGCAAGCTACATCGAGCTTCCTTTTATGATTTTGCCAATTTTCAATGTCTTGGACGATATGGATAACAATCTCATCAATGCCAGCTATGATCTCGGTGCGACCAAGTGGGAAACCTTCCGTCATGTCATCTTCCCTCTGTCTATGAACGGAGTGAGAAGTGGAGTTCAGTCGGTCTTTATCCCCAGCTTGAGTCTCTTCATGCTGACCCGTTTGATTGGTGGGAACCGCGTTATCACACTAGGGACAGCCATTGAGCAGAACTTCCTAACCAATGACAACTACGGTATGGGTTCTACCATAGGTGTGATTCTCATCCTGACTATGTTCATCACCATGTGGGTGACTAAGGAAAGGAGAGAACGATGAAAAAATTTGCCAACCTTTATCTGGGACTGGTCTTTCTTGTCCTCTACCTGCCTATCTTTTACTTAATTGGCTACGCCTTTAACGCAGGCAACGACATGAACAGCTTTACGGGCTTTAGCTTGAGCCATTTTAAAACCATGTTTGGTGATGGTCGCCTCATGTTGATTGTGACTCAAACCTTTTTCTTGGCCTTCCTGTCAGCCTTGATTGCGACTATTATCGGGACTTTTGGTGCTATTTACATCTACCAGTCTCGTAAGAAATACCAAGAAGCCTTTTTATCACTCAATAATATCCTCATGGTTGCGCCTGATGTTATGATTGGTGCCAGCTTCTTGATTCTCTTTACCCAACTCAAGTTTTCACTTGGCTTTTTGACCGTTCTTTCTAGTCACGTGGCCTTCTCCATTCCTATCGTGGTCTTGATGGTCTTGCCACGTCTTAAGGAAATGAATGGCGATATGATTCATGCGGCCTATGACTTGGGAGCCAGTCAATTTCAGATGTTCAAGGAAATTATGCTTCCTTACCTGACTCCGTCTATTATTGCAGGTTATTTCATGGCCTTTACCTATTCGCTGGATGACTTTGCCGTGACCTTCTTTGTGACGGGAAATGGTTTTTCAACCCTCTCAGTTGAGATCTACTCTAGAGCTCGTAAGGGAATTTCTCTAGAAATTAATGCTCTTTCAGCCTTGGTCTTTCTCTTTAGTATTATCCTAGTTGTCGGATATTACTTCATTTCACGTGAGAAGGAGGAGCAAGCATGAAACGACTCTATTCATTTTTAGCAGGAATTCTAGCGATTATCCTTGTTTTGTGGGGAATTTCTTATCATCTTGACAGTAAAATCAATAGCCGTGATAGTCAAAAATTGGTTATCTACAACTGGGGAGACTATATCGCCCCTGAACTTCTCGAGAAATTTACAGAAGAAACAGGAATCCAAGTCCAGTATGAGACCTTTGACTCCAACGAAGCCATGTACACGAAAATCAAGCAGGGTGGGACAACCTATGATATTGCCATCCCAAGTGAGTACATGATAAACAAGATGAAGGATGAAGACCTTCTAGTTTCACTGGATTATAGCAAGATTGAGGGCATTGAGAATATCGGTTCTGAATTTCTCAACCAGTCCTTTGATCCCAACAACCAGTACTCTATCCCATACTTCTGGGGGACCTTGGGAATCGTCTACAATGAGACTATGGTGGAAGAAGCGCCTGAACATTGGGACGACCTTTGGAAGCCAGAGTATAAGAACTCCGTTATGCTCTTTGATGGGGCGCGTGAGGTACTTGGACTAGGTCTTAACTCTCTAGGATACAGTCTGAACTCCAAAGATCCTGAACAATTAGAAGAGACAGTAGACAAACTCTACAAGCTAACGCCTAACATCAAGGCCATCGTTGCCGATGAGATGAAGGGTTACATGATTCAGAACAATGCTGCCATCGGTGTGACTTTCTCAGGAGAAGCCAGCCAAATGCTGGAGAAAAATGAAAATCTCCGCTATGTCGTACCGACAGAGGCAAGTAATCTCTGGTTTGACAATATGGTCATTCCTAAGACTGTCAAAAACCAGGATGCTGCCTATGCCTTCATTAACTTTATGTTGAAACCTGACAATGCTCTTAAGAACGCAGAGTATGTCGGTTATTCAACACCAAATAATGCTGCTAAGGAAATGCTCCCTGAGGAGACAAAAGAGGACAAGTCCTTTTATCCAGATGCAGATACTATGAAACATCTAGAAGTTTATGAGAAATTTGACCATAAATGGACTGGAAAATATAGTGACCTCTT
This sequence comes from Streptococcus sp. 27098_8_91, assembly GCF_041432385.1. Lineage (NCBI taxonomy): Bacteria > Bacillati > Bacillota > Bacilli > Lactobacillales > Streptococcaceae > Streptococcus > Streptococcus sp. 27098_8_91. The sequence goes on from NZ_JAPVZN010000002.1 coordinate 21,375, forward strand.
CCTACAATTCAAGATGTATCGTAAGTAGGAATAAACAAAAAGAACGAATCAGTCAAACTGGTTCGTTTTTTGAATAGTTGTATAGCTGTATATTTTTACTATCCTATTTGCTTATTTTATAGCCTAGTAGTATACTAAGTTTATAATAATAGAAAGCGGTAACAAATCATGAAAATGTCTACTTTTTTCAAAAAAAGTTATTGGCCAACCTTTTTGATTGTTAACGAAACAATTATACTATTCCATTTAAAGGATGGCTTGGATCGACAATACCTAACAACTGATTCCATACATTTGGTGATAGGTTACTTTATATTTGCAAATATTTTCGTATTTATGTATAGCAATTCGAAAACTTGGAATAAAAGTTGGGATAAAAAGAAAAATGGCAGTAAGAAAAAATATATCCTGAAAAATTAACCAGAGATATAGGGAGTTGGTTATTTAAATGAGGATTATTTCCAGTTGACGCAGACTTAAAAAAACGATATAATAAGAAAGTTGAGAATTGATTTTCTCTCCATCTTAGTTCAGAGAATTGGCGGTGCTGCGAGCCATCTAAGATAGAAAGTCATGCTACTCAATCCAACAATTGCATAAGAACGAAAGAATGACAAGTTCATTGAATGAAGGTGGTACCGCGGTTTTTCGCCCTTCGTGATATGGATTTGTCTTTTATTTTTGGAGGTGCTTATGAGAAGATTTCTTGTCAAACAAAAATTTCGCCTAGGTGGTGAACGCTTTGATATCAAGGATGAGTTGGGCAATGTTGCCTATCAGGTTGAAGGTTCTTTTTTTAAGATTCCTAAAACCTTTACCATCTATGATGTTGCTGGTGAACAGGTCAGTGAGATTAGTAAGGAAGTCTTAACTTTCCTACCTCGTTTTGAGATTCAACTCAGTAATGGAGATCATTTTTATATCCGAAAGAAGTTGACTTTCTTCAGAGATAAGTATGAGTTTGATAATCTCGGTCTTCGTATCGAAGGAAATGTCTGGGATTTGAATTTTAAATTGCTGGATGATCGTGACCAAGTGATTGCTGAGATTGCCAAGGAACTTTTCCATTTAACCTCTACCTATACCGTAACCGTCTATGACGAATCTTATGCAGACCTAGTCATTTCCCTCTGTGTCGCTATTGACTATGTGGAAATGCTAGAAAGCCAATCAAATTAGTAAAAAGGAGATACATATGAAACAATTATCCAGTGCACAAGTCCGCCAAATGTGGCTTGATTTCTGGGCTACAAAAGGCCACTCAGTAGAACCATCCGTTAGCTTGGTTCCAGTAAACGACCCAACACTTTTGTGGATCAACTCAGGGGTTGCCACTCTTAAAAAATACTTTGATGGAACCATCATTCCTGAAAACCCACGTATTACCAATGCTCAAAAGGCAATCCGTACCAACGATATCGAAAACGTAGGGAAGACTGCCCGTCACCATACTATGTTTGAAATGTTGGGAAACTTCTCAATCGGGGATTACTTCCGTGACGAAGCAATTACATGGGCATATGAGCTTTTGACAAGTCCTGAGTGGTTTGACTTCCCTAAAGACAAACTTTACATGACTTATTATCCAGATGACAAGGATTCATACAACCGCTGGATTGAAGTGGGAGTAGATCCAAGTCATTTGATCCCAATCGAAGACAACTTCTGGGAAATCGGTGCGGGACCTTCTGGACCTGATACAGAAATCTTCTTCGACCGTGGAGAAGTCTTTGACCCAGAAAATATCGGTCTTCGTCTTCTTGCAGAAGATATCGAAAACGACCGTTATATCGAAATCTGGAATATCGTATTGTCACAATTTAACGCAGACCCTGCTGTTCCTCGTAGCGAGTACAAAGAATTGCCACACAAAAACATTGATACGGGCGCTGGTTTAGAGCGTTTGGTAGCAGTGATCCAAGGTGCTAAGACAAACTTTGAAACTGACCTCTTCATGCCAATCATCCGTGAAGTTGAGAAATTATCTGGTAAGGTTTACGACCAAGATGGCGATAACATGAGCTTCAAGGTCATTGCCGACCATATCCGTTCTCTTTCATTCGCGATTGGAGATGGTGCCCTTCCTGGAAATGAAGGTCGTGGTTATGTCCTTCGTCGTCTCCTACGTCGTGCCTCTATGCATGGTCAAAAATTGGGTATCAATGAGCCTTTCCTTTACAAACTCGTTCCAACTGTTGGAAAAATCATGGAAAGCTACTACCCAGAAGTGCTTGAAAAACGTGACTTTATCGAAAAAATCGTTAAGAGCGAAGAAGAGTCATTTGCTCGTACTCTTCACTCAGGTCAACACTTTGCCCAAGGCATCGTAGCAGACTTGAAAGAAAAAGGACAATCTGTTATTGCTGGTCAAGATGTATTTAAACTCTATGATACATACGGATTCCCAGTAGAATTGACAGAAGAAATTGCTGAAGAAGCAGGAATGACTGTAGACCGTGAAGGTTTCGAAGCAGCCATGAAGGAACAACAAGAACGTGCGCGTGCATCTGCTGTCAAAGGTGGATCTATGGGTATGCAAAACGAAACCCTTCAAAACATCACTGTAGAAAGTGTCTTCAACTACAATGCTAGCCAATTGTCTTCTAAGTTGGTGGCTATCGTAGCTGACAATGCCGAAGTAGAAGCTGTATCAGAAGGAACTGCGTCACTTATCTTTGCAGAAACTCCATTCTACGCTGAAATGGGTGGACAAGTTGCGGACCATGGTCAAATCTTGGATGCTGCAGGAAATGTCGTAGCTACAGTAACAGACGTTCAAAAAGCACCAAACGGACAAGCATTGCACACCGTTGAAGTTCTTGCTCCTCTTGCATTGAACCAAGAATACACTTTGGCTATCGATAGCAATCGTCGTCATCGTGTCATGAAGAACCACACAGCCACTCACTTGCTCCATGCGGCTCTTCACAATATTCTTGGCCATCATGCAACTCAAGCAGGTTCACTTAATGAAGTTGAATTCCTTCGCTTTGACTTTACCCACTTCCAAGCAGTAACTGCTGAAGAATTGCGCGCTATTGAACAGCAAGTCAACGAAAAAATCTGGGAAGCTCTTGAAGTGAAGACAGTTGAAACGGATATTGACACTGCTAAAGAAATGGGAGCTATGGCTCTCTTTGGTGAGAAATACGGCAAGGAAGTCCGTGTTGTTACTATCGGTGACTACTCTATCGAACTTTGTGGTGGTACCCACGTTGGCAATACTTCTGAGATTGGACTCTTCAAGATTGTCAAAGAAGAAGGGATCGGTTCAGGAACTCGCCGTATCTTGGCAGTGACTGGTAAGGAAGCCTTTGAAGCCTACCGTGAACAAGAAGACGCTCTTAAAGCTGTCGCAGCAACCTTGAAAGCACCTCAACTTAAAGAAGTACCTCACAAGGTAGAAGGACTTCAAGAACAACTTCGTCAACTTCAAAAAGAAAATGCTGAGTTGAAAGAAAAAGCCGCAGCTGCAGCCGCAGGCGATATCTTCAAGGATGTTAAGGAAGTCAACGGTCACCGTTATATCGCTAGCCAAGTGTCTGTATCTGATGCTGGTGCCCTTCGTACCTTTGCAGATAACTGGAAGCAGAAAGACTACTCTGATCTTCTTGTCCTAGTTGCCGCTATCGGTGATAAGGTCAATGTCCTTGTAGCTAGCAAGACAAAAGAGGTGCATGCAGGTAATGTGATTAAAGAATTAGCTCCAATCGTCGATGGACGTGGTGGTGGTAAACCAGACATGGCCATGGCAGGAGGAAGCAATCAAGCGAAAATCCAAGAATTGTTGGATGCCGTAGCAGGTAAATTGTAAGAAAATAAAGATCTATCCAGTAGGGTAGGTCTTTTTGTTTAAAATCATAGAGCTGTTGATTTCTTTGAAGAATAAGCGTATAATATATAAAAAATGATTGAGTAATCACTCAATTTGTTAGGGATTAGGAGAATTAGATAATGGTTATTAAAGAAATACAGTATAATCGTTTTGGTGATGAGAAAGTTCTAGATTTAGTAAATATTACATCTGAACCATTAAAAATGAACCAAGTTAGGGTAGCAGTATTTGCTGTTGGTTTAAATCCTATTGATTATAAAACTTTCGAGGGGGCAAAGCCACTTCGTTTTTTGACTTTCTTAACAAAATTAAAACAACCAAGTCGTTGGTTTGAATCAAAATCATCTTTATTTCCAAGAGGAGTAGCTAGGGATTTTGCTGGTGTTATAACGGAGATTGGTGAAGGAGTGAGCCGTTTTTCAGTAGGTGACAAGGTTTTTGGAACAATAATAAGTGATCCTGGACTTGGTACTAAGAGGGGTGCGTTAGCAACAGAAATTTGTGTTTATGAATCGGAAATCGCATTGAAACCAGATAAGATTGACATGAATCATGCTGCTACTATGGGTGTAGCCTCTTTAACGGTCGGAGGTGCTTTTAGAAGAATTCATTTAAATTCAAAAGATGTTGTAGTTATTTCAGCAGCTTCAGGTGGCATTGGTAGCATTGCAGTACAGTATGCGGTTGCTAAGGGCGCAACTGTTATTGGTATTGCGAGCAAGAATAATGCAAAATATTTAGAGTCTTTAGGAGCTATACCAGTAACTTATGAAGAGGATGTCCAAAAGTCTCTTTTATCAGTAGCTCCAAAACCTATTACAAAATTCTTGGATTGCTATGGTGGTGATTACGTTAAATTAGCTTTCCATCTTGGATTGAACGGAACTGATATTGGAACTTTAGTACCTTCACCATTTGTTATGATAAAAGGGGCTCAGTTCACTGGGCCAAGACATTCTACATATGATGATTTAAGAATTCTAGAGGAGATGGTTTCAGATGGAAAAGTTCAGCTAAATATTGAGAAAGAGTATAGTTTTTCTCTGGAGTCTGTTAGAGAGGCATATCGTAGTCTGAAATTGGGACATACTCGTGGTAAAAGAATAATCAAGATAAAAGAATAGATAGTGAGGAGTTAGCAATGGAAACTATAGAATATAAGTTCGCAGAGACATTAAAATCCAGTAGCTTAAGTTTAAAACAACGTCAAGTATTAATATCCAGTTTAAAATTATTTTCCGAGATTGGTTTTGAAAATACAACTTCTCATCTTATTGCTGAACACGCTGGAGTCTCAGAAGGAACCGTTTTTAGTTATTTTAAAACCAAGGAAGGTATCCTAGATGCTATTTTATCTACATTTCTAGAGCAAGTTATTCCAGAAGTGATTGCTGATTTTTCAGATAAGAGATTTACAATAGAGCAAAAATCTTTTTCACTTTTTCTAAGAAGCATCGTTCGGGATAGGTTAATTTTTATTCATAACAATAAAATGCAAGTTAAAATTCTTTTGAGTCGTTCACTTATTGATAAAGCTATTTCTGAAGAGTTAGGAAATATTATTGTACACTCTATCATTAATCCGATTAGTCCTGTTTTGAATCAATTTAAAGAAAATGGTGTTATCCGAGATTGGTCAAATGAAAGGATCGTTCGCTATATTTTAGCTTTAAGTCTTTCTTATATTGTTCCTATGATTATAAATGACAAAGAAGATATAAACATTGATAAAGTAACAAATGAAATTGTCGAATGTCTTTCTTTTTCCTTAGTTATCGTAAAATAACTCTTAATTTTAAGTTCACTAAAAAATTAAGAGAGCTCTTTTTAAAACCAAAATAAAAATCCCCAATCGAAGTGATTGAGGATTTTTGTGTTGATTTATCTTACACAATCCCTTGTGCAATCATAGCGTTTGCTACGTTTTCAAAGGCTGCAATGTTTGCACCTGCAAGGTAGTCAGTTCCAAGACCGTAAGTTTCTGCTGTTGTTTTAGCTGTGTTGAAGATGTTAGTCATGATATCTTTGAGACGACCATCAACTTCTTCACGTGTCCATGAAAGGCGAAGGCTGTTTTGGCTCATTTCAAGAGCTGATACAGCTACCCCACCAGCATTGGCAGCTTTGGCAGGTCCATAAAGGATTCCATTTTCCTTGTAGACTTTGATAGCTTTAAGGTCGCTAGGCATGTTAGCACCTTCAGATACACAGATAACTCCTTGAGCAACCAAGCGTTTCGCAGCTTCACCGTTGATCTCGTTTTGAGTCGCACATGGAAGAGCGATATCGTAGTTTCCAGTGTAAGTCCATACAGAACCTTCGTAGTAAGTAGCAGTTGGTTTTTCTGCAGCGTACTCAGTCAAACGAGCACGACGTTTTTCCTTAACATCTGTAAGAAGGTCAAAGTCGATACCATTTTCATCAATGACATAACCATTTGAGTCAGATACAGAGATAACAGTTGCACCAAGTTCAGTTGCTTTTTGAAGAGCGTATTGAGCTACGTTACCAGAACCTGAAATCACAACTTTCTTACCAGCAAAGCTGTTATCGTTAGCTTTAAGCATTTCTTCAGTGTAGTAAACCAAACCGTAACCAGTTGCTTCTGGACGGATCAAGCTACCACCAAAACCAAGAGGTTTACCAGTCAAGACACCAGCATCAAATTGGTTGAGGCGTTTGTATTGTCCGTAAAGGTAACCAATCTCACGTCCACCAACACCGATATCACCAGCAGGTACGTCAAGAGATGGTCCGATGTATTTTTGCAATTCAGTCATGAAGCTTTGGCAGAAGCGCATCACTTCAGCATCAGTTTTGCCTTTAGGATCGAAGTCTGATCCACCTTTACCACCACCGATTGGAAGTCCAGTCAAAACGTTTTTAAAGATTTGTTCGAATCCGAGGAATTTCAAGATCCCTTGGTTTACAGTTGGGTGGAAACGAAGTCCGCCTTTATATGGTCCAACAGCTGAGTTGAATTGAACACGGTAACCACGGTTAACTTGAACTTTTCCATCACGGTCAACCCAAGGAACACGGAAGCTAATTATGCGCTCAGGCTCAGTGATACGTGCCAAGATATTTTCTTCAATATACTCAGGGTGTTTTTCAAAGACAGGCTCCAAAGTGCTGAAGAATTCTTCAACCGCCTGGAGAAATTCAGCCTCATGCCCGTTACGAGCTTTTACAGTTTCAAACACGCTTTGGATATATTCTTTAGCAGATGTCATATCGTTCTCCTTTTTGTTGTCATATTTTATTACATGAGTCATTATAGCAGAAAATTTTTTCAGTGTAAAGAAAAAAACACAAATTTTCTAAAAATTCTTTCAATTTGACACAACTGATTCAAAACTTGCTAAAAAACGAACATTTTCTATGGAAATGGTTTTATTGAAAAGCAAAAGTTAAAGTATGGTATAATAATAGACATAAAAAGGAATCTGGAGGAACAGAATCATGGTATCAACTAAAACACAGATTGCTGGTTTTGAGTTTGACAATTGCTTGATGAATGCAGCAGGAGTTGCTTGTATGACTATTGAGGAATTGGAAGGTGTTAAAAATTCAGCAGCAGGAACCTTTGTCACTAAAACAGCAACCTTGGAATTTCGTCAGGGAAATCCGGAACCACGTTATCAAGATGTTCCACTAGGTTCTATTAACTCGATGGGCCTCCCAAATAATGGTTTAGACTATTACTTAAACTATCTATTGGAATTACAAGAAAAAGAACCAAACCGTACCTTCTTTTTATCATTAGTTGGAATGTCTCCAGAGGAAACTCACACTATTTTGAAAAAGGTTCAAGAGAGTGATTTTCGTGGTCTAACTGAACTCAATCTCTCATGCCCAAATGTTCCTGGTAAACCACAGATTGCCTATGATTTTGAAACAACAGATCGTATCTTATCAGAAGTCTTTGAGTATTTTACAAAACCTCTAGGAATTAAGCTTCCACCTTATTTTGATATTGTACATTTTGATCAAGCGGCAGCTATTTTTAATAAATATCCACTCAAATTCGTCAACTGTGTCAACTCTATTGGAAATGGTCTTTATATAGAAGACGAGTCTGTCGTGATTCGTCCTAAGAACGGCTTTGGTGGAATTGGTGGAGAATACATTAAACCAACTGCCCTTGCCAACGTTCATGCCTTTTATCAACGCTTAAATCCTCAGATTCAAATCATCGGAACTGGTGGAGTATTAACAGGACGTGATGCTTTTGAACATATCCTATGTGGTGCCAGCATGGTGCAGGTAGGAACTACCCTACATAAAGAAGGTGTGGGTGCTTTTGAACGCATTACAAAGGAACTCAAAGAAATTATGACGGAAAAAGGTTATGAAAGCCTTGAAGATTTCCGTGGTAAATTGAATTATATTGATTAAATAAAAGAGAAACTAAAAAGAAAGGAGAAATGATGCTAGCAATAGAAGAAAGCCAAAAGCTATCTTTATCAAATTTACCTAGTTTGACCTTGTTTACAGGCGCTGATCAAGGACAGTATGAAGTCATGAAAACTCAGGTGCTAAAGCAAATCGGCTACGATTCTGCTGATTTGAACTTTGCTTATTTTGATATGAAAGAAGTAGACTACAAAAGCTTGGAACTAGAGCTGGTCAGTCTTCCTTTCTTTGCGGATGAAAAAATTGTTATTTTAGATCATTTTCTCGATATAACAACAGCTAAAAAGCGCTATCTATCTGATGACGAGCTTAAGGCTTTTGAAGAATATTTGGAAAATCCATCTCCGACGAGTAAATTAGTTATTTTTGCTGAAGGTAAACTAGACAGCAAGCGACGTCTAGTTAAAATTCTAAAGAGGGATTCCAAGATTTTTGAAGCTCTTGAACCAAAAGAACAAGAGATGCGTGCTTATTTTCAAAAGTGGGCTCAGGAACAAGGACTGACCTTTGATGGAAAATCCTTTGAACAGTTACTTATCAAATCAGGTTTTCAATTCAGTGAAATTCAGAAAAACCTACTCTTCTTACAGTCTTATAAGGATGATGACCGGATTACCGAAGAAGACATTGTTGAGGCCATACCAAAGACTTTGCAGGATAATATTTTTGATTTAACTCAGTTAATATTGACTAAGAAGATTGATCAGGCACGTGATTTAGTCAAAGATTTGACTTTGCAGGGAGAAGATGAGATTAAACTGATTGCCATTATGTTGGGGCAGTTCAGACTCTATACACAAGTGAAAATTTTGCAAGAGTCAGGTCAGACAGAGTCCCAGATGGTCAGCAGTTTAGGTCACTATCTTGGTCGCAATCCGAATCCCTACCAAATCAAATTTGCCCTTCGTGATTCTCGAAGACTATCCCTTGATTTTCTCCAGAATTCTATTCGTCATCTCATCCAAGCTGATTACCAAATTAAGACAGGAGTTTATGAGAAAGGCTACCTGTTTGAGAAGGCTTTGTTGCAGATTGCTAGCCAGTCAAATTGAGCAAATAACTTGAAAAAATAGGATGATTGCGTTATCATCTTTATATAGAAAGAAAAAGAGGTATTACAGATGGCTATTATCTTACCAGATCTTCCATACGCTTACGATGCATTAGAACCATACATCGATGCTGAAACAATGCACTTGCACCATGACAAGCATCACCAAGCTTATGTCAACAATGCTAATGCAGCTCTTGAAAAACACCCTGAAATCGGTGAAGACCTTGAAGCTTTGCTCGCTGACGTAGAATCTATCCCAGCTGATATCCGTCAAGCGCTTATCAACAATGGTGGTGGACACTTGAACCACGCTCTTTTCTGGGAATTGATGACTCCTGAAAAAACAGCTCCTTCAGCAGAACTTGCAGCAGCAATCGATGCAACATTTGGTTCATTTGAAGAATTCCAAGCAGCATTTACTGCGGCAGCAACTACTCGTTTCGGTTCTGGATGGGCATGGTTGGTTGTTAACAAAGAAGGTAAACTTGAAGTAACTTCAACTGCGAACCAAGACACACCAATCTCAGAAGGTAAGAAACCAATCTTGGGCTTGGACGTTTGGGAACATGCCTACTACGTGAAATACCGCAACGTTCGTCCTGACTATATCAAAGCTTTCTTCTCAGTTATCAACTGGAATAAAGTAGACGAACTCTACGCAGCAGCTAAATAATCTTAATAACGACACCTTGGGGTTAGAATTTTATCTAACTTGAAAGGTTTTTTTTGTTTGCTTTGCGAAGATATCTGTGACTCATGATTTTCCTTTGTTAGATAGGCTTGATTTATGGTATAATGATAAGATAGAAATCGAAGGAGAAATCATGAATATTCAACAATTACGCTACGTTGTAGCTATTGCTAATAGTGGTACTTTTCGTGAAGCAGCTGAGAAGATGTACGTTAGCCAACCCAGTCTATCTATTTCTGTAAGAGACTTGGAAAAAGAGCTTGGCTTCAAGATTTTTCGTAGAACCAGTTCAGGAACTTTTCTTACACGTCGTGGGATGGAATTTTATGAAAAGGCACAAGAGTTGGTTAAAGGATTTGATGTTTTCCAAAATCAGTATGCCAATCCTGAAGAGGAGAAGGATGAGTTTTCAATAGCCAGCCAGCACTATGATTTCTTGCCACCAACCATTACAGCTTTTTCGCAACAATATCCTGACTATAAGAATTTTCGTATCTTTGAATCTACAACTGTTCAGATTTTGGATGAAGTAGCCCAAGGACATAGTGAGATTGGAATTATCTACCTCAACAATCAAAACCAAAAGGGAATTATGCAACGGGTTGAAAAGTTAGGACTTGAAGTGATTGAGTTGATTCCTTTCCAAACCCATATCTATCTGCGTGAAGGACATCCTTTAGCCAAGAAGAAAGAGTTGGTCATGGAGGATTTGGCTGATTTACCAACAGTTCGATTCACACAGGAAAAGGATGAGTATCTTTATTACTCAGAAAACTTTGTGGATACAAGTGCTAGCTCTCAAATGTTTAACGTAACTGACCGCGCTACCTTAAATGGGATTCTTGAAAGAACAGATGCTTATGCGACTGGATCTGGATTCTTAGATAGCGATAGTGTGAACGGAATTACCGTTATTCCGCTAAATGATAATCTCAATAATCGCATGGTTTATGTCAAGCGTGAGGAAGTAGACTTGAGCCAGGCAGGGACTTTATTTGTAGAGGTTATGCAAGAGTATTTTGATCAGAAGAGGAAAGCATGAAAAAAAGAGGAATAGTAGCAGGAATCATAGCAATCTTAATAGTGTTAGATCAATTGGTAAAATCTTATGTCGTTCAGAATATTGCTCTAGGTGAAGTTAAAACATGGATCCCTAATCTGGTCAGTTTAACCTACCTGCAAAATCGAGGGGCAGCCTTTTCTATCTTACAAGATCAGCAGTTGTTATTCGCTGTCATTACTCTGGTTGTCGTGGTAGGTGCCATTTGGTATTTACATAAACACATGGAGGACTCATTCTGGATGGTCTTGGGTTTGACCTTGATTATCGCAGGTGGTCTTGGAAACTTTATTGACAGAATCAGTCAGGGCTTTGTTGTGGATATGTTCCACCTTGACTTTATCAATTTTGCAATTTTCAATGTGGCAGATAGCTATCTGACTGTTGGAGTGATTATTTTATTGATTGCAATGCTAAAAGAGGAAATAAATGGAAATTAAAATTGAAAGAGGTGGACTACGCTTAGATAAGGCTTTGTCAGATTTAACAGAACTGTCGCGAAGTCTCGCCAATGAACAAATCAAATCAGGCCAAGTCTTGGTCAACGGCCAGGTCAAGAAAGCCAAGTATACGGTTCAAGAGGGGGATGTTATCACCTATCAAGTTCCTGAACCAGAGGTTTTGGAGTATGTAGCTGAAGATATTCCTCTAGAAATCATTTATCAAGATGAGGATGTAGCTGTAGTTAACAAACCTCAAGGAATGGTTGTTCATCCAAGCGCTGGTCATACCAGTGGGACCTTGGTTAACGCCCTTATGTACCACATCAAGGACCTATCGGGCATCAATGGTGTCTTGCGTCCAGGGATTGTCCATCGTATTGATAAGGATACTTCAGGTCTCTTGATGATTGCTAAAAACGATGATGCCCATTTAGCACTAGCTCAAGAATTGAAGGACAAAAAGTCTCTTCGGAAATATTGGGCTATTGTTCACGGTAATCTCCCAAATGACCGTGGTGTGATTGAAGCACCAATTGGGCGTAGCGAAAAAGACCGTAAGAAACAAGCTGTGACTGCCAAAGGTAAACCAGCAGTGACACGTTTTCAAGTCTTAGAACGTTTTGGTGATTATACATTGTTGGAATTGCAACTGGAAACTGGAAGAACTCACCAAATCCGTGTACACATGGCTTATATCGGTCATCCTGTCGCTGGCGATGAGGTCTATGGCCCTCGTAAAACCTTGAAAGGACATGGGCAATTTCTTCATGCCAAAACGCTTGGATTTACCCATCCTAAAACAGAGAAAACTATGGAATTTACTGCCGATATCCCAGATATCTTTAAAGAGACTCTGGAAAAACTTCGAAATAACTAAAAAAAGGACTCAAGCGAGTCCCTTTTTATTTGCGTTTTTTCTTAGCTTTTTTCATTTTATTAGCCATGCGTTTCATGGATTGCTTCATAGCAAATTCCCCGATTTTTCCCTTGAGACCTCCACCAAACATCTGACTCATATCTGGCATTCCTGCTCCTCCGAAAGCTGACAGGTCAGGCATACCACCTTGTCCCATCATTCCTTCAAGGGCAGACATATCCATTCCTCCCATATTTGGCATATTTTTAGGAAGGTTGTTTGGATTGATTCCCATCTGCTTCATCATCTTGTTCATATCTCCAGACATGACACCTTGCATAAGCTGTTTAGCTTGGTTAAAGTCTTTGATGAATTTATTAACTTCGACAAAAGTATTTCCAGAACCTGCGGCAATACGACGGCGACGACTTGGATTTAGCAATTCTGGATTTTCACGTTCTTCAGGCGTCATAGAAGAAACAATGGCACGTTTGCGAGCAATCTGACGCTCATCCACCTTCATATTTTGAAGGGCTGGATTGTTAGCCATACCTGGAATCATCTTGAGCAAGTCTTCCATTGGCCCCATGTTTTGCACCTGATCCAACTGATCAATGAAATCATTGAAATCAAAGGTGTTTTCGCGCATCTTCTCAGCCATTTCAAGGGCTTTTTGCTCATCGTATTCCTGAGAAGCTTTCTCAATCAAAGTGAGCATATCCCCCATACCAAGGATACGGCTAGACATGCGATCTGGGTGGAAGGTCTCAATGTCCGTAATCTTTTCACCAGTACCAGTGAACTTGATTGGTTTTCCAGTGATGTGACGAACAGAAAGGGCAGCACCACCACGAGTATCACCATCAATCTTGGTAAGGATGACACCAGTAACTTCTAATTGAGCGTTAAATTCACGCGCAACATTTGCCGCTTCCTGACCAATCATGGCATCAACGACGAGCAGAATTTCATTTGGTTGAGCCAATGCTTTCACGTCACGAAGCTCATTCATGAGAAGCTCATCAATTTGCAAACGACCTGCCGTATCGATCAAAACATAGTCGTTATGGTTAGCTTTAGCTTGCTCCAAACCTTGGCGAACAATCTCAACTGCAGGAACTTCAGTACCAAGAGCAAATACAGGCACATCAATTTGTTGTCCCAGTGTTTTCAATTGGTCGATAGCAGCAGGACGATAGATATCGGCCGCAATCATCAAAGGACGAGCATCCTCTTCCTTTTTAAGTTTGTTAGCAAGTTTACCTGCAAAAGTTGTTTTACCAGCCCCCTGCAAACCAACCATCATGATAATGGTCGGGATTTTTGGGGACTTGATAATCTCAGCTGTGTCTGAACCAAGGACTGCTGTCAATTCTTCATTGACAATCTTGATGATTTGTTGGGCTGGATTAAGGGTATCAATGACTTCATGCCCAATGGCACGTTCACGAACCTTCTTGATAAAATCCTTGACAACTGGTAAAGCAACGTCGGCTTCTAAAAGAGCCAGACGAATTTCTTTGGTTGCTTCTTGGATATCACTCTCTGTGATTTTTCCTTTTTTACGTAGGTTTTTAAAGACGTTCTGCAAACGTTCTGTTAAATTTTCAAATGCCATTATTTTCTCCTATTTTTTCAATTCAGTGGAAATCGTCCGAAATGTTGCAAACACTCTAGTTCTTCGGGTGTGACTTCTTTCATGATTTCATTTGGATATCCCCAACAGCTAAATCCTTCTTTAAGGGCTTGAGGAATAGAATCAGGTGAGAGAATTTGTAGTCTTGTAGGAAATGGTTTCTCTGCAGCTAATAGTTTGCAAGGGATTCCTTTATAGACAACAAGATTTTCCATGATTACTCCCTATTATCAATACTGGTCAAAATCTCAATTTGCTCTTGCAGAAAAGCATCCTCTGGATAACGCTCCAAAATCTGGTCAAAAATCTGACTGCGGACAATGTAGTCAGAGTACATATGGAGCTTCATCTCATAGTCTTCCAGAATCTTTTCAGTTCGTTTGATATTATCATAAACGGCCTGGCGACTGACACCGAATTCTTCAGCGATTTCAGCTAAACTATAGTCGTCTGCATAGTAGAGTTCGATATAGTTCATCTGCTTATCGGTCAAAAGGGCTGCATAAAATTCAAACAGAGCATTCATTCGATTGGTTTTTTCAATTTCCATAAGATTTATTATACCAAAAAAAAGCCTAATTCGCTAGCTGGGGGCTGATTTTAGCTAGAAGTTAGAAAATGAGCTTTTCACTGTTCTTTTCTGACTATGAAGCCTTTTTTTGATATAATGGATAGGATTATAATGATTTAGAAAGAGGTAGTCATGAAAGAATTAGAATCAGTGTTACAAGACCGTTTTGAGCTTGTTTTTACAGATAAAAGCTTACTTGAAACAGCTTTTACCCATACCAGTTATGCCAATGAGCACCGCCTCTTAAAAATTTCACACAACGAACGCTTGGAATTTTTAGGAGACGCTGTTCTGCAATTATTGATTTCAGAATATCTGTTTAAAAAATACCCTAAAAAACCAGAAGGGGACTTGTCAAAACTCCGTGCTATGATTGTCCGTGAGGAGAGTTTGGCTGGTTTTGCCCGTGATTGTCAGTTTGACCAGTTTATCAAGCTAGGTAAGGGGGAGGAAAAGTCTGGTGGTCGTAACCGAGATACCATCTTGGGTGATGCTTTTGAAGCCTTTTTGGGTGCTCTGCTTTTAGACAAGGATATAAAGACTGTAAAAACCTTTATCTACCAAGTCATGATTCCTAAGGTTGAAGCTGGCGATTTTGAGATGATCAAGGATTATAAGACTCACCTTCAAGAATTGCTCCAAGTTAATGGAGATGTTGATATTCGTTATCAGGTGATTTCAGAGATTGGACCAGCCCATGATAAGATGTTTGAGGTTGAAGTCCTTGTTGAGGGGCAAAGTTTAGGTTCCGGTCAAGGACGCTCCAAAAAATTAGCAGAGCAGGAAGCCGCTAAAAATGCAGTTGAGAAAGGGCTGGATTCATGTATTTAAAGGAAATTGAGATCCAAGGGTTTAAGTCCTTTGCTGACAAGACCAAGGTTGTTTTTGACCAAGGGGTGACGGCGGTTGTAGGACCAAATGGCTCTGGGAAATCAAATATCACTGAAAGCCTCCGTTGGGCACTTGGTGAATCTAGTGTCAAGAGTCTTCGTGGCGGGAAGATGCCTGATGTCATCTTTGCAGGAACAGAAAGTCGGAAGCCTCTAAACTACGCTTCTGTTATTGTTACTTTGGATAACCAAGATGGTTTTATCAAGGATGCAGGCCAGGAAATCAAGGTGGAGCGTCACATCTATCGTACTGGAGACAGTGAATACAAGATTGACGGTAAAAAAGTTCGTCTTCGTGATATTCATGACCTTTTCTTGGATACTGGACTTGGACGTGATTCCTTCTCTATTATTTCCCAAGGGAAGGTCGAAGAAATCTTTAACTCTAAGCCTGAGGAACGCCGCGCTATCTTTGAAGAAGCTGCCGGAGTCTTGAAGTATAAAACCCGTCGAAAAGAAACTGAAAGCAAGCTGCAACAAACTCAGGACAATTTAGACCGCTTGGAAGACATCATCTATGAGTTAGACAATCAAATCAAACCATTAGAAAAGCAAGCAGCAACAGCTCGTAAATTTATGGACTTGGACGGTCAGCGTAAAGCCATCTACTTGGATGTTTTAGTTGCACAAATTCAAGCCAATAAGGCTGAATTGGATGTGACAGAAGAAGAATTAAACCAAGTCCAAGAACTGTTGACTAGTTATTATCAAAAACGTCAAGACTTAGAAGAAGAGAACCAAACTCTCAAAAAGAAACGTCATGATTTACAAGCAGAGATGGCTAAAGATCAAACTAGTTTGATGGATTTGACTGCCCTAATCAGTGATTTAGAACGGAAATTGGCCTTGTCTAAACTGGAGACAGAGCAGGTTGCTCTCAATCAACAAGAGGCACAGAATCGTTTGGCTAGTTTGGACGAAAAGAGAAATGTTCTCATTCAAGAGAAGGAAGAAAAAGAAACAAATCTCAGTCAGTTAGAAGAAAATCTAGCAGTCAATACTAAGGAAGTCAATCGTTTAGAAGCTGATTTGTTAGCTTTTTCTGATGATCCAGATCAGATGATTGAGCAACTGCGGGAGCGCTTTGTTGCTTTCTTGCAGGAAGAAGCGGATGTGTCTAACCAATTGACACGGATTGAGAATGACCTTGAAAATAGTCGCCAACAGACTCAAAAGCAAGAAGAACAATTCGCATCCTTGAAGGAACAATTGGCTACTGCCAAGTCTAAGGCTGCTGATCAAGAGCTTGCCCTAAAGTCTGCTAAAGAAGAAGTACAGAACTTACTCGCTGACTATCAAACCAGTGCCAAAGAAGAAGAAGCACAAAAGCAGGCTTATCAAAGCCAGCAAAATCAACTATTTGATCGCTTGGATAGTCTGAAAAACAAGCAGGCCAAGGCACAAAGTTTGGAAAACATCCTTAAAAACCATAGTAATTTCTATGCAGGTGTTAAGAGTGTTTTACAAGAGAAAAATCGCCTAGGAGGTATTGTTGGAGCTGTTAGTGAACATTTAACCTTTGATGTTCGTTATCAGACAGCACTTGAAATTGCTCTTGGTGCAAGTAGCCAACACATTATCGTTGAAGATGAACAGGCAGCAACAAAGGCCATCGATTTTCTTAAGAGAAACCGAGCTGGTCGCGCTACCTTCCTACCTTTGACAACGATTAAGGCTCGTAGCATTTCTGGGCAGAATCAAGATGTGATTGCCTCAAGTCCAGGTTTTCTTGGCATGGCAGATGAATTGGTTACTTTTGATGCCAAGCATGAAGCTATATTTAAAAACTTGCTAGCTACAACAGCAATCTTTGATACGGTAGAGCATGCGCGTGATGCAGCTCGCAAGGTACGTTATCAGGTTCGAATGGTAACGCTAGATGGTACAGAATTGCGAACAGGTGGTTCTTATGCTGGTGGTGCCAATCGTCAAAATAACAGTATTTTTATCAAGCCTGAATTGGAGCAATTGCAAAAAGAAATTGCTCAAGAAGAAAAGTTGATTCGTCAGGAAGAAGAAAAACTGAAAACAGTTCAAGAAAACTTAGCTACCCTCACTCAGACTTTGGAAACTATTAAGTCTAAAGGAGAGCAAGCTCGTATAGAGGAGCAGGGCTTATATCTTGCTTATCAACAAACTAGCCAGCAAGTCGAGGAACTAGCAACACTTTTAGAACTTCAGGAAAAAGAATTAAACAATCTCAGAGGTGGAGATTGGCAAACTGAAAAAGAAAAATGCCAAGAACGTCTTGCAGTTATTTCAACTGAAAAGCAAAAGCTTGAATCAGAAATTGAAGAAATCAAGTCCAATAAAAATGCGATTCAAGAACGTTATCAAAGCTTGCAGGATAAACTTTCTCAAGAACGTCTGCTCAAAACAGAAATGATGGGGCGAAAACGTTATGAAGTTGCAGATATTGAACGGATTAACAAAGAACTTGAGAACCTTGATTTGGAGCAAGAAGAGATTGAACGCCTTCTCCAAGAAAAGGTAGACAATCTTGAAAAGGTTGATACAGAACTTTTGGCCAAGCAGGAAGCAGAAGCCAAGAGTCAGAAGGAAGAAATTCAACAAGGGCTCATTCGTAAGCAGTTTGAACTGGATGATATTGAAGGACAGTTGGATGATATAGCCAGTCATTTAGAACAAGCTCGTCAGCAAAATGAAGAATGGATTCGTAAGCAAACACGTGCAGAAGCAACTAAAGAGAAGATTACGGACCGCCTTCGCTATCTTCAAGGTCAACTGACTGAAGAATACCAGATTAGTTATACTGAAGCGTTAGAACAAGCCAACCAATTGGAAGATTTAGCTATGGCTGAACAAGAGGTCAAGGATTTAGAAAAATCTATCCGTTCACTTGGTCCAGTCAATCTTGATGCCATTGAACAGTTTGACGAAGTTCACGAACGCTTGGAATTCTTAAATAGTCAGCGTGATGACATTCTTTCTGCCAAAAATCTTCTTCTTGAAACCATTACAGAGATGAACGATGAAGTGAAGGAACGATTTAAATCAACATTCGAAGCTATTCGTGAGTCCTTTAAGGTGACCTTTAAGCAGATGTTCGGTGGTGGCCAAGCAGACCTAATCCTGACCGAGGGTGATTTATTGACAGCAGGTGTTGAAATCTCTGTGCAACCACCAGGCAAGAAAATCCAATCTCTCAATCTCATGAGTGGTGGAGAGAAGGCCTTGTCAGCTCTGGCTTTGCTCTTCTCAATCATTCGGGTCAAGACCATTCCATTTGTTATCTTGGATGAAGTAGAAGCTGCACTCGATGAAGCAAACGTTAAACGCTTTGGGGATTATCTCAACCGATTTGACAAGGATAGCCAGTTTATCGTTGTTACCCACCGTAAGGGAACCATGGCAGCAGCAGACTCTATCTATGGGGTGACCATGCAAGAATCTGGTGTTTCTAAGATTGTATCTGTTAAACTAAAAGATTTAGAAAATATGGATGCTTAGTTTGTTTTCGATACAACATTTCAAGCTAAAGTATTTAGAATGACCTTCAAGAAGTCGGAGGGTTACAAAAATAAATTGAGGAGCTTATATGGATTTCGATCTATTCCTAATGATCTGTAATTATATTGGGACTATAGCCTTCGCGGCTTCAGGAGCCATCAAAGGATTTGGTAAACGATTAGATATTTTTGGAATTAGTTTATTGGCAATTGTAACGGCAGTAGGCGGAGGGATTTTGAGAGATTCTATTATCAGTCGTTTTCCTTCCTCTCTTGCTGATCCCAGCCCGATTTATGTCTCTATCCTTGTAGCGGTTATCATGTATGTCTTTGTAACTTCAAAACAGGCCAATGCTAGTCATGAAAAAAAGTTCTATAAGTGGTTGAGAGAAGCTTACCTCATCTTTGATTCGATTGGGTTAATTATCTTCTCTCTAATCGGAGCCACAGCCTTAGTGGATAGTAAGCTAAATTTGATGTCTGCAGGGATTTTGGCCTGTTTAACGGGTGCAGGTGGTGGAATTATCCGAGACCTCCTGATCAATGAAGTACCAAGTGTTCTAAAAGAAGATATTTATGCCCTTCTATCTTTCGTAATTGGAGTTATTTATTATTGGTTGGCCTTTGTCCTTCACTTTCCAAGAATCACTGTCTTTATCATTGTTTCTATTGTTGGTTTTGTGATTCGACTCTGCATCATTAAATTCCGACTCTCTTTGCCAAATATGGATAAGAGAACCTTGAATTGATGAATAAGCGAGAGTTATATTATCAGCGTCTAATCTCATGTGGATTAGGCGTTATTTTTTGCAAATACGGGAAATTAATGATGTAAAGATTATTTTTTGCTAATATATTTGTAATTTCGAATAAGGTTGGAATAGCAATGAGTAATTTGAAACATTCAGTTGATTTTATTAAAGAAATAGAGAAATTAAAGGCAGTAAGAAGATTTAATAGAACTCTTGATGGCAGATTTGAAAATAGTGCCGAACATTTTTGGCAGGGTGCCATAGCTGCGATGGTTCTTCAAGATTATTATCCTGAAAAATTGGATATGGAGAAAGTCACTTCTATGTTATTGATTCATGATTTAGGTGAGATTTATGCTGGAGATACTTGGGTGTTTGATGATGAAAAAAAGCTTCATTCTCATGATAGAGAACGAGCATCTATAGAAAAAACAATGAGTATCCTTCCAGAAGAAAAATATTTACAAATGAAAAATTCGTGGTTGGAATTTGAAAAAGGGCAGAGTTATGAAGCAAGATATGCAAGAGTGATCGACGCCTTGGTACCGCTGATAAATCACTTGGAAGTGTCAGAATTCAATTATAATCCTGATAATATCAGTGCAGACATGGTATTAGAAAAGAAAAAGTTCATAAAAAGTGAATCAGAAGAATTATGGAAACTGACAGAAGAGTTAATTCAGGAAAGTGTGGAGAAGGGCTTATATTTTTAATAACAATTAACCCAATAGAAGATAGAATTTTAACCGGAGGATGGAAATATATATGATTAAACTTGTCACAACTGAAATCGGAATAAGGAAATTGAAACAATAAAATACAAAGAAAGCCTTGGAATAATCTGTTTCCAAGGCTTTTTAGCTATCTATAGATAGAAGGAAAAAGTTGTTAGAGTAGATGATTTTTATTAGATATCCTTATTTTGTATAACGTTAAATTATATGTTATTAAAGACAGATTGTGTTGAGTATTGAATTATACAAAAATTACTAATGGATTGAGATTTTTGCATTTGATTATACTGTAGAGGATATTAGTCAAATAAAATTGTTTTGTTTTCACTAATGCATTTCTTATTATCATCCCAATAGTTAATACTTTCAAAGCTTCCTTTTCTTAAATAAAGCGGTAGCCTTTTTCTTATTTCATCTTGCATTGGTATTTTACCAATATCTTTTAGATTCCACCATTTTGGCTCACCTTCAGCAGATGTGCTTAGTTCACCAGTAAACTGAGTACATAAAAAGTCATAGAAGACAAATCTCTCATTACCAATTGAATTAGTAAAACCTGAAATTCCTTTTAACTCAAGATTTAATGCAGTGAGTCCAGTCTCTTCCTTAAGTTCCCGTAATGCAGCTTCAAAAAAACTTTCAGGGAATTCAACTTTTCCCCCCGGTGGAATCCAGCCAGGAAAATTATCGTGCTGTCTATTAAGTAATAAAATTTCTTGATTTCTCAAAACACAAATATTAACCCAGTTTTTGATTTTTTCAGTCATATGATTAACCTCCAACAAGTATTTTTTCATATGCAAGATTATATGTCAAGAACTATATGCTATTTATGATTGTGACAAATGTATCTCAGCCAAAGATTGATAATTTTTACGCAATAGTTGATTAACTCTTAGAATAAACTTCAATCAAGAACATTGGAAGAAAAGTGTTGAGAGGTTGGATATAAAAGAAAGTAAGCAAATCAGCCTGGCCTTCAAAATGGCATATGGATTGATTTATAGAAGACAAGGATGTGTCAATTCAGCACGTCTTTTTTTACTTTTTCTATGGTATAATAGAAGGTAGATTTATTAATTGGAGTATGAAGAACTTTATGATTAAATTAGTAGCAACGGATATGGACGGTACTTTTTTGGATGGTGCCGGTCAATTTGATATGGAGCGTCTGAAAAAGTTGCTCCATTCTTATCAAGAAAAAGGAATCTACTTTGCTGTTGCATCTGGTCGTGGGCTTTTGTCACTTGAAAAGCATTTTGCGGATGTTAAAGATGAGATTATTTTCATTGCTGAAAATGGGAGTCTCGTTCGTTTCCATGGAGAGGACCTCTATGAAGCAACCATGCCTCGAGATTTTTACCTATCAACATTTGAAAAACTAAAGACTTCACCTTATTTTGATGAGAAAAAGATGCTCTTGACTGGTAAAGAGGCTTGCTATGTATTAGACACAGTAGATGAAACCTATCTTATGTTTAGTCATCATTACAATGAAAATATCAAAAAAGTAGCCAGTCTTGAAGAGATTACCGATGAGATTTTCAAATTCACAACTAACTTCACTGAAGAAACGGTTGACGCTGGAGAATCTTGGGTTAATGAACATGTTCCTGGGGTCAAGGCTATGACGACAGGCTTTGAATCCATTGATATCGTTTTAGACCATGTTGATAAGGGAGTCGCTATTGTCGAATTGGCTAAGAAATTAAATCTGGATATGGATCAAGTGATGGCCTTTGGTGATAATCTAAATGATCTTCACATGATGCAAGTGGTTGGGCATCCAGTAGCACCTGAAAATGCTCGTCCAGAGATTTTAGAACTTGCTGAAACAATTATTGGACACCACAAGGACCAATCAGTTATTGCTTATATGGAGGAATTGTAATGGCAGATATTAAATTAATTGCTTTGGACTTAGATGGAACCTTGCTGACGACAGACAAGAAATTAACTGATCGTACCAAGGCAACTTTAAAGGCTGCGCGTGATCAGGGAGTCAAAGTGGTACTGACAACTGGACGTCCCCTCAAGGCTATGGATTTCTTCCTCAAAGAGCTAGGGACAGACGGTCATGATGATGAATATACCATTACCTTTAATGGTGGATTGGTTCAGAAAAATACGGGTGAAATCCTTGATAAGACAGTATTCTCGATTGATGATGTGACACGTATTTATGAGGAAACTGAAAAACTAGGCATTCCTTTAGATGCTATTTCAGAAGGAACCGTTTACCAAATCCAATCAGATCAAGAGAGTCTGTATGCTAAATTTAATCCTGCTCTGACTTTTGTTCCAATTGACTTTGAAGATTTGTCTAGTCAAATGACCTACAACAAATGTGTGACCGCTTTTGCCCAAGAACCACTGGATGCCGCAATTGCTAATATTTCTCCAGACTTGTTTAACAATTATGAAATTTTTAAATCTCGTGACATGCTTTTGGAATGGTCACCAAAGAACGTTCATAAGGCTACTGGATTAGATAAATTGATTGACCACCTAGGAATTGACCGAAGTCAGGTGATGGCTTGTGGAGATGAGGCCAATGACCTTTCCATGATTGAGTGGGCAGGACTCGGTGTTGCTATGCAAAATGCAGTGCCTGAGGTCAAGGAAGTTGCAAATGTAGTCACCCCTATGACCAATGACGAGGAAGCTGTTGCCTGGGCCATTGAAAAATATGTACTGAAGGAGAACTAAAGTATGGGATTATTTGACCGTTTATTTGGTAGAAAAGAAGAACCAAAAATCGAAGAAGTTGTTAAAGAAGCTTTGGAAAACTTGGATCTGACAGAACCTGGCGAGGAAGTTGAAGCACTTGTAAATGAAGAAGTTGAAGTGAAAACTACTGAAGAAATCGACCAAAGTTCAGAATTTGAGGAAACTTATTTTAAAGAAGATAGTGAGTCGGAAGAACCAGTAGCAGAAACAACTCTAGAAACAGTTGAACCAGAAGCAACTCAGTTTGAAGAGGAAACTGAGTGTCATTGTTGTCAGGAAGAGTCAGAGTCAACAGAAGTTGAAGAAACTGAAGACAGCTCTCAAGAAGTAGTTGAGTTTGTTGCAGAAGAACCTGAGTCACCAGTCGAAGAAGTACCTTCAAGTGACAGCGACGATGAAGAAGCTAATCAAGCTCAATCAGACGAAACGGAAGCAGACACTTCTGAAAAAGTGGAAGAAGATCTAGTAATCGAAGAAATTCCTCAAGTTCAAGAGACTGTACAGGAAAAATATGACCGTAGTCTCAAGAAAACTCGTACGGGCTTTGGAGCTCGTTTGAATGCTTTCTTTGCTAACTTCCGCTCTGTTGATGAAGAATTCTTCGAAGAACTTGAAGAACTCTTAATCATGAGTGACGTTGGTGTACAGGTAGCTTCAAATCTCACTGAAGAATTGCGCTATGAAGCAAAACTTGAAAATGCCAAGAAACCAGATGTCCTCCGTCGTGTGATCATCGAAAAATTGGTAGAGCTTTACGAAAAAGATGGACAATACAATGAAAGCATTAACTTCCAAGATGGTTTGACAGTCATGCTCTTTGTAGGTGTGAATGGTGTCGGGAAAACAACTTCAATCGGTAAATTAGCTCACCGCTACAAACAAGCTGGCAAGAAAGTCATGCTTGTTGCTGCAGATACCTTCCGTGCTGGTGCGGTAGCTCAGCTAGCAGAATGGGGTCGTCGTGTAGAAGTTCCTGTGGTTACTGGACCTGAAAAAGCAGATCCAGCTAGTGTTGTCTTTGATGGGATGGAACGAGCAGTAGCAGAAGGTGTTGATATTCTCATGATTGATACAGCTGGCCGTTTACAAAACAAGGAAAACTTGATGGCAGAGTTGGAAAAAATTGGTCGCATCATTAAACGTGTCGTTCCAGAAGCTCCGCATGAAACCTTCCTAGCTCTGGATGCCTCAACAGGTCAAAACGCTCTTGTACAAGCCAAAGAGTTTTCAAAAATTACGCCTGTTACAGGAATTGTCTTAACCAAGATTGATGGAACTGCCCGAGGTGGTGTTGTTCTGGCTATCCGTGAAGAACTCAATATTCCTGTTAAGTTGATTGGATTTGGCGAAAAAATCGATGATATCGGTGAGTTTAACTCTGAAAACTTTATGAAGGGCCTTCTAGAAGGTTTGATATAAAAGAAAATCCTGCAAGAATTCTTGCAGGATTGTTTTTGATTATTCTAAACGACCATCTTTACGATAGGAGATATCTGGTTGCCAAGTCCACTCAGCTCCGTATTTTTTAAGTAAATCAAAGCTAGCTTGAGGTCCCATACTACCAGCCTTGTAGTCATGGAGTGGAGCACCGTTTTCAGCCCAAAGCTTTTCAATACGGTCAATCAATTTCCATGAGGCACTCACTTCATCCCAATGGCTAAAGTTAGTTGAATTATTGTTCAAAACATCATAGATGAGTTTTTCATATGGATCTGGCGAAGCACCTGTTGCAGTCGCATCTGTTCGATAGTCAAGAGAATTTGGCGCAAGGCTAAACTCTTCTCCTACCTTTTTACCGTTAAGACTGAGAGAGAATCCTTCAGTTGGTTGGATGTAGATAGTAAGCACATTCGGTGCTAGTGGTTCTCCGAAAATGGAATCCATTTGCTTGAAGACAATGTTCACGTGTGTTCCTTTTTCGGTTAGGCGTTTCCCTGTACGGAAGAAGAAAGGTACACCACGGAAGCGATCAGTATTTACAAAGAAGGCACCTGAAGCAAAAGTTTCTGTCATAGATTCAGGGTTAACATTTGGTTCACTACGGTAAGAGATGTATTTCATGCCATCAACTTTACCAGAACGATATTGACCACGGATGAATTGCTCTTTGAGTTCCTCATCTGTAGGGTGGTAAAGATTTTTAAAGACTTTGATTTTCTCTGCGCGAATGTCATCCTTGGTAAAGCTTGCTGGCTTGTCCATAGCAAGGAGTGACAGAAGTTGGAGGGTATGGTTTTGAACCATATCACGAAGGGCACCAGATTCATCATAGTAGCCACCACGTTCTTCAACACCTAGACGCTCTGCAAAGGTAATCTGTACGTTATCGATGTGCTCACGATTCCAAACATTTTCAAAAATCATATTGGCAAAGCGAATGGCAAAAATACTTTGAATCATTTCCTTACCGAGATAGTGGTCGATACGATAGATTTGCTCTTCGTTAAAAGTAGCTAGGAGTTCTTCGTTTAGTTTGCTTGCAGTCTCATAGTCTGTTCCAAAAGGTTTCTCAACGATCAAACGTTCAAAGCCTTTACCATCAACAATTTGCTCTGATTTGAGGTGTTTAGCAATGGTACCAAAAAACTGAGGTGCCATTGAGAGGAAGAAGAGTTTGTTGTGCTCAGTCTGATATTTTTCGTTTAATTCAGCCTGAAGCTTGCGTAGTTCGATGTAGTGCTCAGTATCATTAACATCGTGACTTTGATAGTAAAAATGACTCGCAAATGCTTGAGCTTCTTCCACACTGTCTGCCAAGTCTAAAATAGATTCGACAACGACAGATTCAAAATACTCCTTACTCCAAGGTCTACGAGCAGTTCCAATAACAGCAAAATGATCAGAAAGATTACCTGATTTATAAAGTCTAAAAAGTGAAGGGTAGAGCTTACGTTTGGCCAAATCCCCACTTGCACCGAAAATTGTAACAATAACTTTTGATGACATCTAGCTACCTAATTTCTATTTTGTTTCCTAGTCAAACTAGGCATGAGGAATCCCCATTTTTCATATTTTTTATTTTATCATAATTTTCTAAAAAATCCAAAAATCCAATACGTCTATAATAAGAGGCTGGGAAAAATCTCAATTTCATACTCTTCGAAAATCTCTTCAAACCACGTCAGCGTCGCCTTACCGTATATATGTTACTGACTTCGTCAGTTCTATTTACAACCTCAAAACAGTGTTTTGAGCTGACTTCATCAGTTCTATCTACAACCTCAAAGCAGTGCTTTGAGCAACCTGCGGCTAGCTTCCTAGTTTGCTCTTTGATTTTCATTGAGTATCAGGAGCAACCGAAGTAAATTTTCCCACAATAAAACGCATAATATCAAGTTTTTAATATCTGATACAATGCGTTTTTTTGATTATAAAGACTTTTTGCCCAATCTCTTCTAGGCGTTTAGAACCTTGTCTAAAAATTCTTTAAGACGCGGATGTTGTGGGTTGTCAAAGATTTGGTCAGGTGTTCCGTCCTCAAGAAATTCACCGTCAGCAGTAAAGATCACACGATTGGCAACCTTGCGGGCGAATCCCATTTCGTGGGTTACGATGATCATGGTCATGCCTTGTTCAGCCAATTCCTTCATAACGTTAAGAACGTCGCCGACCATCTCAGGGTCAAGGGCAGAAGTTGGTTCGTCAAAGAGCATGATATCAGGGTTCATGGCTAGACCGCGAGCGATAGCCACACGCTGTTTTTGACCACCTGATAGGCTTTCAGGATTAGCATTAGCCTTATCAGCCAATCCAACTTTTTCAAGGAGTTCCATTCCCAATTTTTCAGCTTCGGCCTTAGTCATCAACTTATGCTCTACTGGAGCGAAAGTGATATTTTCCAATACCGTCATGTGTGGGAAAAGATTGAAGTGCTGGAACACCATTCCGACATTTTCACGAACGTGGTCCACGTTGGTTGCTTTATCCGTCAAATCATAGCCATTAACTGTGATATGACCTTTTGTACCTTCCTCAAGGAGATTCAAGCTACGCAAGAAAGTTGATTTACCTGAACCAGAAGGTCCAATGATACAAACAACATCTCCTTCATAGAATTTTGCTGAGATTCCTTTTAGGACTTTGTTTTTACCATATTGCTTATGTAAATTATCGACATCGATTTTTAATTTAGCCATTATTGAATCCTCTTTTCTAAGCGTTTTGCAAGTCTAGTAAGAAGAGTGATAATCACAAGATAGAAGACTGCGAGAATTGCATACATTTTGAAACTTTGGTAGTTACGAGCAATGATAATCTTACCAGTCTGGAAGAGTTCGACCAAACCGATTGCAGATACGATAGTTGTATCTTTAAGTGCGATAACAAATTGGTTGACGAAGTTTGGAAGCATAAGTTTGGTTGCTTGTGGCAAGACAATCTTACGCATGGTTTTACTGTAAGAGATACCAAGGCTTCGACTAGCTTCCATTTGTCCGATAGGAACAGCCTTAATACCACCACGAACAATTTCAGCGATATAAGCGGCTGAGTTTAGGGAGAGGGCGATTGTACCAGCGACAAAGTCATTGATTGGACTCTGTTGGCCTGTAAGGGATTCGATAAAGTTAGGAACTCCCCAGAAGATAAAGGCAGCAAGAATCATCAATGGAATACCACGAATCACATCGACAAAGATTTCTGAAAGAATACGAAGTGATTTATAAGGACTAACGCTAAACATACCAAAGATAATCCCGATAACAATCGCAATTGCAAAGGAAATCAAAGCTAGAGAAAGGGTAATTCCAAGTCCACTTAGGAGTTGTTTGTAGTTGTTTTTCAACAAGCCCCAGATAGTAGTTTCGTCAACAGCTGATGATTCACTTGTTGAATCAGTTGCAAGGTATTTATCAAGAATCTTTTGGAATTCACCACTTGCTTTAAGATTTGCAAGACCGTTGTTGAACATTTCAATCAATTCAGGATTGCTTCCCTTTTTAACTGCAAAAGCAGTTTCACCGATTGGAGTACCTTCGATTGGTGTTTTTAATTTTTGTCCTTGGCTGATAGAGTATTTAAGCACTGGTTCGTCATCCATAACGGCATCAATTGCACCAGTGTTCAAACTGTCATACATAGATGAACCGTCAGCAAAGGTTTTGATTTTATAACCGTACTTGCTTTGGTTCTCCGTTAGGAAGGTTTGAGAAGCAGTACCATTTTTAACACCAACGGTTTTACCATTCAAATCTTCATAAGAAGAAATGGTACTTGATTCCTTAACTCCAAGAATAGTATTAGCTGTATAGTAAGAATCAGAGAAATCGAAGGTTTCTTTACGAGCGTCTGTAACAGACATACCGGCAATCATACCGTCAGCTTGACCAGATTGAACTGCGTTAATAGCAGCGTCAAATCCTGGGTTAGTGATTTCAATTTCAAAACCTTGGTCATCAGCAATAGCCTTGATTAAGTCCATATCAATACCAGTGTACTGGTTGCTTGAGTTTTGGAAAACAAATGGTGCAAATGAAGAATCACTTGCGATAACGTATTTTGATTTGACTGGAGTAGCTTTTTGCCCTGCGCTTGTAGTAGAAGTGAGAGAAGTTACTTGTGAACTAGTTTTAGAAGAACTTGTCCATTTATTGATAATTTTGTCCAAGCTACCATCTTTTTTTATCTGAGCTAAAGCTTCGTTAAATTCTGTAACCAGGTATTCGTACTTGCTACCTTTTTTAACTCCAAAAGCAAAGCTTCCAACGGCTTCTCCGTCCATGTTGATACTGAGATCTTGCCCTTGGTTAATAGCGTACTCGATGACTGGTTTGTCATCCATGATGGCATTTACAGCCCCTGTACTGAGACTGTTATTCATCAAATCACCAGTATCAAAGGTTTTGATAGTGAATCCATATTTATCTTTGATGCTTTCTAGGAAACGTTGTGCGGCAGTACCGTTTTTAACACCAACAGTTTTACCACTGAGTTCTTCATACTTAGTGATTTTGTTAGACTTAGTCGTTGCGATGACAACTTTTGTATCATAGTATGTATCAGACATGGTAAAGACGTTTTCACGTTCTTTGGTTTTTGTCATACCAGCCATGATTGCATCTGCTTGCCCTGCTTGGACCGCATTGACAGCAGCATCAAAGCCTGGATAAGACATTTGGATATTCCATCCTTTTATCTCAGCGACTTTATTGATGATGTCGACATCAATTCCTTTATAAGTCTGGTCTGTATCTTTAAACTCAAAGGGTGCATAAGCTGTATCACTAACAATTTTGATAGTGTCCGCATTAACATAGCCTAAAGAGAATAAGGGAAATAAAAATAATAAAAATGCAAGGATTTTTTTCTTCATGTTTAGTCTCCTTTTTAGAATATTTACCCATTATAGCAGAAAATAAAAAAGTTGGCAAATATTTAGTGTTTTGATGTAAGAAGATGTGACATAAAGTGCCAAGTGGCAAGAAGTTGAGAATCAGTAAGTCGATCTTTTTTATGGTAAAATAGAAGGATAGAAAATGTGTATGAGGCAATTATGATCAATAGAATTACAGACAACAAATTTAAACTTGTATCCAAATACCAACCATCTGGCGACCAACCGCAGGCCATTGAACAGTTGGTAGATAACATCGAGGGTGGTGAAAAAGCTCAAATCTTGATGGGGGCGACTGGTACAGGGAAAACCTATACCATGAGTCAGGTTATTTCCAAAGTTAATAAACCAACTCTAGTCATCGCCCACAATAAGACCCTAGCAGGACAGCTCTACGGGGAGTTTAAGGAATTTTTCCCTGAGAATGCCGTCGAGTACTTCGTATCCTATTACGATTACTACCAGCCAGAAGCCTACGTGCCATCGAGCGATACCTACATCGAAAAAGATAGCTCGGTCAATGACGAAATTGATAAACTACGCCACTCCGCTACATCAGCACTCTTGGAGCGTAACGATGTCATCGTTGTAGCATCTGTATCTTGTATTTATGGTTTGGGTTCTCCTAAGGAATATGCTGATAGTGTAGTAAGTCTGCGTCCAGGTCTTGAAATTTCTCGTGATAAACTGCTTAATGAATTAGTCGACATTCAATTTGAGCGTAATGACATTGATTTCCAGCGTGGAAGATTTCGCGTACGTGGAGATGTGGTGGAAATTTTCCCAGCATCTCGTGACGAGCATGCCTTTCGTGTTGAATTCTTCGGAGATGAGATTGATCGTATTCGTGAAGTCGAAGCTCTTACGGGTCAAGTTCTAGGAGAAGTGGACCATTTGGCGATTTTCCCAGCCACTCACTTTGTGACCAATGATGACCACATGGAAGTAGCGATTGCTAAGATCCAGGCTGAATTGGAAGAACAATTAGCTATCTTTGAAAAAGAAGGCAAACTCCTCGAAGCGCAACGATTGAAACAGCGTACAGAGTACGATATCGAGATGTTGCGTGAAATGGGTTATACCAATGGTGTCGAAAACTACTCACGTCACATGGATGGACGAAGCGAAGGAGAGCCACCTTATACTCTTCTTGACTTCTTCCCAGATGATTTTTTGATTATGATTGATGAGAGCCACATGACTATGGGGCAGATCAAAGGAATGTATAATGGAGACCGTTCACGTAAGGAAATGTTGGTTAACTACGGTTTCCGTTTGCCGTCTGCCTTGGATAACCGTCCTCTTCGTCGTGAAGAGTTTGAAAGTCATGTCCACCAGATTGTCTATGTTTCAGCGACGCCTGGTGATTACGAGATGGAACAAACGGACACCGTGATTGAGCAGATTATCCGTCCGACTGGTCTTTTGGATCCAGAGGTGGAAGTGCGCCCAACTATGGGACAGATTGATGACCTCTTGGGGGAAATCAATGCTCGTGTTGAAAAGAATGAACGCACCTTTATTACTACCTTGACTAAGAAAATGGCAGAAGACTTGACAGACTACTTCAAGGAAATGGGTATCAAGGTCAAGTATATGCACTCGGATATCAAGACTTTAGAGCGAACAGAGATTATCCGTGACTTGCGCTTGGGTGTTTTTGATGTCTTGGTTGGAATTAACCTACTTCGTGAAGGGATTGACGTACCTGAAGTAAGTTTAGTTGCCATTCTCGATGCTGACAAGGAAGGTTTCCTACGTAATGAACGTGGTCTTATCCAAACAATCGGTCGTGCAGCCCGTAATAGTGAAGGGCATGTGATTATGTATGCTGACACTATGACCCAGTCTATGCAAAAAGCCATTGATGAAACAGCTCGTCGTCGTAAAATTCAGATGGCTTATAATGAAGAGCATGGCATTGTACCACAAACTATTAAGAAGGAAATCCGTGACCTTATTTCTGTCACAAAAACTGTGGCTAAAGAAGAGGACAAGGAAGTTGATATCAATAGCCTCAATAAACAGGAGCGCAAAGAACTAGTCAAGAAACTGGAAAAACAAATGCAAGAAGCCGTCGAAGTGCTTGACTTCGAGTTAGCTGCTCAGATCCGAGATATGATGTTGGAAGTCAAGGCGTTGGGGTAGGTTTTAGAAGGAGATGAAATGGAAAAGTTAAATTATTTTACTGGTAAATTTAGTGAATCCGAATTAAAGAATTATTTTGATTCCTTGGATGAAATAAAACTGAAATACGAACTTGATAATTTTGCTAATCAATATTTGGAGTTATCTGAAGAAGAACAATTGAAATATACTGAAACTGTTCTTTATGTCTGTAGAAATTTTTTATTGAAAATTGATAAAACTATCCAAAAAAAGATTTTAGAAACTATAAATAAAATACTATCAAAAAAATCACAAGGATATAGTCGGCATGAAATATCTTATTACTTAGATACTCTTTATTTATATTTATTTGAAATAGAAAGATATGAAGAATATTCTAAACTGTTTGAAAATGATAGTTATTTCTTTGAAATCCTTGATTTAACATTAAAAGAAAATCTAGAGGATGAAAAATATCGTATTTCGGACTTGTTTTCAGTTTTTGTTCGACTGTTTAGACAAGATAGTTTACCAGAAGAAAGAAGAATCTATTTTAAGAGGGAATTAGAATCATTTATAAGTTTTATATTCCAAGATATTGATTTTGAGACAATTGACTATTGGTATTTTGCATTAGATGAGATGTTATCAATTTTTAAAAATGAACATCTTGAAACAATTAATAACTATTATTTCAATAACCCTCAATCTAATTATGTTGAGAAATACTTGGATTTTGTATCGAGAAACTTTGATGATGTGATTGAAGATTCGATAGTAATTGTTCGAAAGATAGTAGAAGAAAATGATTCTGATATCATCCGAAACCAAGCTATTAAGTTAATTGAGAAGTATGATAATGATTACCTTAATGAAACAAGTGATTTAGAATCTATTTCGTCATTAGATGCGACTCAACTTTTAGAACAAGCAGATAAAATTATCACCAATATTCGTTCTAAATTGACTGTTGATTCAAATGAGTTGAAAGAAATAGGTTCCTTTGGACATTATACAAAGATTGACACATTAACAAATTATCTTATAAAAGCTGACTGGAAGGATGACAACAAATGTGAAAATGACTCTAAAGTGAAATTTCCATATTTACGGCTTACTAATCTTAAACAGTTAAACGATCCGATGGAAGGAAGAGTAATATATGATTATTTGGGTATTGATAATACGTTTTTCCAACAATACCAAACTTCCAATGTTTTTATATCTTCTCTAACTACGGTATCTGATAGTTTACCTATGTGGAAGGAGTATGCAGACTCATCTCAGGGAGCATTCCTTGAATATGATCTGTCTTATCTTGAAAATATAGTCGCTCATAAATCGATAGAGTTTGTTAAAGTTCATTATTTAGATTTAATGTCAGAGAATAAAGATGAAACAGATGTTGGTAAATATCTTGATAATTTAAAACAGCTGTTTGAAAAATTACAGGATCTTAAAGCTGAAAAAGAATTAATAAGTTTTGCTGAGAAATTGAAGAGGATTTCTTACCTTTTTAAAGTCAAAGACTATGAGTATGAAATGGAGTATCGTATTTTAATTAATTTAGATGATACAGCTATACAAAATATTATTAAAAGAGGTGCTAATGATTCATCAAATGAGAAGTACTTTAAGAAAGAAGAAATTGGGTTAGAAGTTTTTGATAAGGTTAACTATAAAGATTTTAGGAAGTATATCGTATTAAGCTCGAAAGATAATGGCAGATATAATTTATTTGTATACATCAATCTGGCTCCTTTGAAGTACTCAAAAGTAATTCTAGGTCCAAAGGTTACGGATGCAGACTATATTGCTCCTTATCTCAAACTTGCCAATCCTGATATAGAGATAGAAAGTTCAAAAATCCCTTATCGGGGAGCTTAGAGATTTACATTTTTTAAAATTTTGTTGAAGAATGAGTAATTCCACTCTTGAGTAAAAAATGAAAAAGAATAAAAGAAATTCAAATACAAAAAAGAATCTCTCAATGAAAGAAAGTTTTCAGCTTTGGATGAATTCTCATAAATTATTAGGTTTCTTCTTGGTATTTGGTCTAATCTTAGGAATAGGACTAGGTATCAATCTTGTTTTTAAACTCCTTCCTATTCCGTCACCCTACAGAGATATCAACTATAGTTTTCCAATATATATAAATCTTTTTTGTCTGGTGTATCGATTATTTGACTATTGGTTCCTAGACTTGACTAGGACAAGAATGACAATAAAAAGATATGCAGAATTATTTATCTATCTTAATAGTATCGGTTTAATAGTTCATCTATTTTTAGGAGTTTGTGGGAAAAATAGTAAAGGGATTTTACCTTCTCTCTTATCCCTAGATCACCGCTACATCTGGTTTCCTATTGCAACTTATCTGATCTTTTTCAGTTTGGCATCTATTATAACTCTAGCGATGAAATATATTGAAAAGAAAAGGAGTCAATCATGATGAAACATCTAACTGTATTTAGGTTTATTTATCTTTTGTGCCTGGTATTTGTACTGCTTCATTTTATCTTAGGGCTTTTTGGTTTAGCCTTTACACCGGTCTTGTGGAATTTCTGGTTCTTTGGTCTTTGTTTAACCCTATTTATCCATCCGTGGACTATCTTTTATAAATCTAGAATCTTTCAATGGCATCATCTGATTTTTCAAGCTCTCAGTGGATTCGTTGCTCTCATAATCTGGTTTATGATATTTTTATTTTTCTCCACGGTTCCAGATTCATCTATGCCTATCAATTTAGACTACTATGTGATTAGGGAAAAAAATGAAATAAGAATCATCAGAGGATTCTTACTCCATGAAATTCATGAATATCATGACTTAGTTAATCCTTTGATTATGAAGTCTAAAGTTAAGTATGTAGAAAAAAATTAAACATTAGAAAGTGAGTCCTATGTCTAGAGCACAATTAACCATTCTAACTAATATTTGTCTAATAGAAGACCTTGAAAATCAGCGCGTGGTTATGCAGTATCGATCGCCTGAAACCAACCGCTGGTCTGGCTATGCTTTTCCAGGAGGTCATGTGGAAGATGGTGAGGCCTTTGCAGAATCTGTTATTCGTGAAATATACGAGGAAACAGGTCTGACGATTCAAAATCCTCAACTTGTCGGCATTAAAAATTGGCCACTAGATACAGGTGGCCGCTATATTGTCGTTTGTTATAAGGCGACTGAGTTCTTTGGTACCCTTCGTTCTTCAGATGAAGGAGAAGTTTCTTGGGTGCAAAAAGACCAGATTCCAAACTTGGATCTGGCCTATGATATGTTACCTTTAATGGAGATGATGGAAGATCCGGATAAGTCTGAATTTTTCTACCCTCGCCGTACAGAAGACGATTGGGAAAAGAAAATCTTCTAATCCTTTACTAAATAACCTAACTTATCCAAGGCCTTCTCGATATAGAGAAGGTCTTGTTCGTTTTCAGCTTCGACTAGGTGATAATGGACGCCATCTGTTAATTCAGAAAGTGGTCTAAAGTCAGACCTTTCGACTTGCTCTAAAAAATGCTGAACGTCCCGACGACAAGAGAGTTTGAGCAAGGTTTCAATTTCTCCATAGACAGGATGATCAATCAAGGTATTCTGAACACGTCCCCCATTATCGACGATAGCTAGAAGTTCTTGACCGATTTCTTCCATCTCGTGCTTTACTTTAAACAGCTTGTGAACATACGGACTGGTTTTGCTTTCTTTATAAATATAGCCACGATTGGTTGATAAGATAGGAGCACCATCAGCACGCAGTACTGCAATGTCCTGAACGATAATCTGGCGAGTGACATGAAAATGTTCTGCTAAGCTTTTTCCGTTTAGAGGTTTTTGAGCTTCTTTTAAGAGTTGTAGAAGTGCTTCTTTTCGATTTTTTGTCATATTCTTCTTTCTTAACGCTTAACGGCGTTTTCTCAATGCTTTATAAACAGCCAAGGCTAGATAATAGTCTACCATACTATGGATAATAGTACCAAATCCAACCAAGACAAACAAGACATAGAACATATTTTTTAAGTCAGTTCCAGTACTAGCATAAAAAATCATACAAGCCAAAACTTCAGCAATAGCATGAACCAAACCAAGTACAAAATTGAAAATCAATGAAGATTTCTTATTGTCCAAGGTTTGAGGATGTTTTTGAAGATAGAAAGCACCCAGACTTCCAAAAAAGATATGGGAAAAGGCGCGAAGTACAATGACAATCGGATACCCAGCCATGAGAAATCCTAAACTAGAAGCTATAATAACAAAGATAGCCATCCATGGCGAGAGAAACATAGCGATAAAAATAGCAACGTGACTTCCTAAAGTGTAGGAAGCGGGAGGAATGACAATTTTAAAGGGCATCACCAAAGGAATCAAAATAGCGATAGCTGTTAGCAATGCGGTCAAGGTCATGAATTGTGTTTTCTTTTGTGTATTCATAATAACTCCTTTTAGCTGTATATACAGTTGTATAGTACAATAAAAAATCAAACAAGTCAAGAACTAAAATTGATTTTTGATGAGATTATCTTGAAATAAGGTTAAAAAATAAATAAATTTTTTAAAAAATAAGAAAAAAACTCTTGCACTAAACAAAGTAGTATGGTATACTTATATACGGTTTGAAAAAACTGCCTAAGACAGTAGGGGAGATCGACTCATAAATATCCTACCGAGGACAAAACGTATCATGTAAAAAGAAGCGTATTGTACTTTCGTGTCTAGGTTTGGGCGCGTTTTTCTTTTGGAAAAATTCCCCAAGCAAAATAATTACGGAGGTGAACACACTAATGAGTGAAGCAATTATTGCTAAAAAAGCAGAACTAGTTGACGTAGTAGCTGAAAAAATGAAAGCTGCTGCATCAATCGTCGTTGTAGACGCTCGTGGTTTGACAGTTGAACAAGATACAGTTCTTCGTCGTGAGCTTCGTGGAAGCGAAGTTGAGTATAAAGTTATTAAAAACTCAATCTTACGTCGTGCAGCTGAAAAAGCTGGCCTTGCAGAACTTGCATCTGTATTTGTTGGACCATCTGCTGTAGCATTTTCTAACGAAGATGTTATCGCTCCAGCGAAAATCTTGAACGACTTTGCTAAAACTGCTGACGCACTTGAAATCAAAGGTGGTGCAATCGAAGGCGCTGTCGCATCAAAAGAAGAAATCGTTGCTCTTGCAACTCTTCCAAACCGCGAAGGACTTCTTTCTATGCTCCTTTCTGTACTTCAAGCGCCAGTGCGCAACGTTGCTCTTGCAGTCAAAGCGGTTGCAGACAACAAAGAAGACGCAGCTTAATCTTAAGCTACGCAGCGTAGCCTAGCTACAAAAATATAAACATAAAATATAAACTTATTTGGAGGAAATAACAATGGCATTGAACATTGAAAACATTATTGCTGAAATTAAAGAAGCTTCAATCCTTGAATTGAACGACCTTGTAAAAGCTATCGAAGAAGAATTTGGTGTAACTGCAGCTGCTCCTGTAGCTGTAGCTGCTGCTGGTGGTGCTGAAGAAGCTGCTAAAGATTCATTTGACGTTGAATTGACAGCTGCAGGCGACAAGAAAGTCGGCGTTATCAAAGTTGTACGTGAAATCACAGGTCTTGGTCTTAAAGAAGCTAAAGAACTTGTTGATGGTGCACCAGGTGTCATCAAAGAAGGCGTTGCAGCTGCAGAAGCTGAAGAAATCAAAGCTAAATTGGAAGAAGCTGGAGCTTCAGTTACTCTTAAATAATAGAGTTTCCATGAAAAATGACCGAAGCTTAGGCTTCGGTTTTTTTATTGGTTGGGATATATAGTGAAATGAAATAGAATCTGAACAAATTTACCAGAGCAGTTAAGTCAATTTTTAGCATTTTTTAGAATTCACAGTGTACAGTTTTGTATAGTAGATTGAATTTAGAATAGTACGTTATGGATTCTAAGAAATCAATTTGACTTTCCTAACCTCTTTGTTCACATCTTATTTCAATCCACTATATAAAAGGTGATGGGTTTGAGTAGTTTGTCTTGTCTGATTCAAGTTAAGAACTAGCTAACATAAATAGAGGTTATAAATGTGAGTAATAAAGGAATGGGATTAGGCGCTTCAATAGTATCTAATAATATTTTAGAAAATAAGGCCAATATAAAATGGATATTACGCGAGAACAGTGTTAATGAGTTAGATAACGGATGGCGTTTTTTATCCGAAATAGATACAGAAGAATATCTATCACATGCTGAAAATATGTCGATATGTGACTGGAGTACAATTCTTGAAATAGAACCAGCAGTATTATCAATTTTTAACATGCCTATTGGAACAGAACTCATACTTATTTACGAAGGTGAGAAGAAGTATTTCATAGATTCAAGTAGTGGTCAAAAATTATCTTACTAGGGTATTGAAACTGACTTCATCTACTTACGATTTCATAGAATGATGAGTGCTATGAAGCGAAAATAGATACTATATAGATTTGGTCTAATCTATCTGAGAAATATTCCTAGTAAAGGACAAGTTTGAGAGAAATCTGAACTTGACAATTGATGCACAAGCTATTATGATAGTCAGAGAACGGATTTAAATATTAAAACATCAGATAAATTAGCAGGAATGATGATTGGAATATAAAAATTAGAGTTGTGATGATAGTTAATCTTAAAGATAAACAAGTATAATTTTTTCCAATCCCAATTGCAAATCTACCAAGCCGCTAGCCTGTGTTTTTTTGACAAAAAAGGAACGACACAATTTTAAAATAGAGTTTCAATGGTCCTTCTTATAGTTCTTAGTTTCCAATGATTATGTTCTTTAGCATTGAAGTAAAGGTATCCCCAAATGGTAACTTTTCTGCTTAAACTAATCTCCGAGTTCATAACTAAAACTCATTTAAAATCAAAAAGAGCAGAAATGTTTACTTCTATAGCAAATATATTCTAGTTCTTTGTTAGAAACTCTTTCTTTACTTTCCTAAAATACTATAAGATTCATTGATTAGTTGGTAATTTCTAAGTTAATAACTGGATTAGGATATTTATTAAGTAGCCTGTCAACAAAAAATGTACTTTGATTTTAATGGAGTGTTAATAGGAAATCCAATTGGTAACTCAAATAAATTGAATAAGATCAACAGCATTAGTCCAAAAAATAAATTTCATGATGAGGCTATTATGTGGGCTCAAAATAATAGATAGGTGGAGATTATGATTTTTAATAACTTGATGAAAGAAAGAAGAGATAAAAAAATTAATAGTCTTCCAAAAGAAGTACAAAGAAAATTAAAAAAGTTTGAAGAGCTTGATTCGAGTGATTATCAACTCCAAGTAATAAAACCTAGTAATGATTTGCCTAAAGAAGGGGATCTGTTTGTTTTATCCCCCAAAAAAGGATATTATTTTTTGGGGAAAGTTATGGAATTAAACATTGTATCAAGCAATAGCCTGATGAGTGGAAGCTATGTTGTCGTAATATTTTCAACATGTTGAAATACTATGGATATCGAAATATTTAAACCTAACTATCATGAATTGTTGACGGATCCTTTTATTGTTAATAATCAATATTGGGAAAAAGGTTACTTTTACGTAATTAAACATTCTCCTCTCAGTGAAGAAGAGAAAAAACTGGAGATAGGATTCTATAAGATTCATCCTTTAGGAGATTCATTTTGTACTTCAAGTGGAGAGCGTTTAGAACATGAACCTCAGATTTTAGGAATGTACGGACTTTGTACAATTACAGGAGTAGCTGCTGAAATTAACCGTTCATTAATTATGAATCCATCTATTATTCCTAATTTTGTATTAAAGAATGATAATCTGTCTACAAAAAAATTGATAGTTTCATAAAAAATGATGAAGGTATAATTACGATAGATATTGGAGACAAATTGGTTAGAGAAATTTCAAATTATATTGAAGTACATTTTGGAATTTACATGAATGGTTATAATTGGGAAAAATTTTTAGATTCTTACTTCCGTAAAAGTAAGATGAAGAAATTTGAAGATTTAGAGATGAATACAGATGCTGGAACCATTGAGTTACACTTTTTAGGCGGGGATTTCGGCATGAATAAAAATCTATATGACCAGATTGTTTATTTATTTATGAATCCGCAAATAATCTATTCTTTTATAAGTAAATATAATAACGAAATTATGTGGGAATGACACTGTCTCGTTAAACTCTTTAGCTTCTACTTTTTGTGAGCTGTTTTTTACACATTACGTAAATACAGATGGAATTTTAATTATATTATACTGAAGAACCAATAGTTGTTTTTTATAAAACCGAATTAGGGACTTGACGTGAAGAACAATGTATCAACTAATTTTCAAATATCTCAAATCATATTGTTTATTACATGGAGTAATGATGAAATAGTGGAGTGGACAAATGATTTGAGAAACATTATATATTTTAAAAAAGGATTACTGACTGAATAAGTAGTACAAAAGACGGTGAAGAGTATCTTAGAATTATTAAAAGTGGAAATTAGAATGTTGTTACCTTTTCAGAGAATACTAAAAGTAGTTAACACATTTCATTCTAAAATGGAGTGATACAGTAGGTGAAACAATAAGTGATGCGATTCAAAAGGAATTCATTATAAAAGAGAATAGGGTAAGAAATGGTGGAGTAGTTCGTTCAGACTTACCTGTAGAAATTTTATATAAACCTCAAAAAGCTGGTAAACATAACGAGTGGCAAATAGATCATATTATTCCTAAAACCAAAGGTGGTTCTAATAGCTATGCTAATGCACAGTTTTTTCCTAGATTTGAGAATAGAATGAAATCTGATGATGATTCAGGAGGTGATTGAGATGTCTTATGATGTAAATGTAAAGACTTTATATGAAGGATGTTATTTAGCAAGTATTTCTTGCGCAGTTATGTCTGCTAAATTTCCAGAACTATCTTTTGAGCACTCTTGGGACGGGGCTAGTTATTCCGTTCAGGATGGTTTTGGCAGTCGAGGAACTGTTACGTTTCAAAATGATGTTTGTGTATGTGCTATTCGGTCTGATAATAGTGAACGTTTAAGCCATTTCCTTCCTTATACATACTATTTTGAAAATTGTCCAGTTCAAAATTTTCGATTGGCTGAGGAAGAGACCTTGCAATATCTATTGGATGAAAGGAATGGAGAAATTCTCCCAGTTATTACAGCTTGTTTCTGGAATAACGGGAATGAGTTAGAATCTAATGATAGTTGGAAGGATATATTCTCTAACGGTGGAGATATTTTGATTCCTCAACTCTCTTCTTTTGAAATCGGTTTAGAGCATTGGAAAAATTACTATGATATGAATACAGCGGAGTTGAATTTAGTTGTAAAGTTATTCAAAGAAAAAGTGTCTAATCCGCAACAAGATATCAGACTGGCTGATGATGTAGAAATCTTATCTAAATATGGATTAGAGGGCTTTAAGGAAGCTAAGGGATTATTAGAAGGCATGTGCATTTATGTGGATTAGTAGACAATCTGTTAATTAAAATCAATAAATCTCTTGAAGATTTTCTTCAGGAGATTTTACTTATGGTTCACTATAAAGTTTACTGCTAGCTGACTATGTTGCTATAAACATCGCTTTTGAGAAGAACTCAGAAAAGCTAGACTACATCTACGACACCGAGAACTGCCTGCTTGCGATCAAGAACAAGAAGGGTCTTCTCATGGCTGCACTTTACGACGGAGATGAGAATCGTGTTTTCACTGCTAGCCGCAAGGAAGGCAAGTACACCTATCAACTCTTCCAACGCAAAGCCGAGGATACTCAATCTGGGGATCAGGTAACGCATGCAGGTAGAGATAAGTCAGGTCGTAAGTCGCCATATACAGCTCCAAGTGGGGAAGAAAACTCCCTCTTCTGGTATGGCTTTAGCCAGAATGTCCTCCAATCCCTATCCACCCTACCACAGACAGTAGGAAGCATCTGGCACAGCATCTTTGACAATGTGTTGAGAGCCTACCACCAGAAAGTGGCTAAGGGTCGAGAAACTAAGGAAGGAATCGTCGTCAATCCACCAGAACTTGGGAACCTACCTGGACAGGGAGAAGTAACCTATGCCAGTCAGGTTCAGGATGTCCTCATCCCTTATACCATACGAGAGGATACCTACAACTACTACGAGGAACGCAACTATGTCAATGATATCAATCGTGAACATATAGAAGTCCTTGAAACCTATGACCATGATGTCAAGGCTCTAGAAACCTATAGCTATGGTCAGGTTCGAGCTAGCTACCTCAACAACCAAACAGGTGACAGCTACAACTACTTGGAAAATAGTCGGGCTCTGTGACAGGTTTGACCAAGGATGGAAAAGCCGTCGCATCAATCAGCTATAACTTCTCTGGGGCAAGAAAGACAAGCACAGACACAACAGGTCAGGCCTTTGCCTATAACAGCGAAGCCCGTGACGATACTGGACTTGACTATTTACGCGCAAGATATTATGATAGTCAGGGAGGTACTTTCTTAACCGAGGATAGCTACCCAGGTGAGGACACAGAGCCTCTCAGCCAGAACCGCTACAGCTATGTGCAGAACAACCCCGTCAACTACACCGACCCGAGTGGGTACTTCTGGAACAGTATCAAAAAAGGTTGGAACTATGTTAAAAAGACGGTCTCTAATGCATGAAATGGTGAAAAATATCTTAATGTAGGAAATGAATAATGAATACAAATCTAATAGCTTTAAGAAGAAAAGAACATTTTGAGAGTTTAAATTTAGAAATTCAGAAGGAGTTAGATGACTTTTATGATACAAAGGCAGCTACTCATCAACTAAAAGTGATTAAAAAAAGCAGGTCAATTCCAAAAGTGGGAGATGTATTTCTTGTGTCTCCTAGGGAGGGAATCTACTTTTATGGTAAAGTGCTGGTTGCTAATATAGTTAGAAAAGTTCCGGATTCTTTTGTGGAAGGAAAACATGTTGTATTTATCTTTAAAGGAAATACTCATGAAAAAAATATTGATAAATACAAGCCAGATTATTCTAACTTGTTAATTCCGCTTGCTATTGTAGGTGATGAATATTGGAAAAAAGGATATTTCCATACTATCGCTAATATTCCCTTAACAGAGGAAGAGAAAAATCTGGATTTCGGCTTTTATAAACTTAATTTAAAAGGTAACTTTTTCTGTAAAGAGACTGGGGAATTATTGGATAAAGAGCCTAAATTATTAGGGATGCATGGAATAACAACCATCAGTGGAATAGGAAAGGAAATTGAAAGAGAATTAATTATTAATCCCTCCTTATTAGAAGAAACTGAGTAGTTTGAACTTTGCGATAATCATTAAAAACTACAGACATGACAGGGAATCCATTCGCCTAATGAATCTTCTCTTGATATAACAAATCGTATTGTAAATTATGATGAAAATTAGGAGGAAGCTAATGAAATATTATAGAACTTATTGGGAGCAGTCATCTCTTGAATATGCAACATGGATATTTTCAGAAGTTGATAATCAGGGGTATGAGATTAGAAAACTAGAAATTTTTTTAGATGGAAAAATTAGTTATTATGATGCTAATACTCCCTTTGAGTTGGGTGAATTTCCTACCGATGAAGATTTAGAATCTATCAACGATAGTGAGGAAATTACCGTAATAGAAATTTCAAAAAATGATTTTGAAAAAACATTACAACTTTTTAATGCTAAAAATCAGATGGGGGGCCAATAATGGAATACTATCGAACTTATTGGTAACATGATGATGATTATCCTGTTTGGATTTATTCTGAAATTGATAATCATAGATACGATACTAGAAGAATTGAAATATTTCGGAATGGAAGTGCCAAATATTTTGATAATAGAACTCCATAGAACGCTTTGATATATATGTGTGATTATGAGAGTGAGACTGTCGGGTAATGGTCAGTAGTGGAGTAGTAATATTCAAATAGTTGAAGCTCCTTAGGCTGATATTGCGATGACGAAGCATCTACCAATGACAGTAGAAAATTTCTAAATGTTTGCGGTTAATCGTGTACTTTAATATCTAAAGCACGATATTGGAAAAATAAATTATCTGCTGCAGAATATAGAATTTAGAGATAATGCTCCTCCATATCAGATCTTTGAATGAGAGTCAATAAAGGGATTGGTCTGCCGATGAATGATTTTACAATACCAGGAAATGTCATTACTAAGAAAATAGAATCTGATCATATATTCCCAAAGAAAAAATTTGTTACTTTGGAGGGATTTGATAAGAAAAGAAGTAATCTTAGAAAGGAAACTTCAGAGCATGATAGATAACTTTATCTATGATAAATAAATTGGAGGTAGTTTATGAATAAAAATTAAATTTTTTAAAGAAATATGTGCCATCTGGAGAGATGGTCGAGATTTTATCTAATTTTGAAAATCTGTCCAATCATCCTATTCCACAATATTGGCGGGATGCGTTTCAAACATCAGATTTTTCTAAAAGAAAACAAATCATCCTAGGAGAATGGAAAAAATATCTAGCTGAGGAACTCAGCAATACAATCTCATATCTAGAGGAATTT
The DNA here is from genome assembly GCF_041432385.1 of Streptococcus sp. 27098_8_91. Lineage (NCBI taxonomy): Bacteria > Bacillati > Bacillota > Bacilli > Lactobacillales > Streptococcaceae > Streptococcus > Streptococcus sp. 27098_8_91. The sequence goes on from NZ_JAPVZN010000002.1 coordinate 65,461, forward strand.
TCAGAAGATATAGATCTTATCAAAATTGGAAACAATTACTCATTGCTTTATTCGATTAGAACGTATCAAAGCAATAGCTTGGTTTTTTATGAGGGCAAAATGCCGATTTCGGACCAAGAGTTTACAGATCACTTTAATCAGTCCAAACTAGAACTTGACGGAAGTATCCGTGATTTCTATACACACATTCATGCAGGTTTTAATGATTTTACCAGTAAAAGCATGGGCTTAGACGATCTAGATATGATTGAACCAATAGCTGATTATGATTGGGAATTTGAGGAACAGTTAACAAATGACATTTCCAGTTATTACAATTTTTTTAGCAATGGTATGGGAACGTATCTCGTATTAGACTTGTCTAAACCAATAGATGAAGGAGGTGTATTTTGGTCAAAGGATGAGTTGCCAGAATATCCGATACCTTTTTGGGATTATGTAGATGAATGGATAATTATCGGTTTAGATTTTTGATGACATAGGATTATGAGTTAAATCAATCTAAAATCTCTTGAGGAATTTATTCTTCAGGAGATTTTTTTACTTATGGTGTCATATAAAGTTTACTTATAGCTCAGATAGAATAAGTTTGAGAGAAAGCTGAACTTGACAATTGATGCACAAGCTATTATGATAGTCAGAGAACTGATTTAGGTTTTAAAGCATCAGATAAAATAGCAAAATTGACGATTGAGATATAAAAATGAGATATTGAGGTATGAAAGTGTGTAGAGTAATAAAGTTATTTACGGATAAGATTTCTTCAGAGCACTTGGATTTTTCTTTTCAGATTGCTCATGAAACTCAAGATGCAGATATAGTTCAGGTATATGATGGAATCCAGAAATTCAATTTATCAGTTAATTATATTAAGTATCTATCGTTTGTTAGTAAAAAGTATAGTGAACTATATAATAAAGAATATGAGCTTGATGGCTATGGAATCTACCAAGTTTTTGATAGTAAATTATCGAAAGAAGTTAGTTATCGATCTTGTGGTATATGGTCAGCTGATGATTTTAATCATTATGTTTTCCTTTCTAATAAAGGCATGATGGAAATACTCATAAATGTTTCCTTGACATTTAAATTTGAAAAAACAGCTACTGAACTGCAAAAAATATCGGGCGTCCCCTTGAAAATAAGTGAAGTAGGAAACATCGAGAAAGGTTTATATTATGTAGAAGCTAGTTTAACCAATGACGATGAACTCTATGTTAAAATCAGTGATAAACTTATAAAATGTGACGGTTATGTTGCTTTTAGATTGATTGATGAAGGACTGGATTTACGTTCAATTGAATCGGAATATGAGTTAGATATCGCTACTATCCATCCCGAAAATCATTTTGTTTATCAAGTTTTAAATGGTGGATTTATGGGGCTTGCCCAATCTATTTTATCGAGTTATAAGGTTATAAATACTTTGAATTACAATGCCTATTTATTAGTTTATGAGGGCGCTACTTAAGACTGCACAAATTGTAAAAGAGTGGTGGTCTTAGTAAAGGACTTGCCTACTTTAGAAAATTCACCCAATACCCCAACAAATCCTAACAGCCAAAAAATTTATTGATACACATATTGATAAGCATATCAAGGTTGTAGTAAGAGTTGAAGAATGACTAATGGATTCCTAGAGGCCTCTTACGTTTATCAAAAGTTAACCATTAGATTATGCCCAAAAATGTATAAAGTAATGCTTGAATGGGGATGGAGAAAGGCCAACAAGAACTACTAGAGTTGCGGAGTGTTGGATAAAAAAAGTGATACTAGTATGAATTTGAAAAAATTTTTAAACAGTTTATGAAGGGGAACTTTAAGTGAATGTTTATAGAAGAATAACAAAGTTAGAGAAAAACTATTTAATGGTTAAGTCTTTTAATGATTTCAATCTAAATATTGATGGAAAAAAAGTACAAAGTGAAAGAGATGCGATAGAGATATTAGCGAACAGTTTTAATATTGATGATCTCCAAGATGGTAATTGGGATGCATTATTTGACCGCCTTCAACGTTCTAATTATATACATCCAGAGAGAATTAATATTTTTCTTAACAATTCAAGAGATCTTTTTATCAAGGATGCAAACTCTAAAAATACTTTTTTAGAAATATTATCTGATACAGTTTCATGGTGGGAAGAAGATGTTGAAAGATACATAGTTGATGGAAAAAGAAAAATATTCAATGTGTATCTGCTAGATTAATACTAATTGTTTGATATGATATAAATACAAGCATTTCTGTCAGGCAGATAATAACTAGATAAGTTGGACAAACGCTAATAGTTCAAAAAATTTAAATAAATATAGGTGGATTATGATTGATGAACTGAAAAAGAAGATTGCTTCTTCCGAGGGTGTGGACTTTGCACCATTTGGAGAGGGGATTTCTGATGAATGGATTATAAAAGCTGAGAAAAGATTAAATTTTACTTTTCCTGAAACATATAAGTGGTGGCTGAAAAATTATATGGGTGGAGAAATTTATGGAGAAGAAATATTCAGTATTTATGGATTAGATTTTGATACGGTTGTGGGAGGTGATATTGTTTACATAAACGAACTGAATAGAAAGCAAGGATTTAGTAACTCTGAACAATTAGTCATCTGTGAAGGGGAAGATGGCATGTTTTATTTTCAAAAACAGGAAAGTTTGACCAATGAGTTAGCAGTTTTTAGAGATGGAGAATATTATGCTAGCGATTTTATTGAATTTCTCATAAAAAGAATAGACGGCTAGTATATTTTAAAGAATCTATTGGGCTAAAAAAGTAGGGATTATGCTCAGTAATGATAGATAGGAATTCTAAAAAACATCAGTCGATAAGATTTTGTTTTGGCTATGTAGATGATGTGGTAACTATTGTAAAAATATAATCACAATATTGCTTGCCTTGATGACGGACTTGATTGTCTGGGAAGTAAAATAGATAATGGGACTGCCTCATTATTTGATCCTAAAAAGCGCTTAGGACGGAGGTAAAAGTGCAGTTGGTACTTATAAATAGCTTGTATAAAAATGTAAGATATCGTGTTTTTGAATGGAATAGCAAGTACTACTTATTGGATTGTGATGCTAGTATTTTATTGCTTTTCTTTCCAATGTTTGCTTTTTTTAGAACTCATAAATGTTATTGTATAGAGCCTGAAGAATACAAGACATTGCTTTCTTCAACTTATTCTGATATAAAACCATATCAGTTTGTAGGAGCAACTTTATGTATTATTTCCGGTACGACACTATTAAGGAGGTATTTAGTTAAGGATTTGTTACCTGAACTTCCAAATGTAGCAGCAGTATCGAAATTCGGTTTATTATTTATAAGCTTATTCTTCGTGTTGGGGTTTAGATTTCAATATTCTCATAAAAAAAGACTTTCACTCGACTATGAAGGTCGCCCCTATGTATTTGTCAAAATGTCGCCTGCTAACTGGAAAATGGCAGTTGGTAAAATAATGGGTTATTTCATCCTCTTATTTCTACTCTTGTGGTGTGTTTATACTATTGTGGTAACAGATGAAGTTGATTCTTTTATTATATTAGGAATAACTCCGTTTTTATTATTTTTACTGATGTTCGCCAATATTTCTTTTTGGGATTTAAAGGAATATCAGATAGTTTTAAAATCCGAGTAAAAATTCCATCTAATCTTTAAAATTACTAGTACGATGCTAGTGGTTACAGTTGAAAATATTAGAGGAAGTTTAAGAGATAAATTAGTCAGACACGACCAAAGTAATCAACAATCTTATTTATCTGTAAACATGCTCTCCTAGGAAATCAAAGGAAATTAAAGATTGAATAGGATATTTACAATTAAAGCACAGATGTATAAAAGTTTGATCTCGACCATAAACATTGGAAAGACAATTTGCTAGAGATAGCGCATAATAGATAGAAAAAGGGGATAGCATTTGCTAATCTTCAGTAAACAGATGATTTTATTAACAATAATAGGACATCTGTTGATGTAGAAGTAATATTTAAGAATAATTTGGAGGTGGATTTTATGTCTGTAGGCTTAATGGTAGGTTATAATTGGTGGACAGTAGGAGAAGGGAGCTTTTTTAATTCATTATTTTCGACTATATATGTTCAGTTGGAGAATAAAGACTGGGGAAGTAAGTATCCCGTTATCATGAATAAACTTTATTTTGGCGATATTCCTTTGGAAGATATTGAGAGTGGAATAGCAGAGTTGTTATCTATTCAAGAAGAGTTGAAAAAATTTCCACCTCACGACATCATATGGGATTTTGAAGATTTGTCAGTCACTCCTCCTTGGGGTAATCAAATTGCTTCCCATATCACAAATTTATCTCAATATTTCATAACTAGTTCAGGAAGTGATTTATTTGAAGTTATGTTGACTTGTTTTAGATTTGCACTCGAGGAAGGTAAAAATGTAGTTGTAAAAAGTATCTGAAGAAGGATTTTCTAAAAATTTTTTAAATCCAATGAGCCATTAAAATTATTGAAACACCGATTTTTATTATTTCATATAACTCTAAGGTGTAAAAAATAAACTGATTTTGTAGATTTTTGAAATGTCATCATTTTGAATACAGCCGTAAATAAAATCTGACTTATTAAACTATCATGGAAACTATTTGTTTAAATGCTAAACGCTAAATCACCTATCTATGGTCATATTTTTATTGTTAAATTTTATAATATAGAGTGATGTGTTATATGTAATTGTGTAGAGGAGGGAAAAAACTGGATAATATAGTACTACGAAGTGAGTGGTTCGATGAATCGGAAAAATTTTGCGAAGTTAGGCTTACTTGTGAAACAAAGTTTCTAACAATTTATCAAGTATGCTATCTCTTTGAGGATGAGATGACGAAGGTATTACTGACCATGGATGACTATATAGAAAATCCTAATCTAGTAAGAAAGATCATTTTTGGAGATGATAGGGGTGGTGGAAGTGGTTATTTTGTTTTCACTTTTGCACCTATTAATGTAAGAGAAGAGTTAAATATTGAAGTGGATATGGAAGTAGCAGATAATGACGAGGGGCTCCATCGATGTCAATTCTATGTCAAAACTCAATTGGAAAATCTAAAGCATTTTAGAAATCATTTGCCTAGAATTTTTTCAAAAGACTATAAAAGGGCAGTAACATTACACGATGAACAAACTAGAAATGTAATGATTTAGCAAGCGTTTCTCGTTTATTCTATAGATGTATGCATTTTTAATTAGATTATAATTAAAAAAATTGAAGGGGAGGGACTTGTGGATATTTTAAAGCTAGAGGAAGAGATTAAGGGGACGAACTACTGGGACGCCTATGCATTAGATTTTAGAGCTTCATTTTTTGGAGATGAATGTAGACTCTATATTGAAGTTGAAAATGGTAAATCGGATCAGTATTGCTGGGAGATAGTCTTCTATCGTTGTTTTAAGGTTAACTATGAGACGGACGCGGGTTGGACATGTTTTGAAAGTGAAACTGGCACAAGAAATTTCAATATGAAAGATATTCCTTTTGAAAATCTCATGTCTCACACTGTACATGACATTAGACTTATTGAAGCGAAAAATAATATGATACAAGCTACAATTACTTTATCAAGTATGTTAATTGACATTGTATACCAAGATATTCAAGTCTCTAAAGTTATGGTGAGTGAACAGAACTTCTTTTGGAAGGTTTAGTTTTGCTAATGATAAATGTTTAAACTAGAAAAACTCTAAGTTAAAAACTTTTTGCAGAAATCATTAAGACTGGCCCTTCAGTCAAAATCGGTATATGAAGAAAACTGGATGAATAGAATTAAAATCGTTCAAGAAAATGGAGCTTATCATATGCATACAAGGGATGAAGAAATTTTGTTATTGAAAAAAACGATAGCAAAAGATAAATTTCCGATTGTTGTCTATTCTGTAAGTAATTTTTCAGTCGCAAGAAAGAGAAATATTTCCCTCTGTACTGGAAATACTGAAAAAATCGATATTTTACTGCTCTTTTATGCAATCCAGTATATTAGTGGATTTGACTTTTTAGACATCAATTCCTTAGCTACCTCTTTTACCAATTTAATCATCGTTTTTCAATAAGGAAGAAGTATTTAGAAATGCTTCTAGAAAGTAGAAGATCATATCGTCTAAAAGCAATTATCTTGTATTTTTTATCAGCCCTTCTTATAAAAATGTGTCATTGAAGTTTGTATTTTTAGTTTTAGGAATATTATTGAATAATGCTATTTTTAATATTCTAAAGAATTGCAAAGATCTCTAAGATTTAATACCGAGAAAAATACAAGAGTGATGATAAAATAATTTTACTTTTTCATTCCTTTTTGATATAATAGACAACAAGAAAGAATATCTTATCAGTAAATCCCAAGCGAGCCTGTGATAGTGAGAGTCAGGTGATTGAGAGATGAGTGTGGCGCTTTTGGTAAATTTTAAAAAATAATGAAGTAATAAATTAGGGTGGAACCGCGTTTCTGACGCCCCTAGGTCACTTGACTTAGGAGCAAAGACACGGTTCTTTTTGTATTCTAAGTCGCAAGAAATTATAGAAAAAGGAGTAAATAATGTCTAAAAAACTAACCTTTCAAGAGATTATCTTGACTTTGCAACAATACTGGAATGATCAGGGTTGTATGCTGATGCAGGCTTATGATAATGAAAAAGGTGCGGGAACTATGAGTCCTTACACTTTCCTTCGTGCTATCGGTCCTGAGCCATGGAATGCAGCTTATGTTGAGCCATCACGTCGTCCAGCAGACGGTCGTTACGGGGAAAATCCAAACCGTCTTTACCAACACCATCAATTCCAAGTGGTTATGAAACCATCACCATCAAACATTCAAGAACTCTACCTTGAGTCATTGGAAAAATTGGGTATCAATCCTTTGGAACATGATATTCGCTTCGTTGAAGATAACTGGGAAAACCCATCAACTGGATCTGCAGGTCTTGGTTGGGAAGTTTGGCTTGACGGTATGGAAATCACTCAATTCACTTACTTCCAACAAGTCGGTGGCTTGGCAACTGGTCCTGTTACAGCTGAAGTTACTTATGGTTTAGAGCGTTTAGCTTCTTATATTCAGGAAGTAGACTCAGTTTACGATATCGAGTGGGCTCCTGGTGTTAAATACGGTGAAATCTTCCTTCAACCAGAATACGAACACTCAAAATACAGCTTTGAAGTTTCTGATCAAGATATGCTTCTTGAAAACTTTGAGAAATTCGAAAAAGAAGCAGGACGTGCTTTGGAATTGGGACTTGTACACCCAGCCTATGACTACGTTTTGAAATGTTCACATACCTTCAACTTGCTTGATGCTCGTGGAGCAGTATCCGTTACAGAACGTGCTGGTTATATCGCTCGTATCCGTAACTTAGCCCGTGTTGTAGCCAAAACCTTTGTCGCAGAACGTAAGAAACTTGGTTACCCACTTCTTGACGAAGCCACACGCGCTCAACTCCTAGCAGAAGAGGAATAATAAAAATAGTTACAAGAATAGAAAAAGGGCGAACAAAGTGAGCCCGTATGGCACTGAGAGGCAAGTCGAAGACTTGCTAAAGGGATAGGCACCGCCGTACTGATATCTGAGGATTTTTGAAACTTTAGGTTCAAAAATCAGTTGCCTAAATCCACTTTGATGAGACTGTGGGGAAATCTTTGTCAAGAAGACAGAAGATTTCCCCATAGACTTACAAAGTTAGTTAGCAACGTCCCCAGTACCTAAGTTGCCTATCAAAAAGAAGAAATTTTGTAAAGGAAAAAACATGGCAAAAAATTTATTAGTAGAACTAGGACTCGAAGAGTTACCAGCCTACGTTGTCACACCAAGTGAAAAACAACTAGGTGAAAAAATGGCAGCCTTCTTGAATGAAAACCGCCTTTCATACGAAGGAATTCAAACTTTTTCAACTCCACGTCGTTTGGCTGTTCGCGTACTTGGCTTGGCAGACCAACAAACGGATTTGACTGAAGATTTTAAAGGACCTTCTAAAAAAATTGCTTTGGATGCAGAAGGAAACTTTTCTAAAGCAGCGCAAGGCTTTGTCCGTGGTAAAGGCTTGACGGTAGATGATATCGAATTCCGTGAAATCAAAGGTGAAGAATATGTCTACGTAACTAAGCATGAAGCTGGAAAACCAGCTGAGGAAGTTTTGACTGGAATTCCAGAAGTATTGGCTAGCTTAAGCTTCCCAGTAAGTATGCACTGGGCAAACAATACCTTTGAATATATCCGTCCAGTCCATACGTTGACAGTTCTTTTGGATGATGTGGCACTCGATATGGATTTCTTAGATATTCATTCAGGAAGAGTTAGCCGTGGACATCGTTTCCTTGGTCACGAAGTAGAAATTCAGCATGCTGACAGCTATGAAGAAGACCTGCGCAAAGTTTATGTTATTGCAGATAGCACTGAACGCGAAAATATGATTCGTGAGCAAATTAAGGCTATTGAAGCTGCAGAAGGTGTACAGGTACAAATTGATGAAGGACTCTTGAATGAAGTTTTGAATTTGGTTGAATACCCAACTGCCTTCATGGGGAATTTTGATCCTAAGTACTTAGAGGTTCCAGAAGAAGTTTTGGTCACTTCAATGGAAACTCATCAACGCTACTTTGTAGTACGTGACCTTGATGGAAATCTAAAACCAAACTTTATTTCTGTTCGTAACGGAAATGCAGAATATTTGGATAATGTCATCCGAGGAAATGAGAAAGTCTTAGTTGCGCGTCTTGAAGATGGTGAATTTTTCTGGCGTGAAGACCAAAAATTGAAGATTGAAGATCTTGTAGCTAAATTATCACACGTAACCTTCCATGAAAAGATTGGTTCATTACGTGAACACATGATTCGTACCGGACAAATTGCTATCCTTTTGGCGGAAAAAGCAGGTTTATCGGTAGATGAAACTGTTGACCTTGCTCGTGCTGCAGCTATTTATAAGTTTGACCTCTTGACTGGTATGGTTGGTGAATTTGATGAGCTTCAAGGGATCATGGGTGAGAAATATGCTCTTCTTGCAGGTGAGAATGCTACAGTGGCACAAGCTATCCGTGAACACTACCTTCCAGATTCTGCAGATGGTGCTCTTCCTGAGTCTAAAGTCGGAGCTATCCTTGCACTAGCTGATAAATTGGATACTCTTTTGTCCTTCTTCTCTGTTGGCTTGATTCCATCTGGTTCAAATGACCCTTATGCTCTTCGTCGTGCAACACAAGGGATTGTCCGTATCTTGGAAGACTTCGGCTGGAATATTCCAATGGACGAATTGATTGCTAGCCTTTATGCTTTATCATTTGATAGTCTAACTTACGATAATCAAGAAGAAGTGCTTAACTTCATCAAAGCTCGTGTTGATAAGATGATGGGGTCTACTGCAAAAGATATTAAAGAGGCTGTTCTTGCAAGTTCAAACTTTGTTGTTGCAGATATGATTGAAGCAGCAGAAGCACTGAAAGAAGCATCTCTAAATAGTGACTACAAACCAGCTGTTGAATCCTTATCTCGTGCTTTTAACCTAGCGGAAAAAGCAGAAGGTTCAGTCAAAGTTGATACTAGTCTCTTTGAAAATGAACAGGAAAAAGAACTAGCTCAAGCAGTAGAAAATCTAGAATTGAAAGGTTCAGCTAGTGATAAATTAACGCAGTTATTTGCTCTTAGTCCTGTTATTGATGCATTCTTTGACAATACTATGGTTATGGCAGAGGATGTTGATGTTAAGAATAATCGTCTAGCTATTCTAACTGAACTTGTGAATAAAGCGAAAACAGTCGCTGCTTTTAATCTTCTTAATACAAAATAGAAATTAAAAAGTAGATTGGAGGTCCAAATATGACACCAGAAAAAATCGCTCGTATTAATGAGCTTGCGAAAAAGAAAAAAACAGAAGGCTTGACTGCAGAAGAAAAAGTAGAACAAGCTAAACTTCGTGAGGAATATATCGAAGGCTATCGTCGTTCAGTTCGTCATCACATTGAAGGAATCAAAATCGTAGATGAAGATGGAAATGATGTGACTCCTGAGAAACTTCGTCAGGTACAACGTGAAAAAGGCTTGCATGGTCGTAGTCTTGACGATCCAAATTCATAATTTTGAGATATAGAAAACTCGGTTAGTAAAATCTAACCGAGTTTTTGTTTTAAAAAAAGGAACCTAAAGAGGTTCCTTTAGTATTAAATTTTATACTCATCGAAAATCAAATTCAAACCACGTCAGCTTCACCTTGCCGTATATATGTTACTGACTTCGTCAGTTCTATCTACAACCTCAAAGCAGTACTTTGAGCAACCTGCGGCTATCTTCCTAGTTTGCTCTTTGATTTTCATTGAGTATTAGTTACTTGCACCAGAAGTAGCGTCTGCATCTCCATGGCCTCCGTCAGCTGAGTCAGAAGCACCAGAAGTAGCATCTGCGTCACCGTGGCCTCCAGCAGGAGCAAACGGACCGCTTCCTCCTACCAAGCGTTGACCTGTTTCTTTCAAGTACCAGTCAAGCCATGGTTGAAAGTTAAAGACAATTTCATTGATACCAGCATATGAACCATCAGGATAGTACATTGCTTGGTAGTTGTGAGTGTTGATAACACCAGCAGGTGAACCTGGAACAATTGTACGTACGTATTCTTGGTTACCGTTTCTAAGAGTTCCAATAACCCACTCAACGTTTTTCATACGTGCAGGTGGAAGTGATCCATGAACTGTTGACATACGGCTACCAGATTGAGATGGTACACGTTTTGCAAACATTGTATCAGGATCTTGGTGAGCATTGTTGTAGTAGAGGAATTGGTTGTTATCGTCAGCATATGTCAATTCAAATGGCATAGCTTTCAAGAACATATCAATTTGGTTAACTGTAAGGATACCATGGTCAAGTTTAACGTATGTATCCCCAGATACAGCACCTGTAATTTCTGCAACTTTTTCTACCCATTCTGGATCATCAGGGTCAACTTCTGTAATAGTTGTAGCGATTGGTTTTCCACAATCCAAGTCTTCTGGTTCAATTGGTTTTGGTTTTTTCAATTTAGAAACGACTCCCACGTATTTGACAAAGTTATCTAAGCAAGTTTCAAGGAATTTAACAGTTCCTTCGTTAATAATATCTCCGTTAGCATCAAAAGCTTCTTTAGCTTTTCCAAGAAGGAATTCATTACCTGGTAATGTGTAGGCATTTACTCCTGGTGCATCAAGAATTTTACGAAGGTGAACTTGAGCACGTGAAGTTCCTTGATCGTAGTATGAAGCACCCACAATCATAACTGGTTTGTTTTCAAATGGATGAACTTCGTATGAAAGCCATTCAAGGACTGACTTAAGTGAAGCAGAAATAGTGTGGTTGTGCTCTGGAGTAGCAATAATGACACCATCAGCACGAGTGATTTTGTTGTAAAGAAGACGTAATTGGAAGCTTTCATCCCATTTTTCATCTTGATTAAACATTGGAACTTCATCAATTTCAAGAACTTCTAATTCAAATTTTAGTTTGAAGTTACGACGGATGAATTCCAAGAGTTTGCGGTTATATGATTGATCGTAGTTTGATCCAACAAGTCCAACAAATTTCATTCTATTTTGTCTCCTATCTTACAAGTTTTCCCAGTCAAATTCTTCTGCATCTTTGCGAAGCAATTCTTGCGCGCTACGCAATTTTTCAGTAATCTTGACAAAGATACGGAAGTCATCAAAGATGGCATCTAATTTATTAATAACATCAAGATCTACCAAGTCACCATTCTTATCAAATGCTTGAAGAGAATGAGAAAGCAAGAATTCGTCAGGTAGAACTGTCGCTTTAATCTCTGGCGCATTCAAAATTTGACGAAGTTGCAATTGAGCACGTGAAGAACCAAGAGTACCATATGAAGCACCAGTAATCATGACTGGTTTATTCAAAAGTGGGAATACTCCGTAAGAAATCCAAGCAAGGGCGCTCATAAGTACAGCTGGAATTGAGTGGTCGTATTCTGGAGTACCGATAATAACACCATCAGCTGCTTCGATTTTAGCTACGATTTCTATAGCCTCAGCCGGGATTTGTTTGTCGGCTGGTTTGTTGAAAACTGGAAGATCTTTAATTTCGACCAATTCGATTTCTGCTTTATCAGCAAAGTGTTTTTGCATATATTGTAGCAGTTGGCGGTTTGTGGAACGTTTAGAGTTGGTTCCTACAATAGCAATAAGTTTAAGCATGGGCTTTCCTTTCTCTTTTGCATTATTAATTAATTACCGTTGGATACCAGATGAACAAGCGATGCGTCCATCTTTGTCAATGAGGATGGCTTCGATACCATCAATATTTTCGACTTGCCACATGATTGATGCGCTACGTTGGCCAAACAATCGTGTAGTCCATATCTCGCCGTCGACAGATCGATTTGATATAATGGTCAAACTAGCTAAATCCGTTTCAATAGGATAGCCTGTTTCACTATCGAGAATGTGATGATAATCCTTGCCATTGATTTCAAGATGCCGTTCATAAATACCAGATGTAACAACTGATTTTCCAGTAATAGACAAGGTCATCAGGTGATTACCGCGTGGATTATTTGGATCTTGAATGCCGATTTGCCACGGACGTCCATCTTTTGATTGGTTGGTCCCAATTGTGAGGATGTTTCCTCCAAGATTGATAAGAGCAGAAGTGACACCCTTTTCTTTTAGAAAAGTTGCAACCTTATCTGCGCTATAACCTTTTGCTAAACAACCTAAGTCAATTTTCATCCCTTTTTTTTCTAAAAAAACAGTAGAATCAATTGAATCAAGCTTGATCAAGCGAGGGTCTATCAATGGTAAAACGGAAGCAATTTCTTCAGGACTAGCAACTTTCGCATCGGAAAAACCAATACGCCAAGTTTGAACCAAGGGGCCGATACTAATATTGAGATGACTTCCAGGTGCTAGACTATGGTCTAAACCAAAGGAAATCAGTTCAAATAAATCAGGATGAACCTTGACTGGAGCAATTCCAGCTCGATGGTTGATTTCCATCAATTCCGATTCAGAACTGTTGGCATTGAAGCGAAATTCAAGCTCCCTAAGCAAATCAAAAGCTTGCCTGAGCAGACTATCAGCCTGATCATGTACTAAGGAAATGGTAATCGTAGTTCCCATTAGTCGTTGAGAAGATGAACTAAGAGGCAAAAAACCAACTCCTTTCAAGTCAATTGGAAATAGTTGTAAATCCTATCATGAAAGTGATGTAAAGATTTATATTTTATTCCCATGTAAATAGAATATCATAAAGTCAGCGTTTTCACAAATCATTTTTTACAAAAAGTCAAGAAATATGCTCAAAAAACTAAATTCCCTTAAAATAAAATTTGAAAACGCTGGAAATAAGTTAATATACGTTTTCGATCTTTTCAAAAATAAGTGAAAATGAGTAAAAAGCTTGTAAACGCTCACAGAAAATGATATACTAGGAAGGTAAATAAAAAATTAAAGGTAGGAATTATCTTATGAGTAAAATCGTAGTCGTGGGTGCTAACCACGCTGGAACTGCTTGTATCAACACTATGTTGGACAATTTTGGAAATGAAAATGAAATCGTTGTTTTTGACCAAAACTCAAACATTTCATTCCTAGGATGTGGAATGGCTCTTTGGATTGGTGAGCAAATCGATGGTCCAGAAGGTCTCTTCTACTCAGATAAAGAAAAATTGGAAGCAAAAGGTGCTAAAGTTTACATGAACTCACCAGTTCTTTCAATTGACTATGATAACAAAGTTGTAACTGCTGAAGTTGATGGAAAAGAACACAAAGAATCATACGAAAAATTGATCTTTGCTACAGGTTCAACTCCAATCTTGCCACCAATCGAAGGTGTTGAAATTGTTAAGGGGAACCGCGAATTCAAAGCAACTCTTGAAAATGTACAATTCGTTAAATTGTACCAAAACGCTGAAGAAGTTATCAATAAACTTGCTGACAAGAGCAAACATCTTGAGCGTATCGCTGTTGTCGGTGGTGGATACATCGGTGTTGAGCTTGCTGAAGCATTCGAACGTCTTGGAAAAGAAGTTGTCCTTGTTGACATCGTAGATACAGTCTTGAACGGATACTACGATAAAGACTTCACGCAATTGATGGCTAAAAACTTGGAAGACCACAACATCCGCTTGGCGCTTGGACAAACTGTTAAAGCTATCGAAGGCGACGGTAAAGTTGAACGCTTGATCACTGACAAAGAAACATTCGATGTTGACATGGTTGTTCTTGCAGTTGGTTTCCGTCCTAACACAGCTCTTGCTGATGGCAAGATTGAACTTTTCCGCAACGGTGCCTTCCTTGTTAACAAAAAACAAGAAACTTCACTTCCAGGTGTATTCGCTGTTGGTGACTGTGCGACTGTTTATGACAACGCTCGTAAAGACACTAGCTACATCGCTCTTGCATCAAACGCTGTACGTACTGGTATCGTTGGTGCATACAATGCTTGTGGACATGAACTTGAAGGAATCGGTGTTCAAGGATCAAACGGTATCTCTATCTATGGTCTTCACATGGTTTCAACTGGTTTGACTCTTGAAAAAGCTAAAGCTGCAGGCTACAATGCTGTTGAAACAGGCTTCAACGATCTTCAAAAACCAGAATTCATGAAACATGACAACTATGAAGTAGCAATCAAGATTGTCTTTGATAAAGATAGCCGTGAAATCCTTGGTGCTCAAATGGTATCACGTGATTCAGCAATCAGTATGGGAATTCACATGTTCTCATTGGCTATCCAAGAACATGTTACAATTGAAAAATTGGCCTTGACAGACCTATTCTTCTTGCCACACTTCAATAAACCATACAACTACATCACTATGGCAGCATTGACAGCTGAAAAATAATGATTTGTGAAACGGAAGATTTAATTCTTCCGTTTTTATCATCAAAAAAAAAGTAACTTCAGAGTCGAAGTTACTATTTTTAATATTTAGATGTTATGAAGTTTCTTCTTTTACGAAGGTGAACCCTTCTCCTAAAATTTCGTGTGCTTCAGTGATGGTAATAAAGGCCATCGGATCCACGGTATGTATCATTTCTTTCATCTTAATCATTTCATTTCTTGCTACAATACAGTAAATAATTTTTAAATCTTTTTGACTGTAGTAGCCTTGCCCAGAAATGAAGGTGACACCTCTACCGAGCTCTTCATTGATTTTATCAGCTAACTCCATAGGCTTTTGGGTGATGATCATAAATCCTTTACCAGCATATCCACCTTCACCAATCAAGTCGATAACTCTAGAGACGATGAAGTCAAATAAAAGTGTATAAGTTACGAGACGAAGGTCTTGGAAGATAATTAAAATGAGCATTAGGATAAGGAAGTCTAGTGCAAAGAGTAATTTTCCAACGGAGATATTGGTGTACTTGTTGAGAATTCGAGCGACGATATCTGTTCCACCAGTGGTACCACCAGCATTGAAGATAATACCTAGACCAAGTCCCAAAAGAACACCCGCAACTAAAGCAACGATGACCAGATCTCCCTCAAGATTAAAGCTGAGAGGAATCTTTTCAAAGATTGCTAACCAAATGGATAAGGAAATAGTACCAAGCAGGCTACTGTATAGGGTCTTTGCACCAAATATTTTCCAGGCTAGAATGAATAATGGGATATTGATGATGAGGTTCATCACGGAGATAGGGATGTTAAAGAGATAATAGGTAATCAAGGTGATTCCTGTTGCTCCACCCTCGAATAAGTGGTGGGGCACAACAAAATACGTGAGTCCGAAGGCATAAATGGCAGCTCCGAATATAATGGTTAAAATAGATTTGATATGTCGTAGCATTGAACGCACCTCCCATTTTTAATTGAGTCTATAGCAGTAACAGCCCACAAGTATACAAGACTTTATTTGATTTTCATGGACTGAATTTTTTCAGGGTCGGGTGTAACACGGAGGGTCTTTTGTCCAGTATAGGTGACAAAACCAGGTTTTCCACCAGTTGGTTTGTTGAGTTTTTTAACTTCAATCATATCTACCTGAACGAGATTTGAGAGACGTCCCTTAGAGAAGTAGGCTGCAAGTTCTGCAGCGTCTGTTTTTACCTCATCAGTCGGATTGAGATTGCCTGAGATAACAACATGACTTCCAGGGATATCCTTAGCGTGGAACCAGAGTTCTTCTTTACGGGCCATTTTAAAGGTCAATTCCTCGTTTTGTAGGTTATTGCGCCCCACGTAGATGATCGTTTTTCCATCACTAGCTAGATACTGCTCTGGTTTCTGTCGTTTCTGGATTTTTTCCCTTTGTCTTCGACGGATAAAACCTGTTTGGATTAATTCTTCTCTAATTTCAGCAATTTCATCGAGTCCGGCTTGATTGAGGACAGTTTCGACACTTTCTAGATAGAGAATGGTTGCCTTGGTTTCTTCAATCAGATCAGTCAAGTATTTAACAGCTTCTTTTAATTTCTGATAACGCTTGAAGTAACGTTGAGCATTTTGGTTTGGTGTTAAAGCTTTATCAAGTGCAATCGTGATAGGTTGATTGTTGTAGTAGTTGTCCAAAATGACCTGATCTTGGTCATTGGGAACTTGATGAAGGAAAGTGGTTAGTAACTCTCCTTTTTGCCGAAATTCTTCTGCGTTTTCAGTAGCCAGAAGTTCTTTTTCTTGTTTCTTTAGTTTTTGCCGATTTTTTTGTAGTTCGTTTTCAACACGGCGAATGAGTTCGCTAGCCTGTTGTTTCACACGGTCACGTTCGGCTTTATCCTTATAATAGATATCAAGTAATTGTGAAAGACTGTCAAAATTCTCCGCTGTTTTACTAGAAAAAGGCACACAAGAAAAGGATTTATCTGTTAGGCAAGGTTTGGTATCTTGTCTAAAGAAGTTCCGGAAAGTAGATAGTTTGTTATTAAGCAGTTGTCTTTCTAACTCGGTTGCTGTATCTCTTCCCAAACCTTGAAAGAGGTTTTGAAGGTTTTTAGCAGTTAATTCTTGGGTTTGTAGAATCTCAAAGAGTTTTTCGTCCTTGACCATAAAAGGATTGAGCGCCTCTGTAGTTGGAGGAGCGATATAAGTAGCACCTGGTAATAAGGTACGGTAGCTATTTTGAGAGAAACCGATATGCTTGATAACTTCAAGGATTTTGTGACTAGACTTATCTACAAGGAGAATATTGCTATGTTTGCCCATAATCTCGATAATAAGCGTGGCCTGGATATGGTCCCCAATCTCGTTTTTATTGGAAACCGTGATTTCCACGATACGATCGTTTTCAATTTGTTCGATTGACTCGATAACTGCTCCTTGAAGGTACTTTCTCAATACCATAATAAAAGTAGATGGCTGAGCAGGGTTTTCAAAGGTGGACTCTGTTAACTGGATGCGTCCAAAAACTGGATGGGCAGACAGGAGCAAACGATGACTTTTACGATTGCTACGGATTTGCAGGACCAATTCTTGGTCAAAGGGTTGATTAATTTTTTGAATGCGTCCGTTAAGTAGTTCAGTCCGCAATTCCTCAACCATGTGGTGTAAAAAAAATCCATCAAATGACATGGTTCTCTCCTCGTGAATGTATTCCATAGTATTATATCAAAAAGGTAGAATAAAATCATAGAAATGTGATATAATAAAGCCAAGTAAAGAGAATCGAGAAGCACATGTATATTGAAATGGTAGATGAAACTGGACAAGTTTCAAAAGAAATTTTAGAACAAACACAGGAAATTTTAGAATTTGCTGCAAAAAAAATTGGAAAAGAAGACAAGGAAATGGCGGTCACATTTGTGACCAACGAACGAAGCCATGAACTCAATCTAGAGTTTCGTGATACCGATCGTCCAACAGATGTCATCAGTCTTGAATATAAGCCGGAGTTAGAGATTGCCTTTGATGAGGAAGATCTGGAAAATGATCCTGACTTGGCAGATATGATGTCAGAATTTGATGCTTATATCGGTGAGCTTTTCATTTCCATTGATAAGGCACATGAGCAAGCTGAGGAGTACGGTCATAGTTTTGAGCGTGAAATGGGCTTCTTGGCAGTGCACGGCTTTTTACACATTAACGGCTATGATCACTACACTCCCGAGGAAGAAGCGGAGATGTTCGGTTTACAAGAAGAAATTTTGACAGCCTATGGACTCACAAGACAATAAACGAAAATGGAAAAATCGTGACCTAATCTCCAGTTTAGAATTTGCCATTACAGGGATTTTTACTGCGATTAAGGAAGAACGTAATATGAGAAAGCATGCAGTGACAGCTCTAATAGTTGTTCTTGCAGGTTTTGTTTTTCAGGTGTCACGAATCGAATGGTTATTTCTACTTTTGAGCATTTTCATGGTAGTAGCTTTTGAGATTATTAATTCAGCTATTGAAAATGTAGTAGATTTGGCTAGTCACTATCACTTTTCTATGTTGGCAAAAAAAGCTAAAGACATGGCGGCTGGTGCCGTGCTTGTGGTCTCACTTTTTGCCGCTTTGACAGGTGCACTTATCTTTCTCCCACGAATTTGGGATTTATTATTTTAAACAGTAAGAGGAAATTATGACATTTAAATCAGGCTTTGTAGCCATTTTAGGACGTCCAAATGTAGGGAAGTCAACTTTTTTGAATCACGTTATGGGGCAAAAAATCGCCATCATGAGTGATAAGGCGCAGACAACGCGCAATAAAATCATGGGGATTTACACCACTGATAAGGAGCAAATCGTCTTTATCGATACTCCTGGAATTCACAAGCCTAAGACAGCGCTCGGAGATTTTATGGTAGAGTCTGCCTATAGCACCCTTCGTGAAGTGGACACCGTACTTTTCATGGTGCCAGCAGATGAGGCGCGTGGTAAGGGTGATGACATGATTATCGAACGACTCAAGGCTGCTAAGGTTCCTGTAATTTTGGTGGTCAACAAAATTGATAAGGTACACCCTGATCAACTTTTGGCTCAAATCGATGACTTCCGTAATCAAATGGACTTTAAGGAAATTGTTCCGATTTCAGCACTTCAGGGAAATAACGTTTCTCGTCTAGTCGATATTCTCAGTGAAAATCTTGAGGAAGGTTTCCAATATTTCCCAGCCGATCAAATCACAGACCATCCAGAGCGTTTCTTGGTTTCTGAGATGATTCGTGAAAAGGTCTTACACTTAACTCGTGAAGAAATTCCACACTCAGTTGCAGTAGTGGTGGACTCTATGAAACGAGATGAGGAAACTGATAAAGTTCATATCCGAGCAACCATCATGGTGGAGCGTGACAGCCAAAAAGGGATTGTCATCGGTAAAGGTGGTGCTATGCTCAAGAAGATTGGGACTATGGCCCGTCGTGATATCGAGCTTATGCTAGGGGACAAGGTTTTCCTAGAAACTTGGGTCAAGGTTAAGAAAAACTGGCGAGATAAGAAGCTAGATTTGGCTGACTTTGGCTATAACGAAAAAGAATATTAAACCTTTCACAGTTAAGTTTTTGTATTTATTCTCTAAAGGAGTTATTTATTAGATAATAGAAAGAAGTTAGTAATAATAATGATTTATGATAATTTAAGTATAGTAGATGTAGATTTGTCTAAAGAATCTATTGAAAAATTTAGTGAATTTGCTAAAAAGTTAGAGAAGCAAGTATATATCATAAAAAAACCCTTGATAAAGAGTGATGCAGAATACGATTATGATGATGCCTTTATTATCTTAATACCAGAATATAAAATATTTATTGTAAATAAAGGGGAAGATAATGAAGATTTTTATGATTTTAAAGATGATTTCATAGCTGATTTAGGATTTTTATCTGATAAATATGAATACATTAAAAAATTAGGTAGGCCGAGAAAATGGAAAGATCAACAAATTCAAGTCATAGATCAAAGATTTGAAATTAACAGTTTTATAGATGACATTGAACAATTTAGGTTAAGTAATTCCAAAGAAAAAAGAATATCTGAGTTGCTCATTTCATTATTAACTGGTAGCATAAATCAAATTGATGAAATAAATTTAGAAGAACCTGATACTTTATTAGATAAAGTTAAACAAAAAATTGTACTTTTTGATGGTGAACAGACTCGCTTTATTTTTGAAGATATTAAAAAAAAAACAGTATATATACAAGGCTTAGCAGGTACAGGAAAAACTGAACTTCTTTTACATAAATTAAAAGAATTGTACACGCATCCCAATAAATACAAAATAGCTTTTACGTGTTACAATAAGGTTTTAGCTAATAATTTAAATCAACGAATTCCTGACTTTTTTACATTTATGAAGGTTGATGAGCAAATTGAGTGGAATAGTAGATTGTTTGTGAGTCATAGTTGGGGATCGGCTAGAGATAAATATTCAGGTTTTTATTCTCAAATTTGTTCTGAATATGAAATTCCATTTCATGGATTAAGGTATGGTAGTTTCGAGGATGTTTGTAGACAAGCAATTAATGATTTAAAATCTTTAGAAAATATTAATCCTATATTTGATTTTGTGTTAATTGATGAAAGTCAAGATTTTGGTAAATCTTTTGTTGAATTGTGTGAACTTATAACTGCTAAGACAGTATATGTTGCTGGTGATATTTTTCAAAATATCTTTCAAAGGGATATCAGTAACAAAACACCAGATTTTTTACTAAATAAAGTTTATCGTACTGATCCAAGAACACTAATGTTTGCACAAGCTATAGGTTTAGGACTTTATGAAAGACCAGTTGTAAATTGGCTTGATGATGATGATTGGAAAGCATGTGGTTATAATATTGTTACAAAAGAGGATGAGTATACCTTATCAAGAGAAAAAATAAGGAGATTCAATAACGATGATATTGACGAAGAATATAATCCACTATCTTTAAAATTATTTACTCAGAAAGACGGGTGTGTTATTCAAATTGTTAACACTATTAAAGAGATTATAGAGCATCATCCTACAGTTACACCAGATGATATTGGTGTCGTCTTTATGGATAGCAATAAATCTACTTATGGATACATAGATGAGTTGGAATATATCATTCTGAAAGAATTAAATTGGAAAATAATAAGAGGTTATGATTTTAAAGAGAAGATTAAAAATACACTATTTGTTAGTAATAGAAATAATGTAAAAGGATTAGAATTCCCTTTTATAATTTGTATTACAAACTCTTCGGTAACAAAAAGTAAAGATGTTCGTAATACAATTTATATGTCACTTACAAGATCATTCATAAGCTCATATTTGATTATCTCTGATATAAATTCTGAATTATATAAAATTTGGAAAGATGCGAGAGATTTTATTATTCAAAATAATTGTTTGAAAGTTATAAAACCAACACCAGAAGAAATTTTATCAGAAGAACAATTAAAAGTTGAGTCAGCATCTTATCAAAGCTATGAAGAGATGAAAGATGAACTATATAGTAAATTAGGTATCCCACAATATCAATATATAAAATATGATCAAATTTTATCTGCGCATTTTATTGATAAATCATTAGATAAGGAAGTAATGGAAAACATTATAATTGCGAACCGAAGAATAGATGATGATTTTTTTGAAGGTTTAAAAAATAACGGATATTGAGATGGAAATATATTATAATCAACATGTAAAGGATTACGTTTCGAGAATTAATTTAAAAAATCGGGTTAAACTAATCAATTTAGTGTTATTTATTAGCAAATTTTTATTAGTTAATCCTTACCCTATAGATGAGAAGGATAGAGTGGGACAGCTAAATTATGATAAAAATACGAAACGTTTAATGTTCACTGAGAACAATTTAGAAACAAGTGAATGGAGACATTTTAGTTTACAATACCCATTCAATATCAAGTGTGATGAAGAAAATTATCGAATTAGTCTTCAGTCAACTTCAAATGAGTTTGAAATATATTCTGTACATATACAGATTTTGCAAATGTTGCTAGATGAAGGTGTGTTGGACTATCAAAAAGCGAAGTATGGTATCTCAATGGAAACTCATTTAAAGATTGAAGATATAGTGAAGACTGACTTAGATATGATAACTTCTGATAATCTTATTAATGAGGTGCTGGATATCTTTTTAGATTTATTAGTATTTGAACCTGCATATATTCGATTTGACGAAGATGCAAAACGTCAAGATGGAGATATTCATCCATTATATCATTTTGATATTTTTTATTCTAATGCTCCATCTCTTAAAATTGGAAGTAAAGCTAAGATTGATTTCGAGGAATTTAATAGAATGTTGGGAAAAAATGGTCAATCTTGTAAATATTTACACTAATTAAATACCAATCCAAAGAATGTATATTTATGTAGTATTTAAATTAAAAAAGAGGTGGGCAGTAGCCTGCTTCTTGTTTTTAGAGAAGGAGGAGTTATGCCTGAATTACCTGAAGTTGAAACGGTTCGACGAGGTCTTGAAAAACTGATTCTAGGGAAGAAGATTGCTAGTCTTGACATTCGATATCCTAAAATGATTAAGACAGATTTGGATCAATTTCAAAAGGAAGTGCCTGGTCAAGAAATTCAATCGATGGGGCGCCGTGGCAAGTATTTACTTTTCTTCCTGACAGACAAGGTCTTGATTTCTCATCTAAGGATGGAAGGCAAGTATTTTTATTATCCAGGTCAAGTCCCTGAACGTAAGCATGCCCATGTTTTGATTCATTTTGAAGATGGAGGCACTCTAGTCTACGAGGATGTCCGCAAGTTTGGCACCATGGAATTGCTTGTTCCTGAACTCTTAGATGCTTACTTTATATCTAAAAAGCTTGGACCAGAACCTACTGAACAGGATTTTGACTTAGAGATTTTTATAGGTGCCTTGAAGAAATCTAAAAAAACGATCAAATCGCATCTTCTCGATCAGACTTTGGTTGCTGGATTGGGAAATATCTACGTGGATGAAGTTCTCTGGAAAGCGAAAGTTCATCCTTCTAGACCTTCAAAAAATTTGACAAGAGCAGAAGCAACAGCTATTCATGATCAAACCATTGAAGTCTTGGGGCAGGCTGTTGAGAAAGGCGGTTCAACCATTCGCACCTATACCAATGCATTTGGTGAAGATGGGACCATGCAAGATTTTCATCAGGTCTATGATAAAGCTGGACAAGCTTGTTCACGTTGTAGATCCATTATCGAAAAAATTCAACTCGGTGGTCGTGGAACCCATTTTTGCCCAAAATGTCAAAGGAGAAAGTGATGGGAAAAATTATTGGAATCACTGGTGGTATTGCATCCGGGAAGTCCACCGTCACAAATTTTCTAAGACAAAAAGGGTTTGAAGTGGTAGATGCGGATGCTCTTGTCCACCAACTTCAAAAACCTGGTGGACGACTTTTTCAGATTTTAGTAGAGCATTTCGGTGAAAAAATCCTTCTAGAAGATGGGGAACTGAATCGTCCATTACTCGCCAGTCTTATCTTTTCTAATTCTGAGGAGAGAGAATGGTCTAAAGAAACTCAAGGACAAATCATCCGTGAAGAATTGGGCTCTTTGAGAGACAAGTTATCTCAGACTGAGGACGTGTTTTTCATGGATATTCCATTGCTTTTTGAACAGGACTATGCTTCATGGTTCGATGAAACTTGGCTAGTTTATGTAAGGCGAGATACCCAGCTGGATCGCTTAATGAACCGTGATCAGTTATCCAAAGAGTCAGCTGAAACTCGTTTAGCTTCACAGTGGCCTTTAGAAGAAAAGAAGAAATTTGCTACTTATGTATTAGACAATAATGGCATTCGAGAGCAGCTTTTGAGTCAAGTAGTGACCTTACTTGAAGGAGGTGATGCCCATGCAAGAGATTAGTTGGAAGGATAATCTTCGTATTGCTTGGTTTGGTTGCTTTTTAACAGGAGCCAGCATTTCTCTCGTTGTTCCTTTCATGCCTATTTTTGTCGAACAGTTAGGAATTGAAGGGGATCAAGTTGCCTTTTATTCAGGTTTAGCTATATCAGTCTCAGCCATTTCTGCAGCCATCGTATCACCAATTTGGGGTATCTTAGCAGACAAGTATGGTCGAAAACCCATGATGATTCGTGCAGGGCTAGCCATGACTATTACTATGGGTGGTCTGGCCTTTGTTCCAAATGTTTTCTGGCTCTTGTTCTTACGGTTTCTTAATGGAGTTTTTACAGGATTTGTACCCAATGCGACAGCTTTAATTGCAAGTCAAGTTCCCAAAGATAGGTCGGGATACGCTCTAGGGACTTTATCAACTGGTGTTGTCGCTGGAACTTTGACCGGTCCATTTGTAGGTGGTTTCATTGCCGAAATTTTTGGAATTCGAAATGTCTTTTTATTGGTTGGTAGTTTCCTGTTTTTGGCAGCTATCTTAACCATTCTTTTTATCAAAGAAAACTTTCAACCAGTGCCAAAAGAAAAAGCACTGCCTACAAAAGAGCTCTTTACTTCTGTTAAATACCCTTTTCTCCTGATAAATCTATTTCTAACTAGCTTTGTGATTCAATTTGCTGCCCAATCTATTGGTCCCATCCTTGCCCTCTATGTACGAGATTTGGGACAGAAAGAGAATCTTCTCTTTGTCTCTGGTTTGATTGTATCCAGCATGGGATTTTCAAGTATGATGAGCGCAGGCATCATGGGTAAATTAGGTGATAAAGTGGGCAATCATCGACTACTTGTCGTAGCTCAGGTATATTCAGTTTTCATATATCTATTATGTGCAAATGCGACTAGCCCATTCCAATTAGGCTTCTATCGTTTTCTATTTGGTTTGGGGACGGGAGCTCTGATACCTGGTGTCAATGCTCTTCTAAGCAAAATGACCCCTAAAGTTGGCATTTCAAGGGTATTTGCCTTTAATCAAGTCTTTTTTTATCTAGGAGGAGTGATAGGTCCCTTAGCAGGATCAGCAGTAGCGGGACAATTTGGCTATCACTCAGTATTTTATGCAACAGCTCTTTGTGTAGCTATCAGTTGTTTATTTAACCTTATCCAATTTAAAACATTATTAAAAGTGAAGGAAATCTAGTGCGAGTAAAAATCAATCTCAAATGCTCCTCTTGTGGTAGCATCAATTATCTAACCAGTAAGAACTCCAAAACCCATCCAGACAAGATTGAGGTCTTAAAGTATTGCCCTAAAGAAAGAAAAGTGACTCTACATCTTGAATCTAAGTAGAAATTATGGTAGAATAATAGGGATTTTAAGGAGTTTGATATGTATAACCTATTATTAACCATTCTATTAGTATTATCTGTTGTGATTGTGATTGCAATTTTCATGCAACCAACTAAAAACCAATCTAGCAATGTATTTGATGCCAGTGCAGGTGATTTGTTTGAACGTAGCAAAGCGCGCGGTTTTGAAGCTGTGATGCAACGTTTGACAGGAATTTTAGTCTTTTTCTGGCTAGCCATTGCCTTAGCATTGACGGTATTATCAAGTAGATAAGAAAATAATGGGCGGGACTAGGTCTTTGCCTATTTTTATTTTTAAAAGAAATAAGGTTTTACACCAAAAAGAAAATATTATAAATCTAGAAAGTAAACATGAAAGATAAAATAAAAGAATATTTACAAGAGAAGGGGCGAGTCACAGTCAATGACTTGGCTCAAGTTCTTGGAAAGGATGGTTCCAAGGACTTCCGTGAGTTAATCAAAACTCTTTCACTGATGGAGAGAAAGCACCAAATTCGCTTTGAAGAAGATGGTAGTCTCACCTTGAACCAAAAGAAGAAACACGAGATTACTCTTAAAGGAACTTTTCATGCCCATAAAAATGGCTTTGGTTTTGTAAGTCTTGAAGGCGAAGAAGACGATCTTTTTGTTGGGAAAAGTGATGTTAACTATGCCATTGATGGCGATACTGTTG
This sequence comes from Streptococcus sp. 27098_8_91, assembly GCF_041432385.1. NCBI lineage: Bacteria > Bacillati > Bacillota > Bacilli > Lactobacillales > Streptococcaceae > Streptococcus > Streptococcus sp. 27098_8_91. The sequence goes on from NZ_JAPVZN010000002.1 coordinate 91,210, forward strand.
AAGTTGTCATTAAGAAAGTTGCTGACCGTAACAAAGGAACCGCCGCAGAAGCAAAGATTATCGACATCCTAGAGCACAGTCTAACGACAGTTGTTGGGCAAATCGTTCTTGATGAGGAAAAGCCCAAGTATGCGGGCTATATCCGTTCAAAAAATCAAAAAATTAGTCAACCGATCTACGTTAAAAAACCAGCTATTCAATTGGAAGGCACAGAAGTTCTCAAGGTCTTTATCGATAAGTACCCAAGTAAGAAACACGATTTCTTTGTGGCGAGTGTTTTAGATGTTGTGGGACATTCAACAGATGCAGGGATTGATGTTCTTGAAGTCCTAGAGTCTATGGATATTGTCTCAGAATTTCCAGAGGCTGTTCTTAAAGAAGCGGAAAGTGTACCTGATGCTCCATCCCAAAAAGACCTGGAAGGCCGTCTGGACCTGAGAGATGAAATTACATTTACCATAGATGGAGCAGATGCTAAGGACTTGGACGACGCAGTTCACATCAAGCCCTTGAAGAATGGAAATTTTGAACTTGGAGTTCATATCGCGGATGTTTCTTATTATGTAAAGGAAGGTTCTGCTCTTGATAAGGAAGCCCTTAATCGTGCGACTTCTGTCTATGTGACAGATCGTGTAGTTCCAATGCTACCAGAACGCCTTTCAAATGGCATCTGTTCTCTTAATCCTCAAGTAGATCGTTTGACCCAATCAGCTATCATGGAAATTGACAAAAATGGTCGGGTTCGTAATTACACCATTACGCAGACAGTTATCAAGACAAGTTTCCGTATGACCTATAGTGATGTAAATGACATTTTAGCTGGTGACGAGGAGAAGAGACAAGAGTATAAGAAAATTGTTCCTAGCATTGAACTCATGGCTAAGCTCCATGAAATTCTTGAAAGTATGCGGATTAAGCGTGGAGCTCTCAATTTTGATACCAATGAAGCTAAAATCTTGGTTGACAAGCAAGGGAAACCAGTAGATATTGTTCTTCGTCATCGTGGTACTGCAGAACGTATGATTGAGTCCTTTATGCTGATTGCAAATGAAACAGTTGCTGAGCATTTTAGCAAGCTTGATTTACCTTTTATCTATCGTATCCATGAGGAACCTAAAGCTGAAAAAGTTCAGAAGTTTATTGATTACGCCTCTAGTTTTGGCTTGCGAATCTATGGGACTGCCAGTGAGATTAGCCAGGAAGCCCTTCAAGACATCATGAGTGCTGTTGAAGGTGAGCCATATTCGGATGTGTTGTCCATGATGCTTCTACGTTCCATGCAGCAGGCTCGTTATTCTGAGCGTAATCACGGTCATTATGGACTAGCTGCGGACTATTACACTCACTTTACCAGTCCGATTCGCCGTTATCCGGACCTCTTGGTTCACCGAATGATTCGTGACTATGGACGTTCCAAGGAAATAGCAGAACATTTTGAACAGGTCATTCCAGAGATTGCCACCCAGTCTTCAAATCGTGAGCGCAGAGCTATTGAGGCAGAGCGCGAAGTCGAGGCTATGAAAAAAGCTGAGTACATGGAAGCATTTGTGGGCGAAGAGTATGATGCCGTAGTATCAAGTATTGTTAAATTTGGTCTTTTTGTTGAATTGCCAAATACAGTTGAAGGCTTGATTCACATTACAAATCTACCTGAGTTTTACCATTTCAATGAACGTGATTTGACTCTTCGTGGGGAGAAATCAGGGACAACCTTCCGTGTGGGACAACAGATACGCATTCGTGTCGAAAGAGCCGATAAGATGACTGGCGAGATTGATTTCAGCTTTATTCCAAGCGAATTTGATGTCATTGAGAAGGGGTTGAAACCGTCTGGCCGTAAGGATAGAGGTCGTCGTTCCGATAAGAAAGAAGACAAGAGAAAATCTGGTCGCTTAGGTGATAAGCGCAAGCATTCTCCAAAAGACAAAAAGAAAAAAAGCAAGAAACCTTTTTACAAAGAAGTAGCAAAGAAAGGAGCCAAGCATGGCAAAGGGCGAGGGAAAGGTCGTCGCGCAAAATAAAAAGGCGCACCACGACTATACAATCGTAGATACGCTAGAAGCAGGAATGGTCCTGACAGGAACTGAAATCAAGAGTGTTCGAGCAGCCCGCATCAATCTGAAGGATGGGTTTGCCCAAGTGAAAAATGGGGAAGTTTGGCTGAGCAATGTGCATATTGCACCCTATGAAGAAGGAAATATCTGGAATCAGGAACCCGAACGTCGTCGTAAACTCCTGCTCCATAAGAAACAAATCCAGAAATTAGAGCAAGAAACCAAAGGGACAGGGATGACCTTGGTTCCTCTTAAAGTTTATATCAAAGATGGCTATGCCAAGTTACTTTTAGGACTTGCAAAAGGGAAACACGATTACGATAAACGTGAGTCTATCAAACGACGTGAGCAAGATCGCGATATTGCGCGTGTTATGAAAGCTGTTAACCACCGATAGAAAGAGTGAAGGAAATGGAAAAACTAGTTGCCTACAAACGCATGCCTGTCTGGAATAAAGACACCATGCCAGAAGTTGTTCAAAAAAAACACAATACTAAGGTCGGAACCTGGGGCAAGATTACCGTATTAAAAGGGACTCTAAAGTTTATTGAGTTGACTGAAGACGGGGAAGTTTTAGCCGAGCACTTTTTTGAAGCAGGTGCTGATAATCCTATGGCACAACCTCAAGCTTGGCACAGAGTAGAAGCTGCCACAGAAGATGTGGAATGGTACTTGGAATTCTATTGTAAACTAGAAGATTATTTCCCTAAGAAATACAATACCAATCCAGTTCATTCGGAAGTCTTAGAAGCTATGCAGACGGTCAAACCATGTAAGGCACTAGATTTGGGTTGTGGTCAAGGAAGAAATGCACTCTTTCTCGCTCAACATGGATTTGATGTCACAGCAGTGGACCAAAATGAGTTATCCCTTGAAATCTTGCAAAGCATTGTGGAGCAAGAAGACTTTGAAATGCCTGTCGGTCTCTACGATATCAATTCAGCTAGCATTGTACAAAGTTACGATTTTATCGTATCAACGGTTGTGCTCATGTTTTTACAAGCAGAACGTATTCCTGCTATTATCCGAAACATGCAGGAACAAACCTCTATCGGTGGCTACAATTTGATTGTTTGTGCCATGGATACGGAAGATTATCCATGTTCAGTTAATTTTCCCTTTACCTTTAAAGAGGGGGAATTAGCAAATTACTACCAGGACTGGGAGTTAGTGAAGTATAATGAAAATCCTGGTCATTTGCACCGTCGTGATGAAAACGGAAATCGTATCCAACTACGTTTTGCAACAATGCTGGCTAAAAAAGTAAAATAAAAATCTTAAAACGAATAGCTATCCATTTCTATTCGTTTTTTCATATAAAGACTTGAGGGCCAATCAACTGAATTATGCTATACTAGATGTGTAGAAAATGCTTAAGACAATCTCTTAACCCATATTTCTATGAAGTTTATAATAAGAAATTTTAAATTTTCCATACAACTAGCAAATTTTTAATAGGGAGGTAGCGATATGCCTAGTCTTTTAGTCGAACTTTTTGATCATCACACTATCGAGAAAAATGTTTATCAGACTTTTATTTGTGATTGTGATGAGGTTTTATTTCTCTCCTTGAAAAAAATTACAGAAGATGAAAGATTGGCCTTGAAACATTTTTTGCTGGATCAAGTTTCCCATGTAAAACAAGTGCATTTTCGGCAAATAAGTCTAGATAAGATTACGGATGATTTGAATCTTTTCTTGACTAACTATGATTCAGTGACCATCGATGTTTTTGGCGGAGATAATCTATTAGCAATGGTTCTTTATCAGTATGCTTTGGAGAGAAATATACCACTTCTTGCAATGGATGTTGACCATGGTCTACAGTATGACTGGAAGCTTGGGAAATTGGAGAAAAAGAACCTGGTGGTCCCAACTCTAACCATCCAGCAGTTGATTGCCCTACGTGGTGGTAAACTACTAAAGTCCAAGCAACCTTTCCATACGCCTAAACAGATTGCTGCTATCAAAAAACTGGCAAATTTTGCCCTTACAAATCCTGAAGAGTGGTTAAAAGTAACACAATTTTTTGCGCTGGCAAAGACGAGTAATATTCATTCTGAAACAGGAAAAGTGCTAGAGAATAATGGGAAACGTTATTATTACCCTAAATCTATCATTTCCTTATTAACAGATGCTGGCTTGCTCCATATTGAAGAGGAAACTTCTAAACACGTTAGTTATACTTTTTCTACCCCCGAGGCCCAACTGCTTTGTCGGAGCAAAGGCCATATTTTAGAACTCTATCTTTACCTTCTAGCGCTAGAGTCAGAGTATTTTGATGAATGTATGATAGGGGCTGAAATTGATTGGAATGGTATTTTCCCTGAGGCTGATAATGTACAAAATGAGATTGATGTTGTCCTTCGTAAAGGTAGGTCCATTGTTTTTATTTCCTGTAAAATGACAGACTTATCAGTAGAGGCTATAAATGAATTAGAACTTTATGCCACCCATTTTGCCGGGGAAAGTTGTCTAAAACTAATTGTTTGTTCTGGGAAAATAAATCCAGTATACATCAATCGTTGCCATGAATACGGAGTCTTGGTCATAAAAAATGATCAGATTTCTAACATCATTCCGATGTTGGAAAAGAAATTAAAAAGAAAAAGGGGATAAGATTCCTCTATTAATTCGTTAAATAATCCATGAGGCTGTTTTTCTCAGCCTTTTTCTTATTCTTTTCGAATAAAGTAGAAAAGGAGGTTTTATGTTTTTAGCTAGAGATAAAAACGGGCGCCTAGTCAATGCCTTGGAGGATGAACTAGTCAAACAAGATTATTATTGTCCAGCTTGTGGAACAAGTGTTCGCATGAGAAAAGGAAAAAATGTGAGAAGGCATTTTGCGCATGAAAGTCTCAAAAAATGTGATTTTTTTCATGAAAATGAAGGACCAGAACATTTGGAAAATAAGGTGGCACTTTTTAATTGGGTTAAGAAAGATGCTGAAGTAGAGATGGAATATCCTATACCTGAACTGAAGCAGATTGCTGATATCTTTATCAACAAGCAACTAGCTCTAGAAATTCAGTGTAGTCCCATTTCTTGTGAACTTTTAAGGGAGAGAAGCAATGGTTATCGAAGTCTCGGGATTCAAGTTTTGTGGTTACTTGGAGAAAAACTATGGATAAAAGAGCGACTAACTCAACTTCAGAGAGATTTTCTTTACTTTAGTAATAACATGGGCTTTCATATTTGGGAGTTAGACCATAAAAAACAGGTTTTGAGACTCAAGTACCTCCTTCATCAAGATTTGAAAGGGAAACTCCATTATCAAGTCAAGGAATTTTCTTATGACAAAGGAAATCTTCTAGAAATATTACGGACTCCTTATCAGCAACAAAATCTTAGCACTTTTTCGGTCGAACAAGATAAGAACATTTGTCAGTATATTCAAAAACAACTCTACTATCAAAATCCCTATTGGATGAAGCAACAAGCCAAGGCCTACTTGAGAGGGGAGAACCTTTTGAATCTGAAGAATCAGGACTGGTATCCTCAAGTAAGGCCGATAGAAAACGGATCTTTTTGTCAAATTAAACAGGATATTAGTGATTATTATCGTAACTTTCGAATTTATTATCAAAAAAATCCTCAAACAGAGTTACAAAAGCTCTATCCCCCAGCTTTTTATCAGCAATATTTCTTAAAAAATGTGGTAAAATAGAAAGGATGGAGGAATCTTATGGTATTACAACGAAATGAAATAAATGAAAAAGACAAATGGGATCTATCAACGATCTTTGCTACTGATCAGGCTTGGGAAGATGCCCTCAACCAACTGTCAGAGGAAGTGGAAACAGTTGACCAATATGTAGGTCATCTTTTAGACAGTGCTCAGAGCTTGCTTGAAATTACTGAACGTTCTCTAGAGTTAGAGCGCCAGTTGGAGAAGCTTTATGTCTATGCGCATATGAAAAATGACCAAGACACCCGCGAAGCTAAGTATCAAGAATACTATGCTAAGGCTATGACGCTTTATAGCCAGCTTGATCAGGCACTTTCTTTCTACGAGCCAGAGTTTATGGAGATTACTGAGGAACAAATGACTGCTTTCTTGTCTGCTGAACCTAAACTTGAGCTCTATAAACACTTTTTTGATCAGCTCTTACAAAAGAAAGATCATGTTCTTTCACAGCGTGAAGAAGAATTGCTTGCAGGAGCCAGTGAAATCTTTGGGTCGGCAAGTGAAACCTTTGCTATCCTAGACAATGCTGACCTTACTTTCCCTTACGTTTTGGATGACGAAGATAATGAAGTGCAGCTCTCTCACGGAACCTACGTACGTTTGATGGAATCAAAAAATCGAGAAGTACGTCGTTGTGCCTATGAAGCACTTTATGCGACTTACGAGCAGTTCCAGCACACCTATGCTAAGACTCTACAGACCAATGTCAAAGTCCAAAACTACCGTGCTAAAGTTCGCAATTATGAGAGTGCTCGTCAGGCTGCTCTTGCGGCTAACTTTGTACCAGAAAGTGTCTATGACAATCTAGTGTCAGCAGTTCGCAAACACTTGCCACTCTTGCATCGTTATCTTGCACTACGTTCAAAAATCTTGGGTATTCCAGACCTCAAGATGTATGATGTCTATACACCACTTTCTTCAGTAGACTACAGCTTTACTTACGAGGAAGCCTTAAAGAAGGCAGAAGAAGCTTTGGCAGTTCTTGGTGATGATTACTTGAGTCGAGTTAAACGTGCCTTTAGCGAACGTTGGATTGATGTCTATGAAAACCAAGGCAAGCGTTCAGGTGCATATTCAGGTGGATCATACGATACAAATGCCTTCATGCTTCTTAACTGGCAGGACAATCTAGATAATCTCTTTACTCTTGTCCATGAAACTGGACACAGTATGCACTCTAGCTATACTCGTGAAACCCAGCCATACGTTTATGGAGACTATTCGATTTTCTTAGCAGAAATTGCTTCAACTACTAATGAAAACATCCTGACAGAAAAATTATTGCAAGAAGTTCAAGATGATGCAACACGCTTTGCAATCTTAAACAACTTCCTAGATGGTTTCCGTGGTACAGTCTTCCGTCAAACTCAGTTTGCTGAATTTGAGCATGCCATCCACCAAGCCGACCAAAATGGTGAAGTCTTGACCAGTGAATTCTTAAATGAGCTTTATGCCGACTTGAATGAAGCATACTATGGTTTGAGTAAAGAAGACAATCCTGAAATTCAATATGAATGGGCCCGTATTCCACATTTCTACTACAACTACTATGTGTATCAATATTCAACAGGCTTTGCAGCAGCTTCAGCCTTGGCTGAAAAGATTGTTCATGGTAGCCAAGAAGATCGTGATCGCTATATCGATTACCTCAAAGCAGGGAAGTCAGACTATCCACTTAATGTCATGAGAAAAGCAGGCGTTGATATGGAGAAGGAAGACTACCTCAACGATGCCTTTGCTGTCTTTGAACGTCGTTTAGATGAGTTTGAAGCTCTTGTTGAAAAATTAGGATTGGCATAAGGCAGATGGTAAAGTCTTATAGCAAAAATGCCAATCACAATATGCGTCGTCCTGTTGTCAAGCATGAGATTGTTGAGTTTATGCGCCACAGACAAAAGCAAGTGACTGGCTCACTCAAGGAATTAGAGAAGTTCGCTCGCAAGGAAAATATTCCCATCATTCCTCATGAAACCGTCGCTTATTTTCGTTTCCTTATGGAAACCATTCAACCAAAAAACATTTTAGAGATCGGTACGGCTATTGGATTTTCAGCACTTTTAATGGCAGAGCATTCACCCAAGTCAAAAATCACCACTATTGACCGAAATCCTGAGATGATTGGTTTTGCCAAAGAAAATTTTGCAAAATTTGATAGCCGCAAACAAATCACTCTCTTAGAAGGTGATGCGGTAGATGTCCTGTCAACGTTGACTGAGACCTATGATTTTGTATTTATGGATTCTGCCAAGTCCAAATACATCGTCTTTCTACCAGAAATCCTCAAACACCTCGAAGTAGGTGGAGTCATTGTCTTGGATGATATTTTCCAAGGAGGAGATATTGCGAGGGATATTATGGAAGTCCGACGTGGACAACGGACGATTTATCGTGGCTTGCAAAGATTATTTGATGCGACTTTGGACAATCCAGGATTAACCGCTACTTTGGTTCCTCTTGGAGATGGGATTCTCATGCTAAGAAAGAATCAAGCAGAAGTAGAACTGCCTGATATTGATTGATTTCAGATATTTTTAAGACAATTTGGTAAAATAGATAAGGTAAACCTTTATTTAGTATACAAAAGGAGTAAACATGAAGAAAAAACTAATGGCAGGAGCCATCACATTGTTGTCAGTAGCTACTTTGGCTGCTTGTTCAAACAGTTCTGAAGGAACTGACTTGATTAGCATGAAAGGCGATGTTATTACTGAGCATCAATTCTTTGAAGAAGTCAAAAATAATGCTACTGCTCAACAAGTCTTGCTGAATATGACCATTCAAAAAGTTTTTGAAAAACAATATGGTTCAGAAGTAAGTGATAAAGAAGTAGATGATGCAGTTGCAGAAGAACAAAAGAAATACGGTGATAGCTATCAAACGATTCTCGCCCGTTCAGGTATGACTGCAGAAAGCCGTAAAGCTCAAATTCGTACAAGTAAATTAGTTGAGTATGCTGTTAAGAAAGCTGCTGAAGCTGAATTAACAGATGAAAACTACAAAAAAGCTTTTGAAGAGTATACTCCAGAAGTAACGGCTCAAATTATTAAACTTGACAGTGAAGATAAGGCTAAGGAAGTTCTTGCCAAAGCAAAAGAGTCTGGAGCTGACTTTGCACAACTTGCAAAAGACAATTCTACAGACGAAAAGACAAAAGAAAATGGTGGAGAAATTACTTTTGACTCTGCATCAACAGAATTACCAGATGTAGTTAAGAAAGCAGCTTTTGCTCTTGATGTCAACGGAATTTCAGATGTTATCACTGCTCCAGGAACTCAAGCTTATACAAGTAGTTTCTACATTGTTAAGTTAACGAAGAAGTCAGAAAAATCTTCAAACTTGGATGATTATAAAGAAAAACTTAAAACAATCATTTTGACTCAAAAACAAAATGATGCAACCTTTGTTCAAGGTGTTATTAGTAAAGAATTACAAGATGCCAACATTAAAGTTAAAGACCAGGCCTTCCAAAATATCTTTACACAATACATCAAAGGCGAAACAACTTCTGACAGCAGCAGTAGCGCCTCAAACTAATAAAAAAACTATCTATCTTTCTTTTTTAGAAAGTAGATAGTTTTTTTCTATTGGACTTCTTTCAGAATTAGCAGTAGTGCATCTAGTACACGAGATCTTTGTTCTGTAGGAAGAAGTTTCAATTCGTCAATCAGACGGGATATTTTGGGGTCTTCTTCTTTCAGTTGGATATCAAAGAAAGTGTCTAAATCTACTTCTAATGCTTCCATGACTTTTTCTAGAGTTTGAATCTTTAAGTTTGTTGATAGATTTTCTAATTTGTAAACATAATTTGTTCCTAAGTCAGCCATTTCCTCTAATTGTTCTTGGGTATATCCTCTTTCTATTCTGAGTAAACGGATGCGTTTAGAAATGTAGTCTTGCAAATTACTTTTATTTTTGACCATGTAGTACCTCGCTACTTACATGATACAGTCAAACGACTGCATTTTTTAGACTTTAAATAGTTACATTTTAATAAAATGACTTTAAAAAGTTGTATATTGTGGTATAATGAAGGTATAAAAAAATAAAAAGGGGAAACCTATGAAAAAAGAATTGATTGCTTTGACTGCCATAGCAGCAACGTGCCTTGCAACAACTGTAAGTGCAAATGAGGTAGCTGAACCCAATGTAGATAATGCAGGTGGTGTTCGTACTGCTCAAACTGAGCCAGCGTTTAACATTACTGATGCTAAAACTGAACCAGCTTTGGTAGAGAAAGAAGCACCAAAACCAGTAGAAGTGAAAACTCCTACTAAGGAAGACGTTGCTGAACTTGGTGCTACTGCTAAACAAACCCAAGAAGATGCAGATAAGGCAAAAGAGGTTTTGGATCAAGCTAATGAAACTTCTGGTAAAGCAGAAAAGAAAGTCGCTGACTTGAACCAAGCTAAAGACGATGCTCAAAAGATTGCGGACAAAGCAACTCCTGAGGTTATCCAAGGTGCTGAGAAGAAAGTAGAAACTGCTAAAGCAAGTGTTCCAACTGCTGAACAAGCGGTATCTTCTGCACAAACTGAACAAGATGATGCTGACCGTAATGTCGCTATTCAGGGTAAAACTGTTGGTACTAAGCAAGCAGAAGTGACTCAAGCGCAAAATGGAGTTACTGATGCTAAAGCAGCCGTTAAAAATGCAGAGGATGCTTTGAAGGGTGTTGGTCTTGCTGATGCTAAAGAGAAGCAAGACGCAGCGATTAAAGAAGAAGCTACAAGCAAACAAGCACAAGAAGATGCACAAGTAGCTCTTGATGAAGCTAAGAAGTTGGACGGTGAGCTTGCTGACCAACTCAAAAAAGCAGAAACTACTGTTAAAACTACTACACAAGATGTAGAGCGTACTGAAAACGAAGCTAAAACTGCCAAAACTAATCGTGATAACGCTCTGGCTACTTACAACCAAGCGGTATCTGTGCTTGACGCACTTCAAGATAGCTCTAAGAAACAAACCATTACCCTTTCACCCGCTTTCATTCAAGCAGTGAAAGATAAAATGGCGTTCCTTCGTCAAATCGATGAAGGTGTCGAAATGACTGAAGAAGAGCGTAACGCTAAGAGTGATGAAATTTATGACCGTATTGTTGGTTCACAAGTAGAACACAAGAAACTCAACAAATACGTTCCAAGCAAAGCCGACCAAGCCGATAAAACTCGCTACGATATTAACAATCTCCCACAAGCGATTAAAGATGAGTTGAACTACTATGTGGTTGACCTTATTAACCAAATGCGCCGCCAACTTGGGCTTTCAGATGTTGTTCTTTCAAAAACTTCTTTTGAGTTTGCTGATAAGATTGCAAAAGAATATTTGAAAGTGAACTTCTCTAATGCTATGAAGGAAAGCTATTACGCTAAAGGTGGTGTCGGTCACTATGCTAAAGGTGTTAACAAAGTTGCCAAAGAATATGGTATGCCTACAACAGATGCAGAGGAAGAAAACAAGGGTGAACAATATTATGAAAATACTGTAACTACTTATGTTTTCCATGATTTTGACGATGCTGACGGAGTTTATCGTAAAACTCTTGGCGAAATGAAAGAGCAGTTGTATAACGACCTTATCATGCTAGTTTCCACTAAAGGAGACTATGCTCACACTAATGGTATCCTCCAATTTACTCACGCAAATGAAACTATCTACTTCGGTGGTGTAGCACAAAGTAAAACAGACGACTTTTACACTACTCACTTCTTGACTGCTATTCGTAATGAAGAAGTAAAGGACTCTAAATGGGATAAAACACCTATTGCAAACCCACTTAGCGATGGAGTCATTGAGCGTAAATTGAGCGAAGCTCGTCAAGCACTTGCTGATGCTATGACTGCTCGTGATAACACACAAGCTACTTTTGAAGCAAAAACAAAAGCAGAATCAGATGCGAAAATTGCTCTTACAAATGCTGAAGCTAATCTGACTGCCTTGAAGAAAGGTGAAAGTCCACTTGCGAATGCCCAAAAGGCTTTTGATGAAGCAAAAGACCGTCATGATATGGCAGTAGTAACTCTTTCTAACGCTAACGCTCTTGTCAATAATTTGACTATTACACAGTCTGCAAAAGAAGAAGCTCTTACAAATGCGCAAGCAAAATTGAAAGACGCTGAGCAAGTTCTTAAAACTGCACAAGAAGCTCTTAAAGCAGAAGAAGATAAGATGAAAGAGCTTGAAGCGATTGCAACAAGCAAAGCTCAAGCGGTATCTCTTGCTAAGAAAGCCCTTCAAGATGCACAAAAAGAAGTTAAACAAGCCGAAAAAGAACTTGCAGACCTTAAAGGTGCGCATACTCGTTTGAACGAAGCGAAAGCAGAGCTTGAAAAAGCTGAAACTGAGCTTAAAGATGCTTACAAAGCACAAAACGAAGCTAAACTAGATTATGAAACTAAGAGCCTTGCAGCAGACCAAGCCAAGTTTGCTTATGAAACTGCTAAAACTAAGTTTGAAGAAGCAGAAGCAAAACGCTTGGCTGCACTTGCAGACGAAAAACGTAAAGAGCTAGAAAAAGCAGGTTACCAACCAGTACCAGTGGTAGACGGTCGTGGGAATGTGGTTAATTACAAAGCAGAGAAAGTGACTGTAGGAACTAAAGACGATAAAACTTATCAAGCGCCTGCACAAGCTACAAATGCAAAATCAGAACCTGAGAAACAACTTCCAAATACTGGAACGAAAGAATCGAATCTCTTAGCAGTGCTTGGTGCAAGTATTGGACTACTTGCTTTAGCAGGAAAACGAAAATATAGATAAAATAGAAAGGGCGTTACTGCCCTTTTTATGCTATATTTGAGTAAAATTCGAATGTTTATACTGTAAGAGTTTTTTTCTAGGCTAAAAAATGGTATAATAGCATGTAAAACTAGAAATAATAAGGGAAAATAAAAATATTTTTCCGAAAGATAGGTGACATATGAAAATAAGTAAAAGGCACCTGCTGAATTATTCCATTTTGATTCCTTATTTACTGTTATCCGTTTTAGGATTGATAGTAGTTTATTCGACAACTAGTGCGACCCTTATTCAGGAGGGGAAAAGTGCATTATATCTAGTGCGAAATCAGGGAATTTTCTGGATAGCCAGTTTATTCTTAATAGCCTTAATCTATAAATTAAAATTAGGATTTCTTCGTAATGAGCGGTTGCTCTTTATCGTTATGTTTGTCGAGCTGATACTCCTAGCTCTGGCACGGTTAATAGGTAGTCCCATCAATGGAGCATATGGCTGGATCAAGGTTGGTCCCATCACGATTCAACCAGCAGAGTATCTAAAGATTATTATCATTTGGTACTTGGCTCAGCGTTTTTCAAAACAACAAGATGAGATAGCAGTTTATGACTTCCAAGTTTTAACCCTCAATCAGTGGTTGCCAAGAGCCTTTAATGATTGGCGTTTTGTCCTCTTGGTCATGATTGGTAGTTTGGCAATCTTCCCTGACCTTGGAAATGCAACCATCTTGATTTTAGTATCCTTGCTCATGTATACCATCAGTGGAATAGCTTATCGATGGTTCACAACTATTCTTGGCTTACTAGCTGGTGTCTCTATGATTTCCTTAACAGCCATTCGCTTTATCGGTGTTGAGAAATTCTCTAAAATTCCCGTATTTGGTTATGTTGCCAAGCGTTTCAGTGCTTTTTTCAACCCCTTTAATGACCTAGCAGGATCTGGACATCAGTTGGCTAATTCTTACTATGCAATGGTTAACGGTGGCTGGTTTGGTCTTGGATTAGGAAATTCCATTGAAAAACGAGGTTATCTACCAGAAGCTCATACAGACTTTGTCTTTTCGATTGTGATAGAGGAGTTTGGATTTGTAGGAGCTAGTCTTATTTTGGCTCTTCTATTCTTCTTGATTCTTCGTATTATTTTGGTTGGTATTCGAGCGAGAGATCCTTTCAACTCTATGGTGGCAATTGGTATTGGTGGAATGATTCTAATACAGGTATTTGTTAACATTGGCGGTATATCAGGCTTGATCCCTTCAACAGGGGTAACCTTCCCCTTCCTATCGCAAGGTGGAAACAGTCTTTTGGTCCTATCAGTAGCTATCGCCTTTGTGTTGAATATTGATGCCAGCGAAAAACGTGCCAAACTCTATCGCGAATTAGAAGCGCAACTCTAAGACATAATATAACAAGGAGAAAAAAATGTCTCTTCAAAAGTTAGAAAATTATAGTAACAAAACGGTCGTACAAGAAGAAGTTCAAATCTTGACAGATATGCTGGAAGATATCACAAAAAATATGCTTCCTGCTGAAACCTTTGATAAGATTATGCACTTGAAGGAACTTTCTTCAAAACTTGACTATCAAGGGCTAGATAAAGTAGTAACAGGGCTTTCAAATGATGAGATGGTCTACATTTCTAGATACTTCTCTATTTTACCTCTTTTAATTAACATCTCAGAAGATGTTGACTTGGCTTATGAGATTAACCACCTAAATAATGTTGATCAAGACTATTTGGGTAAATTGTCAACAACTATTAAAATGGTGGCTGAAAAAGAAAATGCTGCCGAGATTCTTGAACACTTGAATGTGGTGCCAGTTTTGACAGCCCATCCAACTCAAGTTCAACGTAAGAGTATGTTGGATTTGACCACTCATATCCATACCCTTTTACGTAAATATCGTGACGTGAGAATGGGACTCATTAACAAGGAAAAATGGCATAATGATCTTCGTCGCTATATTGAGATTATCATGCAGACAGATATGATTCGTGAGAAGAAACTAAAAGTAACCAACGAAATCACCAATGTGATGGAGTACTACAATAGTTCCTTCCTACAGGCTGTCCCTAACTTGATGCTAGAGTACAAACGTCTAGCAAAAGAGCAAGGAATTGATCTTAAACAAGCCAAACCAATTACTATGGGAATGTGGATCGGCGGAGACCGTGATGGAAATCCATTTGTAACAGCTGAAACACTTATGCGTTCTGCTACTATCCAAAGTGAAGTGATCTTGAACTACTATATTAGCAAGATTTCTAGTCTCTATCGTACCTTCTCTCTCTCGACGAATTTATCAAAAACTAGTAAAGCTGTTGAAGAAATGGCTGCTCAGTCTGGAGATACATCAGTCTTTCGTGAAAAAGAACCTTATCGTCGTGCCTTTCATTTGATTCAGTCCAAATTGATTCAAACTCTCTTGAATTTAAAAGAATGGTCTGTTGTTGGCTCGTCAGCTGATGAACGTCATCCTGTTGAACGTCTTCTTGGTACTCAAGGGCATCAACAAGGAGTGATTACAGATTATATTAGCAATCGACTTTCAGGAGCTATTCAAGAGCTAGCTGAAGATCGTCCACCATTTTACGAAACAGTTGAAGAGTTTAAAAAAGATCTATATACCATTAAGGATTCATTACTTGAAAACAAGGCAGAGTCCTTACTCACAGGTGAATTTGCAGAACTTTTAGAAGCTGTAGAAGTATTTGGTTTCTTCTTGGCTTCCATCGACATGCGTCAAGATTCAAGCGTCCACGAAGCCTGTGTAGCAGAATTGTTGGCATCTGCTGGAATCAATGACCACTATAGTGATTTATCAGAAGATGAAAAATGCGACTTGCTTTTACATGAATTGTTAGAAGATCCTCGAATCTTGTCTGCAACTCATGCTGAGAAGTCTGAACTTCTCGAAAAAGAATTAGCTATTTTCAAAACGGCACGTGAATTAAAAGACCGTTTAGGAGAAGATGTCATTCGTCAAACGATTATCTCTCATGCAACCAGCGTGTCAGATATGCTTGAGTTGGCTATCATGCTCAAAGAAGTTGGTCTGGTAGATGCTGAAAAAGCGCGTGTTCAGATTGTTCCACTCTTTGAAACAATTGAGGACTTGGACCATTCTGAAGAAACAATGAGAAAGTATTTCTCTCTACCACTTGCTAAGAAATGGATTGCTTCTAAAAACAATTACCAAGAAATCATGCTTGGCTACTCTGATAGTAATAAGGATGGCGGTTATCTATCATCTTGTTGGACACTTTATAAGGCCCAACAACAATTGACAGCTATTGGTGACGAATTTGGAGTCAAAGTAACCTTCTTCCATGGTCGTGGTGGTACCGTTGGCCGTGGTGGTGGCCCTACTTATGATGCCATTGCTTCTCAACCGCTCAAGTCAATTAAGGATCGTATTCGATTGACAGAGCAAGGGGAAGTTATCGGAAACAAATACGGAAACAAGGATGCAGCTTACTATAACCTTGAAATGTTGGTTTCAGCAGCTATCAACCGTATGATTACCAAGAAGAAGAGTGATACCAATACGTCAAATCGCTATGAAGCAATCATGGATCAAGTAGTAGAACGTAGTTACGATATCTACCGTGAACTCGTATTCGGAAATGACCATTTCTATGATTATTTCTTTGAATCTAGTCCAATCAAGGCTATTTCAAGTTTCAATATTGGTTCTCGTCCAGCAGCTCGTAAAACAATCACTGAAATTGGTGGTCTACGTGCTATTCCTTGGGTATTCTCATGGTCACAAAGTCGTGTCATGTTCCCAGGTTGGTATGGGGTTGGTTCAAGCTTTAAGGAATTTATCGATCAAGATCCTAAAAATATCGAATTCCTTCGTGATATGTATCAAAATTGGCCATTCTTCCAATCACTCCTATCCAATGTCGATATGGTCTTGTCAAAATCAAATATGAACATTGCCTTTGAATACGCTAAACTGTGTGAAAGTGAAGAAGTACAAGCAATCTACTATACTATCTTGGATGAATGGCAGTTGACTAAGGATGTTATCTTGGCTATTGAAGGCCATGAGGAGCTGTTGGCAGAAAATACTTATTTGAAAGACAGTCTCAACTACCGCATGCCTTATTTCAATATCCTTAACTATATTCAGTTGGAATTGATTAAGCGTCAACGTAGAGGTGAGCTATCTTCAGATGAAGAACGATTGATCCATACAACTATCAACGGAATTGCTACAGGATTACGTAATTCAGGTTGATATAAGCTCCATTTTCCAAAAACCGTAGGAATTTTCGTAATTTTTTAAAATAATTCATGAAAACCCTTGACAAGTTTTAGTAAAATGATATAATTTAAGCATTCAGAAAGTAATCATTGAAATTTTTTAGAGAGTCTGTGGTTGGTGGAAACAGATAGGTGGAAGTGATGAAAATTGGGCTGAATGTTATTAAGAATTTGAAATCATAAGAATTCGGTGAGCACACCTTATAGTGCAACTCGTTTTAGCGAGTAAGAGCGATAGGACTAGTTCCTATAATTGAGGTGGCACCGCGCATCGACGTCCTCACACAAGTTTTTTGTGTGAGGACTTTTTCTATGGGGAGGAAAAAATTATGGAAATCAAACGATGGCGTCGCTTGAATAAGTGATTGAAAAAAATAATAAGTTAAGAAGAAATAAGGAGAAAATTATGAAAAACAAACGTCTACTCGGTATTATCGTAGTATTAGCACTTGTAGTTGGAGGAAGCTTGGTATATTCTAGTTTAACGAAACAAGAAACTAAAACTGAGACAGCTAATAAAACAGCTAAGGTTGGTGTTCTTCAGTTTGTAAGCCACCCATCGCTTGACTTGATCTACCAAGGTATCCAAGATGGACTTGCTGAAGAAGGCTATAAAGGTGACCAAGTTAAAATCGACTTTATGAACTCAGAAGGTGACCAAAGTAAGGTTGCTACAATGAGTAAACAATTGGTAGCAAATGGAAATGATGTCGTTGTCGGTATTGCAACACCAGCAGCTCAAGGTCTTGCAAGTTCAACAAAAGACCTTCCTGTTATCATGGCAGCTATCACAGACCCAATTGGTGCTAACCTTGTACAAAACTTGGAAAAACCAGGTGGGAACATCACTGGGGTGTCTGACCACAACCCTGCTGAACAACAAGTTGAATTGATCAAAACATTGACTCCTGATGTCAAGACGGTTGGAGCCCTTTACTCAAGTAGTGAAGATAACTCAAAATCACAAGTTGAAGAATTCAAAGCCTACGCTGAAAAAGCTGGTTTGAAAGTAGAAACATTTGCAGTTCCATCAACGAACGAAATTGCTTCAACAGTTAATGTTATGACTGGTAAAGTTGATGCAATCTGGGTTCCAATCGATAACACAATCGCATCTGCATTCTCAACTGTCGTTTCAAGCAATCAAACAGCTAAAAAACCAATCTACCCAAGTGCGACTGCCATGGTAGAAGCTGGAGGTTTGGCTTCAGTCGTTGTTGACCAACACGATCTTGGTGTTGCTACTGGTAAAATGATTGCCAAAGTCTTGAAGGGTGAAAAACCTGCAGATACACCAGTTAATGTCTTCTCAACTGGTAAATCAGTGATCAACAAAAAAGTTGCTCAAGACCTTGGAATCACAATTCCTGAATCAGTTCTCAAAGAAGCTGGTCAAGTAATCGAATAAGAATGAAGGAGGAGTTGGAGACATCTCCTCCAATTTTTAGAATAAAGGAAATGAATCAAACATGATAATATCTATTATTTCACAGGGATTGGTCTGGGCTATCCTAGGTTTGGGAATCTTTATGACCTTTCGAATCTTGAACTTTCCAGATATGACAACTGAGGGTTCCTTCCCACTTGGAGGAGCAGTAGCAGTGACTTTAATTACCCAGGGAGTCAATCCTTTTCTTGCGACTTTAGCGGCTGTAGGAGCAGGTTGTCTTGCTGGTTTAGCAGCTGGACTATTGTATACCAAAGGAAAGATTCCAACTCTTCTATCAGGAATCTTAGTCATGACTTCTTGTCATTCTATCATGCTCATGATTATGGGACGGGCTAACCTTGGACTCTTAAACACCAAGCAAATACAAGATGTTCTTCCATTTTCATCAGAGGTTAATCAATTACTGACAGGTTTAATCTTTGTGACTTTGGTTATCCTTCTCATGCTTTTCTTCCTAGATACCAAACTTGGACAGGCCTATATCGCTACAGGGGATAATCCAGACATGGCTCGTAGTTTTGGTATCAATACAGGACGTATGGAGCTTATGGGTTTGGTCTTGTCAAATGGTGTAATCGCACTTGCTGGCGCACTTATCGCTCAACAAGAAGGTTATGCGGATGTCTCTCGTGGTATCGGTGTTATCGTTGTTGGTCTTGCCAGCTTGATTATCGGTGAGGTTCTCTTTAAGAGTCTTACCTTAGCAGAACGCTTGATTACTATTGTAGTTGGTTCCATCAGCTATCAATTCTTGGTATGGGGAGTCATTGCTCTCGGCTTTAATACTAGCTACCTCCGTCTATATAGTGCCCTTATCCTAGCAACTTGCTTGGTAATTCCAACTCTTAAGGATAAATACTTGAAAGGAGTCAAGTTAAGCAAATGACAGCAATTGTAGAATTAAAAAATGCCACAAAAATTGTGACAAATGGCTTTGACGAAGAAAAGATTATCCTAAATGATGTTTCGCTTGATATTTATGAACACGACTTCATCACAATTTTGGGTGGAAATGGTGCAGGCAAGTCAACCCTATTTAATAGCATTGCGGGAACTTTACCTTTAACCAGTGGTAGCATTCGTATCATGGGCGAAGATGTGACTCATTTCAGCCCAGAAAAGCGTGCCAAATACCTTTCTCGTGTCTTCCAAGATCCTAAGATGGGAACAGCCCCTCGTATGACCGTTGCAGAAAACCTTTTGATTGCTAAGTTCCGTGGGGAAAAACGTGGACTTTTCCCAAGAAAATTGTCATCCTATAAGGAAGAATTTCAAGCGACCATTGAGAAGGTTGGCAATGGTCTAGAGAAGCATTTGGATACACCGATTGAATTCTTGTCAGGTGGACAAAGACAGGCCTTGAGCCTCTTGATGGCAACTTTGAAACGTCCAGAGCTCCTTTTACTGGATGAACACACAGCTGCTCTTGACCCTAAAACAAGTGTGGCCTTGATGGAATTGACAAATGACTTTATCAACAAGGACCATCTAACAGCTTTGATGATTACTCACCATATGGAAGATGCTCTCAAGTATGGAAATCGCCTCATTGTCATGAAAGAAGGGCGAATCATCCAAGATTTGAATAAGGATGAAAAAGCCAAGATGAAAATTTCCGATTACTATCAACTTTTTGAGTAGATAATTTTTAAATCAAGTATCCTTAAAAACTTAGAAGTAGGCTTTTGCTTCTAAGTTTTTTGTATTAAAGGGAGATTATCTAAAAATGGTCTGGATTCCACCGTCTAAGATTTTATAGTATAATGATTATAAGGAAAATGTTGCTAAAGATAAAAAACTTATAAAAAAGAGTTTTGCGTCTAAATTTTATCTTGTCTCTAAATAAGGTATTTAAAATGTATTTTTACTTTGTAAAGTATATAAGTTCTAGGTAAGGAAAACGTCATGAAAAAAATTTTAAAAATTGTACTCATAACTGTAGTAGGTTTTCTAACTTTGTTCTGTCTATATCGTGTCTATCAAAGGTATTATTATAAGGGAGTGTATGAATCTTTAAGTAATGTCTTTCTAGAGATGAACTATGCAGAGGTAAAAAGTGGTATTTTACCTGGTCTCGCTGATTTTAGTAAAGCTGTTGACGGAAGTCAGTCGTTTAGAGATCCAGATTGGATAATTCCCATAGGACTTGATGCAGGCTTGTCTGAAAATGAAAGTTTAAAAGTGATTGTAGGTTTTGAAGAAACTTTTATTATTGAATACCAGCAACTATTATCTGATGGGAGATATCTTTATATAAAATATGACTACAATGATAAGAAATTCAGCCAATCAGTCGAAATCTCAGATTCTAAATGGTCGGTAGCATATGACTTAGCTAGTTACAATATACTACACAAGGATGGGGAAAAACTAGATTTAGAGGTATATAAAGAATTATCACGTCAGTCAAAAACAGGGGACTCGATACCCAATTTTTACTTAACTAATCCCAACGAAGCACTAGAGTATTTAAAGCCTTATGGGATTGATGAAGCTTGGATTAAAGAAAAATCCCACTTCATGCTCTATGATGTCGTTCTAGAACGCTGGTTCAAAAATGGTAGTCAACGCTACTCAGTTGATAATCTTGGGGATGTAGAGATTGTGTCTCTAAGTTTTTCTGAATAGGATGATACCCAAGCAATGGAGATGTAAAAAGAGAAGAATAATGTTGTTTATCAGTTTCTCCAAGATTTAAGTAAGGAAAAAGTCATGAAAAAAATTTTAAAAATCGTACTCATAATTTTATTAGTTTTTCTAACTTTGTTTGGTCTATATCGTGTCTATCAAAAGAATTATTATAAGGGAGTGTATGAATCTTTAAGTAATGTCTTTTTAGAAATGAACTATGCAGAAACCCATAGTGGTGTTTTACCTGGACTCGCTGATTTTAGTAAAGCCGTTGATGGAAGTCAGTCGTTTAGAGATCCAGACTGGATAATTTCCATAGGACTTGATGCAGGCTTGTCTGAAAATGAAAGTTTAGAAGTGATTGTAGGTTTTGAAGAAACTTTTATTATTGAATATCAGCAACTATTATCTGATGGGAGATATCTATTTATTAGATACAATTATAAGAATAAAAATCTTAACCCAACTATCGAAATTTCGGATTCTAAAAGTTCACTGGCATACTACTTAGCTGGGTATAATATAAGAAATAAGGATAGCGGGGAGATAAATTTGGAGTCGTATTTTAAGAGAGCGGGCACTGTGGAAAGACCTAATTTTTACCTAACAAATCCCAACGAAGTACTAGAGTATTTAAAATCTCATGGGATTGATGAAGCTTGGATTAAAGAAAAATCCCACTTCATGCTCTATGATGTTGTTCTGGCACGTTGGTTCAAAAATGGTAGTCAACGTTATTCAGTTGACAATTTTGGGGATGTAGAGATTGTGCCATTCAGTTTTTCTGAATAGGATGATACCCAAGCAATGGAGCTGTTAAAAGAGAAGAATAATGTTGCTTATCAGTTTATCCAAGATTTAAGTAAGGAAAAAAGTCAATGAAAAAATTTTTAAAAATCGTACTCATAACTGTAGTAGGTTTTCTAACTTTGTTTAGTCTAGATCGTGTCCATCAAAAGAATTATTATAAGAGAGTGTATGAATCTTTAAGTAATGTCTTTTTAGAAATGAACTATGCAGAAACCCATAGTGGTATTTTACCTGGACTTGCTGATTTTAGTAAAGCCGTTGACGGAGGCCAATCATATCGCGATAAGGATATTATAGTTGGTCTGAGTCCTGAAGCAGGCTTATCTGAGAGTGAAACTATATTAGTGTATGTAGGTATTGAAAAAACATTTCTAATTGAGTATAGGCGGGCGTTACCTGATGGTAGATATCTTTTTATTGATTATGATTATAGAGATAAGATGCTCAAACAAACTATTGAAATTTCAGAATCTGATCAATCATTAGCTTACGGGTTAATTGGTTATAATATAGAAGTGAAGAAGGGAAAAGAATCTGATTTAGAGCTACATTTAAAAAGTTCCTATAGTTTTAGCTCGACTAAAGGTTTACCAAGTTTTCAGCTAACTAATCCCAACGAAGCACTAGAGTATTTAAAGCCTTATGGGATTGATGAAGCTTGGATTAAAGAAAAATCCCACTTCATGCTCTATGATGTCGTTCTAGAACGCTGGTTAAAAAATGGCAGTCAACGTTACTCGGTTGATAATCTTGGGGATGTAGAGATTGTGCCATTGAATTTTTCCAAATAGATTGTCCTACATATGCAAAAAGTACTTTCTATCAAGTGTAGAATGTATGACTTTGAAAAAGATGTTTATATCTATATTTTAGGACAATGATCGAAATTTTGTGTTTAAATACGGTAAATAGTTATCTTCCATGTTCTACTGAAAAAATATCGAAGGATATTCCTAATTCAGATTATTGGAGCTAATTATAGATTGGATAAGTAATGTAACTTGATTGAAGGGAGAATATGATTTTGTGTTTAAGGAGTTCTTTTAAGTTTTATGATAGAAGATGATAAAAATGTAGTAGTAGGAGTTATAAGAATTTTTCAAATCTTTATATAAAAAGCTGATTTGCACGATTATATTGATTAACAAGAAAGAGGTCGCAAAATGAATAAAAAAATGTTTTATAGCTTATCTATAGGGGCGTTTTTAATCATGCTACTACCGCTCGCTTTCATTTTTTTAAAGCCACGATATAGTAATGTTTTTGAAGAAATTTATCATGACGAGTACCATCATGCTACAACTTCTTTTTTACGTACGAATTCTACTTTAAATAGAATACCTGAGATGGAAGTAAATAAAACAGGCGGGCTGCTTTACGGTTCAATTTCAGAAAAGTATCGTTCAGAAGTCTTACCTACAGGAGTTGAGAGTATTTCGTACAGTTTTTATTATCCAGATGGTAAACTAGATAGTGGGAGAATGTCTATAGACTTTCTATTCATGCATAGTAGTGGAGTGATTATAGATATATATTATAAGTATAATCACGAATCTGATAAATTGGTTCAGTCTCTAAACATTATTGATGAAAAAAGGTTGACAGACCTCAATCAAATTATGGAGTATGTAAAGGAGAAAAAAATTAATCTTTCACCATACTTTACTAAAAGTGAAGAATTGTTACGAAATAAGATTATTCCAGACTGGCTTTCCGTCTATCCTAGTCACTTTTCAGTTGAAAATTGGGGTAATGTAAAAGTTATTTCCGAATATATACTGGATTAAAGAAATATCCTAAAACTGTTTACGGATGAGGTGAATCATATGAAGAAACAAAAAGAAGGCGTGATAAACAATATTATTTATGTAAATACAAGTTACCAGGATTCAAAGTGTCGAATTTATCCGACAATAACAAATTTATTTGGTATCTTGAGAGAAATTATCCAAACAGAAGAAACTACAGAAAGCATTCTGATTACCCCTTTCTATATCAACGAAAAATTAGATTTTCAGGAAGAATTAAATATTGGAGTTTTCTATCTCGAATGTGCAGACACTGTAACTGTAGAAGATAAACAGAACTTTTTAAGAAAACAAATGTATTGGTTACATCCAGATTCTGATTATAAAATCCTTGAGAATTACATATCAATGGAAGATGTAGAACATACGAATTTTTTAGTAGAAAAGAAAGATATTACTGGTTTTCAAGATAGTATTAATAGATATATGGATTATCTGATGATTCGAGGTATTCCTCAAATGATGGTATGGCTTTACGATATGACTAAACTAGATGTGGAATCCCTCCCATATGGGTATTTTTGTTTTGAGATTGTATCAAGTTGAGTTTCTTTGAAAAATTTAAATGAGGAATAAATTGAAAAAATCAGATTTTGTTATTTTAACCATCTTACTGTTTACTGTATCCATCCTAACTCTTGTGATTTGTAATATAAAATGGGGAACCATTACTTTAGGTCCAAATGAAGAGACAAAGGTGCGTGTAAACGGACACTCCGAGAGTTTAGACTCCATAATCCATGTAGAGGTAATTCCAGTTACTACAGATGGGAAGATAAAGCTTTCTCGAGGTGATGATTGGTTTGATCCTGAAAAAGGAATTGGATATAATATTAAGGATTCTCGGATTGAAACATATCATTACAATGAAAAAACACAAAGCTGGGATGTAACGATGTTAGAGAATCCTCATAATGGCATTGGTGTCGATCGCGAAGGTATTATTATGGATCCACCTCAAAAGACACTTTTTTCGTTTGCTTCAAAGAAAGGATTTGAGATCAAAATAAAGAATTTATCTAACCAAACTGTTAAGGTTAAAGTAAAAGTGACATATGATTAAGATTTGGCAAGTTGATAGTTTAGCAAGCAATAGATCCAAATAGTAGATTGATTAAAAACAAACCAGTAAAATTCTGCTAATTTCCAAATTGAAGTACCAAAATCAAATAGGAGTCATAAATATGAATAGGAGAAAGAAATGATATTATGAGATATATTTGATGTAGCTCAAGAAGGAACGTTTGAAGAGTTTCATTCGCTCTACAAGGGCGATGTGAATCAAGTCACACATGAGAAATTAAATTTGTTAAACATGGTTTTAACTAGCAATACTTTGCTAGATGAAAAACTTAAGATTATTCAGTTTCTTATTGATGAAAAAATTGATGTTAATTGTTTAGACGCAGATAATCGAAATGCCTTACATAATTTGTTTCAATTTAAAGCGAATTGGAGAGTAGATGTTGAGTATGCAACTAAGATCATGTCAATGTTGTTGAAAGCAGGGATAAATGTTAACCAAGTTGATAAATATGGGGCAATTCCATTGATTACTGAGATTACAGTCTTGAAATTAACAACTAAGGAAGCCTTGCCTTTATATGAGATGTTGATTGCTAGTGGTTCTGATATTCACCATAAAGATTTTCAAGGGAAGTCAGCTATAGATTATGCGAGAGAATTCAGCTGGAGACAAGATTTATTATCTGAAAATGGAGGGTTACTTGCTGATGAATAATAGTGATTTTGGTGGATTTATGGTTTCAAATAATGTAATAAATGGTTATCCTATTCAGTACACTTATAGAGAGAAATCTTCAATTTCTCAGTTAAATGGATGGACAATATTATCTTCTATTGATGATGAAGAATATATTTCTGATCCTGATAATTTTACAATTCTAGGTGCGACAAGTATACTGCAAATTGCTCCTGTTCTACTAGAAATTTTTCCTGCAAAATATGGAACAGATTTGTTTTGGCTATACAAGGACAATGTACATATAGGATTTTATGATTTAAAGTCAGAAAGAGAAGTTACTATTACAGAGATTTTGCAATAATCTTTTCTGAATGACTATGGTATATTTAAAAAAAACCAAATGAATCATTAAGCCAAGTAACTTTAAAAAATTTTAGAAATTCAGATAAAGGCATTGTTTTATAAAAAGCAGGCGATAAAAACATGGCATACACACAAGAAGATTTTCAAGAATGGATTTTCCTCATTTGCTTTTACTAGGGAGTTTGCTGGGGAATAAGGCCTTCATTTAGACTATAGCATCTAGTCTTTGGATGATTTGGAGTCTTAGATATTGGCTCACAAGGGAGGAGATTAAAGTGACGATAGAAACAGAGTTGAAAAAAATAAGTAAAAGTTTATTTTTAATAAATGACAGTCAAACCTCTAACAAGATATCTTCTACTAATTTAGAAAATATAGATGATATTTTAAATGATTATTTACCCCTTCATTTAAAATGGATAGAGAAGGGAAATTCTTGGATTGTTGAGTCATTAAGTGAGAATCGCCAATTAGATAGACAAGCCTTTTCTCAGTTACTTGTAGGAGTTAGAAATCTGTATCTTGATTTAGAGGAACTTCAAGATTTACTGATTGAAGTATCAAATGAAATATATGAAAATTAGAGGTTTAAAACGTAAAATGGAATAATGGAGGTATATATGACGTCAGAGCTAGAAACTAAAAATGAAGAATGGGTAGAAGTCTTTAAAGGTTTGATTCCTGTAGATAAGTATAAGTTAAAAGTCTTGTTGACAAACTTGTCAGATGGTCAAGAAATTAGGCTGATTGGAGAGCAGAACCGTTTTAAATTATCATGTTTTTGTTATGATGAAGCACGATTTTTTAGCAGGGAATTGTATTTATCTGCAATTCTGGATAAAGAGATGTTTAAAAAATTTGAAAAAAATAATTTCCAAAATGTCATTTACGAAGTCAAGAATAGTCAATTAGTGAAGAAACTGGAATACACATCATATTATGACCCAGGAACTTTGCATTCACGGCATTATATCATCATAACTCAAGATAGTGTACTGGATATTCTTGTTTCTGCAAATTTGAAATTAAGTATCAGTCAATACTAAAAAATTTGCTAATCAAACATGTATACCACTGTAGTATAATTATCAGACAATAGAACTTGGAGAAATGATATGGAAAAATGGACGGAAATTAAACCGGGATTCATCCTTTTTGGTGACTATGGCATCGAGATAAATATAGATGGGGATACTCTAATTGCCTACTTGAAAGATTCAGAAAAATTTAAATTTACCTTTACAAAAGTTTGGGCTTTCCGAACAGTCCAGGAAAGTTTAGAATTAAGAGATAAATATTGGGAGCAAGGATTGGCAAAGAACAGACCACTTTATCTGACCAACTATATCTATGAGGTCGAGAATACAGAGTTTGGTGACTTGGTTACTTCTGCAAATATAGCCAATAAAAAGCTTCATCACTATTTCATAATGTCGACAGAATATTTAGTGGATATTGTATCCGAAAACGATGTAAAAGTGGAGAAAGTGACTAGCTAGTTTTATGAAATAGTCTCATGTAAAGTGTATGAAATGGTTTACTTTTTTTCAGAAATAAGCTATACTAGTTAGAGTAAACTGTGATAAAATGGAGGTATTGTCTATGGTTGACAAGAGACTCATCGAAGAGATCAAAAACAATACCAATATTGTCGAAATCATAGGAGAAGTGATTTCTTTACAAAAATCTGGACGGAACTTTTTAGGGCTCTGTCCTTTTCATGGTGAAAAGACCCCTTCCTTTAACGTGGTTGAAGATAAGCAATTTTACCACTGCTTTGGATGTGGTCGTTCTGGAGATGTTTTTAAGTTTATTGAGGAGTATCAGCAGGTAACCTTTGCGGATGCAGTGAGGATATTAGCTGAGAGACTGGGAATTCAGATGGCAGCGCCTGTTCAAAGTTCTGTACACCCTAGGTCACCCCATCAAAATCTCTACGATATGCATGAGAAAGCCGCTCGTTTTTATCATGCCATTCTCATGACGACTAAGATGGGTGAAGAGGCGAGAAACTATCTCTATAAACGTGGCTTAACAGATGATGTTCTCAAGCATTTTATGATTGGTTTGGCTCCAGCAGAACGCTCTTATCTATATCAGCGTTTAGCAGATGATTATAGTGAGAAGGACTTGCTGGATTCGGGTTTGTTTTATCTATCTGAGAGTAACCAATTCTTTGATACCTTTCATAATCGCATTATGTTTCCTCTTTCAAATGATCAAGGAAAGGTGATTGCCTTTTCTGGTCGTGTATGGCAAGAGGCCGATTCTCAAACTGGAAAGTATAAAAATAGTCGAGCGACGGCAATTTTTAACAAAAGTTACGAATTATATCATTTGGAGAGGGTAAAAAAAGGCTCGGGCAAGGCACCTGAAATCTACCTGATGGAAGGATTTATGGATGTCATTGCGGCTTATCGTGCTGGTATTGAAAATGCAGTTGCTTCTATGGGGACCGCACTGACGAGTGAACATGTGGAGCATCTGAAACGCTTTACCAAAAAAGTGATCGTCACCTATGACGGAGATAAGGCTGGGCAAGCTGCGACGGCTAAAGCCTTGGATGAGCTTAAAGATATACCTGTCCAAGTAGTCCAGATTCCTGACGCGATGGATCCGGATGAATATTTGCAGAAAAACTCTCCTCAAGACTTGGCTTATCTCTTAACCAATACACGCATTAGTCCTGTTGAGTTTTACATCCATCATTTCAGACCTGAAAATAGTGAAAATCTACAAGCTCAGATTGAATTTATAGAGAAAATTGCCCCCTTAATCGCAAAGGAACCCTCTATCACAGCTCAGAATTCCTACATTCACATTTTGACGGATCACTTGCCATCTTTTGACTATCAGCAAGTCGAACATATTGTCAATGAAAGTCGTGTCAGACAGAGAAAGGAGAAGGTCAAGGAGACCTATAGTCCCAGTCCTATCACCATGTCTGTCTCCAAGCAGCTGACAGCAGTGATGAGAGCGGAGGCTCATATTCTCTACCGAATGATGGAACATCCCTTGGTGCTCAATGACTACCGCTTAAGAGATGACTTTATCTTTGAAACTCCAGAGTTTCAGACCTTGTATGGACTCTTGATTGATAATGGAAGTATCTCGTCTGAGGATTTGGCTCATCAGACCAGAGAAGTGGAGAGTGCTTGGTATCAAGTCCTAGCCTTAGATTTGCCACCTGAGATGTCCCCTCACGAGTTAGCTGAAGTGGAAGAGTCTCGAAAAAGAGCTCTTTTGAATCAGGAAAATCTGCAAATTAAAAAGAAAGTTCAGGAAGCTAGCCATGTCGGTGATACAGACACCGCATTAGAAGAGCTAGAACGCTTAATTGCCCAAAAAAGAAGAATGGAGTAAGAATGGCAACAAAACAAAAAGAAGTAACAACCTTTGACGTTCAAGTAGCGGAATTTATTCGCAATCATAAAAAAACTGGTACGGCAACAGATGATGAAATCAATAACGCCTTAGTAATCCCTTTTACTTTAGATGTGGAAGGTATTGAGAATCTTTTGCAACGCATTCAAGATGCTGGTATCTCAATTACGGACAACGAAGGAAATCCAAGTGCGCGTGTTTTGAGCACTGAGGAAGAACCAGAGTTGACTGATGAAGATTTGATCGGTTCAACCTCTGCTAAGGTCAATGACCCTGTCCGTATGTATTTGAAAGAAATCGGGGTTGTTCCTCTGCTTACAAATGAAGAGGAAAAAGAATTGGCCCTTGCTGTTGAAGCGGGTGATATCGAAGCTAAACAACGCCTTGCAGAAGCGAACCTTCGTTTGGTAGTATCTATCGCTAAACGTTATGTTGGACGTGGAATGCAGTTCCTTGACTTGATTCAAGAAGGAAACATGGGCTTGATGAAGGCCGTTGATAAATTTGACTACTCTAAAGGGTTCAAATTCTCAACTTATGCGACTTGGTGGATTCGTCAGGCCATTACTCGTGCCATTGCTGACCAAGCTCGTACCATCCGTATCCCAGTTCACATGGTGGAAACCATTAACAAGCTTGTTCGTGAACAACGTAATCTTCTTCAAGAGTTGGGACAAGATCCAACTCCTGAACAAATCGCTGAACGCATGGATATGACACCTGACAAAGTTCGTGAAATCCTCAAGATTGCCCAAGAACCTGTTTCTCTTGAAACACCTATCGGTGAAGAGGACGATAGCCATCTTGGTGACTTTATCGAGGACGAAGTGATTGAAAATCCAGTGGACTATACAACTCGTATCGTTTTGCGCGAACAATTGGATGAAGTCTTGGATACTCTTACAGACCGCGAAGAGAATGTCTTGCGACTTCGTTTTGGTCTAGATGATGGGAAAATGCGTACTCTTGAAGATGTTGGTAAAGTCTTTAACGTAACACGTGAACGTATCCGTCAGATTGAAGCCAAAGCTTTGAGAAAACTTCGCCAGCCAAGTCGAAGCAAACCACTTCGTGATTTCATTGAAGATTAAGTTAAGGGAGAATGAAGATGGCTTACACAGAAGAACAAATCGAAAATATCAAAACACGTATTTTGACAGCCCTAGAAGAAGTGATTGACCCAGAGTTGGGGATTGATATTGTCAATCTAGGCTTGATCTACGAGATTCGTTTTGATGGCGATACAGGTGAGACTGAAATTGATATGACCTTGACAACCATGGGTTGTCCCTTGGCAGATCTTTTAACTGACCAAATCTATGATGCTATGACAGATGTTCCAGAAGTTACTAACGTTGAAGTCAAATTAGTTTGGTATCCAGCTTGGACAGTTGAGAAAATGAGCCGTTACGCTCGTATCGCTTTAGGTATCAAGTAAGTATATTATGAAAAGAGAAATAGTGTAGACGCCAGGAATTCCCAGCTTTTATACTATCTCTCTTTTTATTTGCTGATTTTATTTGAAGAAAATGGTATAATGGTTACTATGGAAAAAGAGAAATTACGCATCAACATGCTAAGTTCAAGTGAAAAAGTGGCGGGCCAAGGTGTGTCTGGTGCATACCGTGAACTGGTACAGCTTTTAAAACGAGATGCGAAAGACCAACTGATCGTAACAGAAAATCTTCCAATCGAAGCGGATGTTACTCATTTTCATACGATTGATTTTCCTTATTATCTCTCGACCTTTCAGAAAAAACGTTCTGGACGTAAGATTGGCTATGTTCACTTCTTACCAGATACCTTGGAAGGTAGTTTGAAGATTCCATTCTTCTTAAAGGGGATTGTCAAACGCTATGTATTTTCTTTTTATGACCGTATGGAGCATCTGGTTGTGGTCAATCCTAGCTTCATTGAGGATTTGGTTGCTGCTGGAATTCCACGTGAAAAAGTGACCTATATTCCTAATTTTGTCAACAAAGAAAAATGGCATCCACTTCCTATAGAGCAAGTCGAACAACTTCGTAAAGATATGGGGATTGATGAGAATCAGTTTGTAGTCGTTGGTGCAGGTCAGGTTCAGAAGCGCAAAGGAATAGATGACTTTATCACTCTAGCTGAGGAATTACCTGATATCACTTTTATTTGGGCTGGTGGCTTCTCTTTTGGGGGAATAACCGATGGTTATGAGCGCTATAAAAAGATTATGGATAACCCTCCTGAAAATCTAATTTTCCCAGGGATTGTTGATCCAGAACGGATGAGAGAACTCTATGCCTTGGCTGATCTTTTCTTGCTTCCAAGTTATAACGAGCTCTTTCCAATGACTATTTTAGAAGCTGCGAGTTGTGAAGCACCCATTATGCTTCGTGATCTAGATCTTTACAAGGTCATTCTTGAAGGAAATTACAGACCAACAAGTGATGTAGAAGAGATGAAAGCGGCTATCTTGGAATATCGAGAGCATCCAGAAGCACTAAAAGAATTAAAAGAAAAGGCTAAGGCCATTTCAAGAGAATATTCAGAAGAGCATCTTCTTGAGATCTGGCTAAAATTCTATCGGGAGCAAGCAGATTTAGGAAAAAAATGAGGTAGTATATGCGAATTGGTTTATTTACAGATACTTATTTCCCGCAGGTCTCGGGTGTTGCGACCAGTATTCGAACCTTAAAAACAGAACTTGAAAAGCAAGGACATGCCGTCTTTATCTTTACAACAACAGACAAGGATGTTAATCGTTATGAAGACTGGCAGATTATTCGTATCCCTAGTGTTCCTTTCTTTGCCTTTAAGGATCGACGTTTCGCCTATCGTGGATTTACGAAAGCTCTTGAGATAGCAAAACAATACAAGCTGGATATTATTCATACGCAGACTGAGTTTTCTCTTGGTTTATTAGGGATTTGGATAGCGCGTGAGCTGAAAATCCCTGTTATTCATACCTATCATACCCAGTACGAAGATTATGTTCACTATATCGCTAAAGGGATGTTGATTCGTCCAGGTATGGTCAGGTATCTTGTGAGAGGCTTCCTTCATGATGTTGATGGTGTGATTTGTCCGAGTGAAATTGTGCGCGACTTGTTATCGGATTATAAGGTCAAAGTTGAAAAGCGTGTTATTCCTACAGGTATTGAGCTAGCCAAGTTTGAACGACCAGAGATTGGACCAGAACATATCGCAGACTTACGGGTTAAACTAGGTATTAAGGAAGATGAAAAAATGCTTCTTAGCCTTTCGCGTGTGTCTTACGAGAAGAATATTCAGGCGGTACTAGCTGCATTTGCAGAGGTTCTAAAAGAAGAACAAAAGGTGAAATTAGTCGTTGCTGGTGATGGGCCTTATCTGGAAAACCTCAAGGAGCAAGCAGGAGATTTGCAAATTCAGGATTCTGTTATCTTTACAGGTATGATCGCTCCGAGTGAGACAGCACTTTACTATAAGGCTGCTGACTTCTTCATTTCAGCTTCTACAAGTGAGACTCAGGGGTTAACCTATCTAGAAAGTTTGGCTAGCAAGACACCAATTATAGCTCATGGAAATCCCTATCTTGATAACCTCATCAATCATAAAATGTTTGGAACGCTTTATTATGAAGAGAGAGATCTAGCAGGGGCTATTTTAGAAGCTTTAATTGCAACTCCAAAGATGGATGAGAAACTTTTGGCTGAAAAATTGTATGAAATTTCAGCTGAGAATTTTGCTAAGAGAGTCCATGAGTTTTATTTGGATGCTATCATCTCAAACAATTTTGAAAAAGAATTGACTGCAGATGAACCTGTTACGAAACGTATTTTAAAGACAGTATTTTATATACCACAACAGGCAGTTTCAGTTCCAGTCAAAAGTTCTAAACGAATGTTAAAGGCATCTAAGAAACAGTTGAATGATTTGAGAGATTATTGGAATGACTAGGATCATCAAAGAAAGGAAATGAAGAAATGAAAAAGAAATTTATGAGAAGTAGTCGAGATCAAAAAATCGGTGGAGTATGCGCTGGTCTAGCTAATTATTTTGATATTGATCCTACAATTGTACGTGTAATCTGGGGAGTTCTAGCTTTTTGTTATGGTAGTGGACTTATTGCTTACTTAATTTTATGGGCAATTGCTCCAGTTTCGGAAGAATATTAAAAATAGGGAATTATAGAAAAGGAGAGAATAATGGCATTTGGTGATAATGGAAAACGTAAAAAAACATTTTTTGAGAAATTGACACTATTCGTCGTTTTGATTATGTTGTTTGTAACCTTAGCAGGTATCTTTGCTACAGCCATTGGTGTATTTAGCAGATTTTAAAATGCTAGATTTTCTAGCAAGTAGTAATAGTTGGTGACTGGGATTTCCCAGCCCTTTTTAAAGTGAGAAAAGAATATGAGTATGTTTTTAGATACAGCCAAGATTAAGGTCAAGGCTGGAAATGGTGGCGATGGGATGGTTGCCTTTCGCCGTGAAAAATACGTCCCTAATGGCGGTCCATGGGGTGGCGATGGAGGCCGTGGAGGTAACGTTGTCTTTGTTGTAGATGAAGGTTTACGTACCCTGATGGACTTCCGTTACAATCGTCATTTCAAAGCCCAATCGGGTGAAAAAGGGATGACCAAAGGAATGCATGGTAGAGGGGCAGAAGACTTGATTGTTCGAGTGCCTCAAGGTACAACTGTACGTGATGCGGAGACTGGGAAAGTTCTCACTGATTTGATAGAGAACGGCCAAGAGTTCATCGTGGCTCATGGAGGTCGTGGTGGTCGTGGGAACATCCGTTTTGCGACACCAAAAAATCCTGCTCCAGAGATCTCTGAGAATGGAGAACCTGGTCAGGAGCGCGAATTACAGTTAGAACTTAAAATTCTTGCGGATGTTGGTTTGGTTGGATTCCCTTCAGTTGGAAAATCAACTCTGCTCAGCGTAATTACCTCTGCAAAACCTAAAATTGGTGCCTATCACTTTACAACAATCGTTCCAAATCTTGGTATGGTCCGTACCCAATCAGGTGAGTCCTTTGCAGTGGCAGACCTTCCTGGTTTGATTGAAGGAGCAAGTCAAGGTGTGGGCTTGGGAACTCAGTTCCTTCGCCATATTGAGCGTACTCGCGTTATCCTTCACATCATCGATATGTCAGCCAGTGAAGGTCGCGATCCTTACGAAGATTATCTAGCTATTAACAAAGAGTTGGAATCTTACAACCTTCGTCTAATGGAGCGTCCCCAAATCATTGTTGCTAATAAGATGGATATGCCAGAAAGTCAGGAAAACCTTGAAGAATTCAAGAAAAAATTGGCAACTAACTTTGATGAGTTCGAGGAATTACCAGCAATCTTCCCAATATCAGGTTTGACTAAACAAGGTTTAGCACCTTTACTAGATGCAACAGCAGAGCTCCTTGATAAGACTCCAGAATTCCTTCTTTATGACGAGTCAGAAATGGAAGAAGAAGTTTATTATGGCTTTGACGAAGAAGAAAAACCATTTGAAATTAGTCGTGATGACGATGCAACTTGGGTACTTTCAGGTGAAAAACTCATCAAACTCTTTAACATGACTAACTTTGATCGTGATGAGTCTGTCATGAAGTTTGCTCGTCAGTTGCGTGGTATGGGAGTTGATGAAGCTCTCCGTGCTCGTGGCGCCAAGGATGGAGATTTGGTTCGTATCGGTAAGTTTGAGTTTGAGTTTGTAGACTAGGAGATAGCTATGGGAGATAAACCGATATCTTTCCGTGATGCTGATGGAAATTTTGTTTCTGCAGCAGATGTCTGGAATGAGAAGAAGTTAGAAGAACTGTTTAATCGCCTCAATCCAAATAGAGCGTTGAGACTTGCAAGGACTAAAAAGCAAGCTGAAAATAGCAAATCATAAAATTAACCCGTGATATTATTATCACGGGTTTTTGCTACCGATCAAAAAATAGAGGTGGTGCAAATTGTTTGAGGCGTTCAAAGCAAGATTGAGCTTGTTCCTTATCCTCGCAGATAACCAAACAGACATCATTTCCACAGATAGTAGCCACTATTTCAGGGAAGTTTAGGGCGTCCAAGATAGATCCGAAGGATTGTGCCAAACCTGGATAGGTTTTGATAACAACCTGGTGTTGGACGGGTTGCATCATGTAGAGTGCTTCCTCCATATAGACTTCTAGCCGTTTTTCCCACTTGGATGTAGAGTCAGTGTTGATTGAATAATAGGAGTGTTCACCTTCACGAATCTTAGAAAGATTCATCAGATTGATGTCTCTTGAAAGTGTTGCTTGTGTGACCTGTACTCCGTTTTCAATCAGTAGTTCTTGTAATTCAGTTTGGGTATGAATTTTTTGTTTAGTGATTAAGGCTCGGATGAGTTGGTGTCTTTGCTCGGCTTTGTTCATCTACAGTTACCTCCCTTTGAAAAGGTATCTCAAGACTAGACTGTGCAAGATCGACAGTCAAGTGATAGTCTGTATTGTCACGTACAGTAATCTCAAAGTCTGTTGTGTAAAGAACGAGACGTACTGTATCGCTTTCTTTTAGTTTGTAAATAGTTGGTTGGAGTTCAAATTGGAATTCCATCCATTCATCAGGCTTAACTTCTTCAATTTTCAATAAATCATAACGATTTTGAAGATTGAGATAGCCTTTGGTGATAACGCGTTGAGCATTTGGACTAAATGGTAGCTCGCAAAGGTTTTCCAGCATATGGTAACGACCATTATCAATCGTACGAGCAGCCAAGACTCCTGGATACGGTTGTAGGTATTTCTTTTGACCAAGTTCGAGAAGTTGAGCAGAAAGTAAGCCTTTATTGGTACTTGATTTGAGACGGAGGTTTAGTTTAACACGACCGTTGAGATGAAGGTCTTCTGTCACTGGCAGATCAATAGTTACCTGATTGACTTTCCCTTGATAGAGTTCATTGTTAAAGGTTTGGTAGGTCTTTCCAAAACGTTCAAAGTCTGATTCTTGGTAATGATTTTCAATGACAGCTTCTTCAGTACCTAAAGAGAAAGTTTTATGGTCACTTTGATTTCCAAAATCTTCAAGAGTTACCCAGGTTTGTGGACTGGTGTTATCTTGCCAAACGACTCTTGGAAGCTGGTAGTCAGTTTCTTGCCCCAATAATTTCTGCGTCAAAAGAGCATTCATGGATTCACGGAAATCAATAGACTGCCAGTTGTTCATATAAACATGGGCACCGTTATGATAAAAGAGATGTTTCTTAATATTGCTTGGAAGAGCATTGAACATTTGATAGACATGAAGTGGTTTGACATTCCAGTCTTGCGAACCGTGGGTAAAGACAACTTCAGTCTTAACTTTTTCAGCATTAAGTAGGTAGTTTCTGTCATGCCAGAATTGGTTATAATCTCCAGTTTTACGGTCTAGATTTTTCTTCAGTTCTTCTATAGACTCTTTATGAGCTTCGTTTCCACGAATATAGTCACCAGCTAAGAGATTACGAGAATAAGTTAATTCATCTAATGAATCGAAGTCCTCCCCTGGATAGCCACCAGGGCTTGTTACCAGACCATTTTCTCGATAATAGTTGTACCAAGAAGAAATACCGGCTTCAGCAATAATGACTTCTAAACCATCAACTCCTGTAGTTGCAAGACCATTAGACATTGTTCCTAGATAAGAAAGACCAGTAGTGGCAACTTTTCCATTTGACCAGTCAGCCTTGACCTGACGTTTACGACTGTGGTCTGTGAAGGCACGACAACGACCATTGAGCCAATCAATAACATTTTTATAGGCTTCAACTTGGCGGTAATCTCCGTTGGTCATTTGACCTTGAGAATCCTTGGTTCCAAGACCAGATACGTAGATATTTGCAAATCCTCTTGGAAGGAAGTAGTCGTTAAGTGTGTAGCTGCTATTGATATGAGTGAGTTTTTCTTCAGCTTCTGGAACGAGTTCAGCTTCTCCAACAGGTTCAACCAAGTCTAATGTTGGTTTTTCTAGAGAAATTTCATGTGCTTCCTTGACTTCTAGCTCAGCTTCCATTTTGTAAAGAGCTTTATCACTTGCTTTATCATTGGTTCCTTGATGGTAAGGACTTGCCGTCATAACAGCTGGAATTTTGCCGTGGTAAGATGGACGAATAATGTTTACCTTGATAAGATCTGGCAGTCCATCATTATCAGAATTAATACGACTTTCCACATAAACAACTTCCCGAATAGCATTGTTTGCAGAGAAGGTTGCCAAGCTCTTGCCATTGAAGTGGTGGTAATCATTGTCCTCAGGGATAAGACCATCGCTAACCAATTGATCGATCAAGGTATTTCCCTTTTTAGTGCGCGTGTTAAGGAGTTGATAGAGATTGTCAATCAAATCTCCGTATACAATAGGGAATGCCGTTTCTTTGTGAAAAACAAGACCATCTTCAAAGTCCGTTAAGTAGCTGAAACCAAGCAACTGAAAGGCAACAGTATAGAAAATCTCTGCAGTTAATTCACGATCAGAATTGAAGAAAGTGAGCAGATCAGTTTCTTTATCTACAGCTAAAGTTGAGAGGGGATAATCTGTATTTTTGTAATTGAAAAAGCAAGTTCTAACAAAAGCTTCAAACAGTTCTTTATCAGAATTTGATTGGTCAAGCTTGAATCCAAGGCTGGATAATTCCTGTAAAGCTTCTTGTTGGCTTACAGGATAGTAACTGAATTGATTAAAACGCATAGATGCCTCCTTTGAAGAATCATTCTAAATTTATTATATCAAAAAAGTAGAGGAAATGATAGAAAATACAAGTAACTGTTATAATAAACTAAAAAGGATGACTTCGTGAAATGGAATATAAAAAGACAGATTCGAGGAATCTATTAAATTAAAAATACAGAAATCATAGATTTGAAAAATAATTGAAATATTTTAGATTGCACGCTTAATATAAAATAAAAAACTAGCCATGTAATTAGTAGTAGCTACTAAATTCTATGACTAGTTGTAGAGTTTAAGGTTTTGACTTGATAATTTTAGTTTGTTTAGATAGTGATTGGAGTGTTTGGTCACTTAATTTTGAATCAGTGATAATAGTGTCAATATCTGAGATATTGTAAAATGTAAAGAAATCAAATTTATCAAATTTGCTATGGTCAGCTAGGAGATATTTTTTATTGGCGTTTTCTAGTGCTAATTTCTGTGCTTCACCTTCATCTTCACTAAAAGTAGCAATAGCATGATCCTTGATACCATTACAACTAACGAAAGCTTTTGAAAATTGCAAACTAGCGATATCTTGAAGAGTGAGAGTTCCGACAAAAGCTCCTGTAATTGAACGATAATTACCACCGATTAGAATGAGATCAGTTAGCTTACGCTCGTTTAGAATGAGAAATACAGGCAAACTATTGGTAACAACACGAATGTTATCGATAGGAAGTTCACGCGCAAAGAATTCTAATGTGGTACCTGGACCAATGAAAATAGTTTCTCTTTCTTCAACTAAGTGACCTGCAAAGCGAGCAATTTCTTGTTTTTCTGCTGTTTGTAGTCCTTGTTTTTCAACGTTAGAACGCTCATTATTTAATAAGGAACCTGTTCGAAGTTTTTCAGCACCGCCATGAACTCGAACCAGCAAATCCTTATCCGCTAACTCTTGTAAATATCGTCTAGCTGTCATATCGGAAATATCAAGGCGATTCATAATCTCTTTAACAGTGATAGTTCCTTTTGTATTAACAATGTCTAAAATAGTATCTAATTTTTCTTGCTTCAGCATTGAACCACCCCCAAATCTAATATTATTTTATCATATTTTAAACAGCTAAGCAACTTAAAGAAAACAAAAATAAACAAAAAAAAACATCTAGTTTTTAAATAAACTTTGATGTTTTTTAGGTTAGGTATTAATTTAGTCCATAGTTATAATCATCATCCTGCATAGCTTCAACTTCACCAAGTAGATAACCATTACCAACTTGAGAGAAGAAGTCGTGGTTTGATGTACCAGTTGAAATCCCGTTCATAACGATTGGGTTGACATCATCTGCTGAGTCTGGGAAAAGTGGATCTTGTCCCAGGTTCATGAGTGCCTTGTTAGCATTGTAGCGAAGGAAGGTTTTAACCTCTTCAGTCCATCCGACTTCGTCATAGAGGCTCTCTGTGTAGCCTTCTTCATTCTCATAAAGAGTATAGAGAAGGTCGTACATCCATTCTTTGAGTTTTTCTTGCTCATCTTCTGGTAATTCATTGAAACCAAGCTGGAACTTGTAGCCGATGTAGGTTCCGTGTACAGACTCGTCACGAATAATCAATTTGATAATTTCTGCCACGTTGGCCAACTTGTTGTTTCCAAGATAGTAGAGTGGTGTGAAGAAACCAGAGTAGAAAAGGAAGGTTTCAAGGAAAACACTCGCTACTTTCTTTTCAAGAGGAGTTCCGTTTAGGTAGATTTCATTGATAATTTCAGCTTTTTTCTGAAGATATGGATTAGTATTAGTCCATTCAAAAATTTCTTCAATTTCAGACTTGGTATTTAAGGTTGAGAAGATAGAAGAGTAAGACTTAGCATGGACAGATTCCATAAACTGGATATTGTTAAAAACAGCTTCCTCGTGAGGTGTACGAATATCAGCACGAAGAGCCTGGATACCAGTTTCTGATTGCATGGTATCAAGAAGGGTCAAACCTCCAAAAACTTTACCGACAAGGTCTTTTTCCTTGTTAGAAAGCTTTCTCCAGTCATCTAAGTCGTTTGACAAAGGGATGCGCGTATCGAGCCAGAACTGCTCAGTCAGTTTTTCCCAGGTTGATTTATCGATGACATCTTCGATGGCATTCCAGTTAATGGCTTTGTAGTAAGTTTTCATTTGAAATCTCTTTCTGTGTGTAGTAATGCGATAACATAATCATTCTTATTTTATCATAATTCTATGCTATAATCGAACAAAAAGTCGGATGCCCGACTTTTATGTTCTTACATGATTTTATCAGCAAAATACGTTAAATGGATTAAGTAAATGTAATTTTTTTGAGAGTTGAATTAAATCACACAGCTCTCACATTGGTTAGCACCGACTTCTCCACCATCATCTGTAAAGGTACGGACGTAGTAGATAGACTTGATACCTTTGTTGAAGGCATAGTTACGAAGGATAGACAAGTCACGTGTTGTTTGTTTATTTTCTGATTTCCATTCGTAAAGACCTGTTGGGATATCACTGCGCATGAAGAGTGTGAGTGAAAGTCCTTGGTCCACGTGCTCAGTCGCAGCAGCATAAACATCAATTACCTTACGCATATCCATGTCATAAGCAGAAGTGTAGTAAGGAATTGTTTCTGTTGACAAACCAGCAGCAGGATAGTAGATCTTACCAATTTTCTTCTCTTGGCGTTCTTCGATACGTTGCGTAATTGGGTGAATAGAGGCAGAAACATCGTTGATGTAGCTGATAGAACCATTTGGCGCTACAGCAAGGCGGTTTTGGTGGTAAAGTCCATCTGCTTTAACTTTATCACGAAGTTCAGCCCAGTCAGCAGCAGTAGGAATAAAGATATCTTTGAAGAGCTCTTTAACACGGTCTGATTTCGGAAGGAATTCGCCAGTTAAATACTTATCAAAGTAGCTTCCGTTAGCATAGTCTGATTTTTCAAAGTTGTGGAAGGTTACACCACGTTCACGTGCGATATTGTTTGACTCAACCAAGGTCCAGTAGTTCATAAGCATAAAGTAGATGCTTGTAAATTCAACAGACTCAGGTGATCCGTATTCGATCAATTGTTGAGCAAGATAGCTGTGAAGTCCCATAGCTCCAAGTCCAAATGTATGAGCTTGGCTGTTTCCGTGGTCGATAGTAGGAACAGCGACGATGTGTGAACTATCTGTAACAAAAGTAAGGGCACGAACCATAGCACGGATGGAGCGACCAAAGTCAGGTGAAGTCATCATGTTGACCACGTTTGTTGAACCAAGGTTACATGAGACATCAGTACCCATTTTTAGGAACTCCTGAGCATCATTGATAAGACTTGGTTCTTGGACTTGAAGAATCTCTGAACACAAGTTACTCATGATAATCTTACCATCGACAGGATTTGCACGGTTAGCAGTATCGATGTTTACTACATAAGGATAGCCAGATTCTTGTTGCAATTTAGAAATTTCAGTTTCCAAATCACGCGCTTTGATTTTTGTCTTACGGATGTTTGGATTTGCAACTAGCTCATCGTATTTTTCTGTGATATCGATGTAGTTAAATGGCACGCCGTATTCAAGCTCTACAGAGTAAGGACTGAAGAGGTACATTTCTTCATTTTTACGAGCCAATTCGTAGAATTTATCTGGAACCACAACACCAAGTGAAAGAGTCTTGACACGCACTTTTTCATCGGCGTTTTCCTTCTTAGTTGAAAGGAAGGCGATGATATCTGGGTGAAAGACATTGAGGTAAACAACCCCAGCACCTTGACGTTGACCGAGTTGGTTAGAGTAAGAGAAGCTGTCTTCGAAAAGCTTCATAACTGGTACGACACC
Source organism: Streptococcus sp. 27098_8_91 (assembly GCF_041432385.1). Classification (NCBI taxonomy): domain Bacteria; kingdom Bacillati; phylum Bacillota; class Bacilli; order Lactobacillales; family Streptococcaceae; genus Streptococcus; species Streptococcus sp. 27098_8_91. The sequence continues at coordinate 132,557 of NZ_JAPVZN010000002.1, forward strand.
AGAAGCAGCACCCTCATAGCCTTTAATAGGAGCTCCAGCTTCACGAAGGTTGCTGAGGGAAATTCCCACACCACCACCAATACGTGAAAGTTGAAGAGCAGAGTTGATAGAACGTCCGATAGAGTTCATATCATCTGTTACCTGAATCAAGAAACATGATACCAATTCACCACGACGTGCACGGCCTGCATTCAAGAAAGAAGGAGTAGCAGGTTGATAACGTTGGTGGATGATTTCATTAGCAATATCAATAGCAATCGCTTCATCACCATCCGCGAAGTAAAGAGCGTTAAAGAAGACACGGTCTTCCATGCTCTCAAGATAGTACTCTCCGTCATTAGTTTTCAAGGCGTATTGATTATAGAATTTATAGGCAGCCATGAAAGACTTAAATTGGAAGTTTTGGTCTTTGATAAATTCAGATAGTTCTTCCAAAAATTCTGGACGGTATTTCTTGATAAATGCTGTTTCAATATAGTTATGTTCAATAAGGAAATTTATTTTATCCGTAATTGAATGAAAAACCATTGTATTAGGTACAACATTTTCTTTAAAGAAGGCTTCAAGAGCTTCCTTGTCTTTGTGAAGCATGATTTGTCCATTCACAGGACGGTTAATTTCGTTATTAAGACGGAAGTAAGTCACATCTTCAAGTTGTTTTAATCCCATAAAAAATCCTTTATCTAATTACAAAAGAAAGGCTTCTAAGATAGACATAGAAGCTTTTGTCTTGATTCTTAAGCAAGTTGTTTGAGTTTACCTGGTTGGAAACCAGAGAAAACTTCTGTTGGTGTCTGAATGATAGGAGCGGCACTAAAGCCAAGCTCTTTTACTTGATCAATGTATTCAGGCTGTTCATCAAGATTGATTTCTTTATATTCAACATTATTACTGTCCAAAAAGCGTTTGGTCATTTTACATTGGACACAGTTGTTTTTAGAATATACGGTTACCATTGTGTAAGTCCTCTTTAAAAATTAATTACTTTCTTAGTATATCAGAAAAAAAAACTTTGTCAACTTTCTAAAACTAAATCTTGTGTAATTGTTTTACCGATTTTACCTACGAACACAATATATAGTGTAGACTTTGAAAGCAACTAGCGAAAAAGCATTATTTCAATGATTAGGATTTTCACCAAAACTACATACTGTGTTTTGTTAAATTTAATAGAAGATTTTCAGCAAGTTATCTGAAAGGAAATTGAAGAAAGTCCATAAAATACTTGAAAAATATCAATGAAGGTGATATAATACTAAATTGTAAGGGTTATCAGATATGTAACTCAACAAGAAAACTATTAAAGGAGAGTCAAACTATGGCTTCTAAAGATTTCCACGTAGTGGCAGAAACAGGTATCCACGCACGTCCAGCAACATTGTTGGTACAAACTGCTAGCAAATTTGCTTCAGATATCACTCTTGAGTATAAAGGTAAATCAGTTAACCTTAAATCTATCATGGGTGTAATGAGTCTTGGTGTTGGTCAAGGTGCTGACGTTACAATCACTGCTGAAGGTGCAGACGCTGATGACGCTATCGCTGCAATCTCAGAAACAATGGAAAAAGAAGGATTGGCATAAGGAAATGACAGAAATGCTTAAAGGAATCGCAGCATCTGACGGTGTTGCAGTTGCAAAAGCATATCTACTCGTTCAACCGGATTTATCATTCGAGACTGTTACAGTCGAAGATACAAATGCAGAAGAGGCTCGTTTGGATGTTGCTCTTGAAGCTTCTCAAAACGAGCTTTCTCTTATCCGCGAGAAGGCTGTAGGTACGCTTGGTGAAGAAGCGGCACAAGTATTTGACGCTCACTTGATGGTTCTTGCTGACCCTGAATTGATTGGTCAAATCAAAGAAACTATCCGTGCTAAGAAAGTGAATGCAGAAGCAGGTCTGAAAGAAGTTACAGATATGTTTATCACAATCTTTGAAGGCATGGAAGACAATCCATACATGCAGGAACGTGCAGCGGATATCCGTGACGTAACAAAACGTGTATTGGCTAACCTCCTTGGTAAAAAATTGCCAAACCCAGCTTCTATCAATGAAGAAGTGATCGTGATTGCTCACGACTTGACTCCATCTGATACAGCTCAATTGGACAAAAACTTTGTAAAAGCTTTTGTAACAAACATTGGTGGTCGTACAAGTCACTCAGCTATCATGGCTCGTACACTTGAAATCGCTGCAGTTTTGGGTACAAACAATATCACTGAAATTGTCAAAGATGGTGACCTACTTGCCGTTAACGGTATTACAGGTGAAGTGATTATCAACCCTAGTGAAGAACAAGCGGCTGAATTTAAAGCAGCTGGTGAAGCTTACGCTCAACAAAAAGCTGAATGGGCACTCTTGAAGGATGCTCAAACTGTTACTGCTGACGGTAAACACTTTGAATTGGCTGCCAACATTGGTACTCCAAAAGACGTTGAGGGTGTTAATGACAACGGTGCAGAAGCTGTAGGTCTTTACCGTACAGAGTTCTTGTACATGGATTCTCAAGACTTCCCAACTGAAGACGAGCAGTACGAAGCATACAAGGCTGTTCTTGAAGGAATGAACGGTAAGCCAGTTGTCGTTCGTACAATGGATATCGGTGGTGACAAGGAGCTTCCTTACTTCGATATGCCACATGAAATGAACCCATTCCTTGGTTTCCGTGCTCTTCGTATCTCTATCTCTGAAACTGGAGATGCAATGTTCCGCACTCAAATCCGTGCTCTTCTTCGTGCTTCTGTACACGGTCAATTGCGTATCATGTTCCCAATGGTTGCGCTTTTGAAAGAATTCCGTGCAGCTAAAGCAGTATTCGATGAAGAAAAAGCAAACCTTCTTGCTGAAGGTGTTGCAGTTGCGGATGACATCCAAGTTGGTATCATGATTGAAATTCCTGCAGCAGCAATGCTTGCAGACCAATTCGCAAAAGAAGTTGACTTCTTCTCAATTGGTACAAACGACTTGATCCAATACACAATGGCAGCAGACCGTATGAACGAGCAAGTTTCATACCTTTACCAACCATATAACCCATCGATCCTTCGTTTGATCAACAACGTTATCAAAGCAGCTCACGCTGAAGGCAAATGGGCTGGTATGTGTGGTGAGATGGCTGGTGACCAAACAGCTGTTCCACTTCTTGTCGGAATGGGCTTGGATGAGTTTTCTATGTCAGCGACATCTGTACTTCGTACACGTAGCTTGATGAAGAAACTTGACACTGCTAAAATGCAAGAATACGCTAACCGTGCTCTTACAGAATGTTCAACAATGGAAGAAGTTCTTGAACTTTCTAAAGAATACGTTAACTTCGATTAATTAATTACAAATCCTTGTAGCTTCTAGCTATGAGGATTTTTTCTTCTATTTCCTAGAAAACTCCATCTGTAAAATTTATCAAAAATATGGTAAAATAGACAGGGGAAAAAACAAGGAGGCTACAATGCAAAATAGACCAATCATTATCGGAGTAACAGGTGGATCTGGAGGAGGAAAGACAAGCGTATCTAAAGCAATCTTGTCGCATTTTCCAAATGAAAAAATCTCTATGATTGAGCATGATTCCTACTATAAAGATCAATCTCATCTAACCTTTGAAGAGCGTATTAAGACCAACTATGACCATCCTTTTGCTTTTGATACTGATTTGATGATTGAGCAAATCAAAGAGTTGTTGGCAGGTCGTCCAGTTGATATTCCTACCTATGATTATGCTGCCCATACCAGAAGTTCTAAAACTTATCGTCAAGAACCTCAGGATGTCTTTATCGTAGAAGGAATCTTGGTTTTGGAGGACAAACGACTTCGTGATTTGATGGATATCAAGATTTTCGTAGATACAGATGATGATGTTCGTATCATTCGCCGTATTAAACGTGATATGGAAGAACGTGGTCGTAGCCTGGATAGCGTTATTGACCAGTATCTTGGTGTGGTAAAACCCATGTATCATCAATTTATTGAGCCAACAAAGCGTTATGCAGATATCGTTATTCCAGAAGGAGTAACCAATACAGTAGCTATTGATTTGCTGACAACAAAGATTGAAAAGATTTTAGAAGAAGCACGTCTTGCTCAATAATAAGCAGATAAAAAGGCTGTGGGAAAGTAAATATTTTTCTAAGATTGAAGCCTTTTCCAATATCAGTGAGTCTTTACAATCATGCTTTTAGATAGTCTCGTCAAAGGGACTTTTAGAAGTCTGTAATCTTAATTAAATACAGAGTCAGTTACTTAGGTCAAATAAAAATCGAGGCCGGGATTTTCCCGACCTCTTATTTTTTGATTTTTTCAAGTCTCGGAACAATAACTAGGGTCAGTATTGCTGAGATTATGAGTTCTGCAATAGAATTTGTTGAGATAACAGTAGCTAATAGTTTTTGGATATTTCCGTCAAAAACATTTCCAAAGAGGAAGAAGATTCCGCCTAGTACAAATACAGTATTTGTGAGGGAACCGAGTGCTCCCGCGAAGATAAGCCCTGCCTTGTTTTTGAGGAGTTTGTAGACAAAGTATGGAGTTAAACCAATAAGGATGCGTGGTACAATCGCAATAACTAGGGAGTAGATGTTACCATTTGGCACAAATGGAGAGAAGAGGTAGCTGGTTGGGAGAATCGTGATCGTATTGACTGTCAAGCTAATCATTCCCATCAAGAAACCTAAGATTGCACCAATCCGTGGTCCGTAGATGATACTAGCAATGATGACTGGGATATGGACTATGGTCGGTTTAATTGGAAAGGGCAAGACATTAAAGACAATAGAGCTCAGCAGATGAATGACGATCATGCTGGCAAAAAAGATAGCAATTGGAGCAATATTAGAGCGTTTGTTCATGAAGTTTTTCCTTTATCTGTTGTAAAATAGTATCAAGATCAGCAAGAGCACCACGTCCTACATCGCCACAGGCCAGTAGGGACTCTTTTGGAGCAATAATTGTATAACCATAAGTTTCTAAAGTTTTTAGGTTTGTTTGAGTTGCTGGATGGTCATACATTTTGGTATTCATAGCAGGTGCTACTAGTTTTGGAATATAGTGTGGCAAGGCAAGAGCAGTAGCAGTAACCATATTGTCGGCAAAACCGTGCGCGACTTTCGCAATCGTATTAGCGGTCGCAGGGGCAAGGATAAACAAGTCTGTTTCTTTTCCTAGCTCGATATGATTGACTTTGTCAGGATATGGTTCCTGCATAAGATCGAGATGAACTGTATTTTGAGATAAGACTTGAAGGGTTAAAGGTTGAATAAAGGCAGTCGCAGCCTGAGTCATGAGTACAGTAACAGAATGCCCTTGTTTCTTCAAGCCACTTACCAAATCAGCAGCCTTGTAAGAGGCGATAGAGCCTGTCACAGCGAGTGTAATACGAGCCATAATTTTCCTTTCTAACGATCAAATCCTTGAATTTTTCTGACTAACAAGTCAGCAATTTCTTGTTTGCTAGCAGCAATCTGATAATCTTTTTCCTCTACTAGATAAGCCAGGTGTTGATCAACATTAATCTGAGTGAGGTCATTAGCGACAATCAAGTCTGCTTGATTCTTTACAAGACTTTCTCTAGCGATTTGAATCAGATGCTCCTTAGTAACATCGACAAGCAGTTTAAAGCCAATGAGATGGATACTTGGATTCCATTCTTTAACAAGAGAGATAATCTTTGGATTTTTCTTGAGAAATAGGACTTGCACCTCATCCTTAGAGGAGATCTTTGTTTCCATATTTTTCTTATGTAAAAATTCACTTAAATCTTGGCTCGCTTGAACTTGGTCAAGACCTGTCATGTAAACTGGGCTGTAGTCAGAAACAGCCATTGAATGGATCAAGACTTGATAATCAGGGACAATCCGTTTCATCTCTTGGAGTAAATCGGAAGTGTTTTTGATTTCAATCATAGTCAAATTCGGGTGTAGTTCTGGTTTTAGTGCTTGTTGCGTAGTAATCAGACAAACTTGGTGACCAGCTTTTAGTAAAGTCTCAGTTATAACTTTACCAAGTCTACCAGTAGAGTGGTTGGTAATGGAGCGAACTCGGTCAATTGCTTCGCTTGTACCACCAGATGTAACTAAAATTTTCATAGAACTATTGTACAAAAAAATGAACAGTAAGTAAAATGAAAGCGATAAAATATAACTAAACTTTATAACTATATTATTATTGACAATTAATTTAAGATATAAGATAATTATTTTAGTTATATATGAAAAGGGGAAGCCGTTATGGACTTTTTTAAGTTTGCAGATAATATGGTTAAAGAAGCTAGTAAAGTAATTGATGATGCTAGTAAGACAACCAGTAGTGTACTTAATGAAGCTGGAAAAGCTTTAGATAGCGCTGGGAAAGTTACAGGAGATTTATTATCAGATTCTGTAAAAGTAATAGGAGATGTATCAAATAAGATAGGAAATGTTGTTTCAGACGTTTCAGGTCAAGCTGCTACAGTAGCGAATGATACTGTTCAACAAGTAACAGAGGTTGCATCTGGCACGCTTAATCAAGCTGGTAAAGTTGCAACGGAAGCAAAAACACAAATTGATTCAATAGATATTTTTAATGGTAAACTAAGGTCCGAAGCTGTTGCGAATTATCATGAATCTATTCAAACATATAATGAAAAAGCTACAGATCTAACGAATAAATCGACTGAGCTTTATAAAAGTAGAGACAAGGCGATCAAAGTTGTCAAAATCATTGAAGAAAGAATTAGTAAATTAGCAAATAAACCGAAAGAATTTGAAACAAAATTAGACGAAATAATTGTTGAAATACAGAATTTCGAAGATAAGCAGTTAGCTATTACTCAGGCAATCAAAGAAGCAGAATTAGCCAGCGGTAGTACGGCAGCTACAGCTTCTTTAAGTGCTTTAGGTGTGACAGTCGCAACTTTAGGTCCTACTGCAGCTATGGGAGTTGCAACTACTTTTGGTGTCGCATCAACAGGAACAGCAATTTCTAGCTTGACAGGTGCAGCAGCAAATAGTGCGGCATTAGCTTGGTTAGGTGGAGGAAGTCTAGCAGCAGGCGGAGGAGGTATGGCTGCTGGCAATGCCTTTTTAGCCATGGCGGGCCCTGTTGGTTGGGGGATTGCTGGCTTAATGTTAACAGCGTCTGTCGGAGCAGGTGTTTTTGCTAATAAAAAAAATGAAGAAGTAGCTAAAGAAGCGCTTGATGAACAAAAGAAAATTGAGTTATTAATTAGACAAACTGATAAATCAATAATAGAAATTAGTGAATTAATTAATTTAATTGAAAAGCAAACTGAGGGGATTTATTTAGCCAACTTATCTTTAACTGGGCTGGACTATAGCTTATTTTCTGAAGAAGAAAAATATCAAGCAGGTGCTTTAGTAAATTCAACCCTCTCACTTACTTCGATGATTAATAAGGAAATTAAAATAAATGATGAATCAGGCTGTTAATAGAGCATTTTATCAAGGGATAGGTGCTTATGTCAATTGTTTAAACAACTTGAGAATTCAAGACTTACAAATTGCCATGAAAATGATTGAGGATGAAGCTCGACATGTCATTTTAAACAAGGACAATGCCTCTAAAATTTTAAACTATGCTAGAGATAACATTGAAGACGTTATTCTAAAGAATCGTGGAGGTGAATACGGCGGTCACGGTTTTATTGCTGAATTTGCAGAAGCAGGAATTGTGAATGCGAGAAGAGCTTTTGAAGGATTAAATCCTATTGTAAAAGTATTGAATGATAATGGACCAGCCGATTTATTAATTGGTAGAAATACCATTCAAATGAAGTTTTATAATAATTTACGTGATGAACTAGCTCAATCATTTCATTACAGTGCAAAAATGAAAATGATGTTTCCAAAAGATCACGTGTTAGTATACGAAAAAATTATGGCTGGCGCCAAAGAAGTTGAATTTAATGGTAAAAAATTGTCTATTAAACAAATTACTGATATACGACAAATGATCAATGATATTACCGAAAGCAAGGGACTTACTTCATATAAATCTTGGATGAAATCATCTGTTCTAAATTATGATGATGCTAAAAGAAATTCAATTAATAAAGTATTAGACTTAGAGAAAATAAAAATTGATAAAAAGGTCAAAGTAAAGCGGAGAGAATTAGCTAAGAAGAAAATTCTTGCCAAAAAAAATTCTTTACCAAATTTAAGAGAAGCTAACAAGATTGCAAAAAATACTTTTCTTTTACAAGGTGGTTTAGCATTAATGTCAGCTGTGTATGGGAAATACAAAGAAGGAAAAACAATTTTTGAATTTGATCAATCAGATTGGTTAGACTGTGGACTGGAAACAGTGGAAGGTGCGGTAAAAGGTTCTATATCAGGTTACGCGATTTATGGTCTCACTAATGTTTTTAAAATGAGTGCTCCTAATGCAAGTGCGTTTGTAACAGCAAGTTACGGCATGGTAGATATTATTACTAAACTTAGAACAAATGAGATTACTGAGGATGAATTTATAAATTTTATAACTATCAATACATTGGATACAACATTAGCGACAATTGGTTCATGCGTTGGTCAAACACTTATTCCTGTCCCTGTCTTAGGAGCAGTAGTAGGTTCAATAGCTACTTCAATAATTTGGGAAATAGGTAAAGGAATTTTAAGTGATAGGGAACAGGAATTAATTCAAGATTACAGGGAAAACTTAGATAATCATATCAAAAAGTTAGATGATAAATACAAGATTATTTTTAATGATGTTATGGATAAATATCATAAACTAGGACAATTACAGGATTACTCTTTTGATTTATCTATCAATACACGTCTTCGTTTTGAATATACAATTGAATTAGCTGAGTATATAGGAGTTTCTGATGACGAAATTCTACATGATTTATCCGAAATTGATAGCTACTTTCTGAGTTAGTAGAAAGCTTTCAACTATAGTTAAAACCTATAAAGGCATATAAAAATTTAAATAGAGATAAATAAAGCCTGTGATTTAGCCATATTTACGAACGTTAACAAACATAATGACTGTTAAAAATCTTATTTTATGTTATAATGAAATAACACATTAGAGGTAGAGGAGTTTGTTATGAAAACAGATATTGAAATTGCACAGAGTATCGAGTTAAAACCAATCGTAGAAGTCGTTGAGAATCTTGGTATTTCTTACGACGATTTGGAGTTGTATGGAAAATACAAGGCTAAGCTTAGTTTTGATAAAATTCGTGAAGTGGAAAGTAATCCAGTCGGTAAATTGATCCTGGTTACAGCTATCAACCCAACACCTGCTGGTGAAGGAAAATCAACTATCACTATCGGACTTGCTGATGCTTTGAATAAGATTGGTAAGAAAACCATGATTGCTATCCGCGAACCTTCTCTTGGACCAGTCATGGGGATTAAAGGTGGTGCAGCTGGTGGTGGTTATGCCCAAGTTTTACCAATGGAAGACATCAACCTTCACTTTACTGGAGATATGCACGCTATTACAACTGCAAATAATGCTCTCTCTGCCTTGATTGACAATCACTTGCACCAAGGAAACGAGCTAGGAATCGACCAACGTCGTATTCTTTGGAAACGTGTGGTTGACTTGAACGATCGCGCTCTTCGTCACGTAACAGTCGGCCTTGGTGGTCCTCTTAACGGTATTCCACGTGAAGATGGATTTGATATCACTGTTGCTTCAGAGATCATGGCCATCCTTTGCTTGGCAACTGATATTGAAGATTTAAAACGTCGTTTGGCCAATATCGTCATTGGTTACCGTTATGACCGTACACCTGTTTCAGTGGGTGATCTACAGGTTGAAGGTGCCTTGGCATTGATTTTGAAAGATGCTATCAAACCAAACTTGGTTCAGACAATTTACGGTACACCTGCCTTTGTACATGGTGGCCCATTTGCCAATATCGCACACGGATGTAACTCTGTCTTGGCTACAACTACTGCCCTTCACTTGGCAGATTACACAGTAACAGAAGCAGGTTTTGGTGCAGACCTTGGTGCTGAGAAATTCCTGGATATCAAAACTCCAAACTTGCCAACTTCACCAGATGCAGTAGTGATTGTTGCAACACTTCGTGCTCTTAAGATGAATGGTGGGGTTGCTAAGGATGCTTTGACAGAAGAGAATGTAGAAGCTGTTCGTGCAGGATTTGCAAACTTGAAACGTCACGTTGAGAATATCCGTAAGTTCGGTATTCCAGCAGTTGTTGCAATTAACGAATTTGTATCTGATACAGAAGCAGAAATCGCAGCCTTGAAAGAACTTTGTGCTTCAATCGATGTTCCGGTTGAGTTAGCTAGCGTATGGGCTGATGGAGCTGAAGGAGGAGTGGCTTTGGCTGAAACTCTCGTCAAAACAATTGACGAAAACCCAGCTAACTATACACGTTTGTATGACAACGACCTTTCTGTCCAAGAGAAGATTGAAAAGATTGTCACTGAAATCTATCGTGGTAGCAAAGTAAACTTCGAGAAGAAAGCTCAAACTCAAATCGCTCAAATCGTTCAAAATGGTTGGGACAAATTGCCAATCTGTATGGCTAAAACTCAATATAGTTTCTCAGATAATCCAAATGCTCTTGGTGCACCTGAAAACTTTGAAATTACTATTCGTGAATTGGTACCAAAATTGGGGGCAGGCTTTATCGTTGCACTTACTGGTGACGTTATGACCATGCCTGGTCTTCCAAAAAGACCTGCTGCCCTCAACATGGATGTTGAAAGTGATGGTACAGTTCTTGGATTATTCTAATTGAACAATATAAAGACAAGCTCAACATTGAGTTTGTCTTTTTGTTATTATTAAAAAATCTCCTAGATAGAGATAACTAGGAGATTTGAGTTTTTATTTCATAGTTGGGAAAAGAAGTACATCACGGATAGTTGTAGTATCAGTGAGTAGCATGCAAAGACGGTCGATACCAATTCCCAAACCACCTGTTGGTGGCATACCGTATTCAAGGGCTTCGATGTAGTCGTAGTCAATGCCTGTTGCTTCGTCATCACCAAGCTCTTTGGCTTTGGCTTGAGCTTCGAAACGGCTAAGCTGGTTGATTGGGTCGTTCAACTCAGTAAAGGCATTTCCGTATTCTTTAGTCATGATGAAGAGTTCGAAACGGTCAGTAAAGCGTTCATCTTCAGGATTTTTCTTAGCAAGTGGTGATACAGCTACTGGGTGACCATAGACAAAGGTAGGTTGAATCAATGTTTCTTCAACAAATTCTTCAAAGAAGGCATTGATAATGTGTCCAACTTCAGTGTAGTGTTTTTCAACTGGGACATTCTTTTCAGCTGCGATAGCTTTTGCTTCTTCGAAAGTCATATCTTTCCAGAAATCAACACCTGTAATTTCCTTGATTGCATCAACCATGTGTACACGTTTAAATGGTTCGTTGATCTTGATTTCAGTTCCTTGATAGATAACTGGACCATCACCCTTAACTGATTTAGCAGCGTGCTGGATGATGCCTTCAGTCAAGTCCATGATGTCTTGGAAGTCTGCGTATGCTTGGTAAACTTCGATAGAAGTGAACTCAGGGTTGTGTGTAGCATCCATTCCTTCGTTACGGAAGATACGGCCAATCTCATAAACACGCTCCATACCACCAACGATAAGACGTTTCAAGTGAAGCTCAGTCGCAATACGAAGAACCATATCAATGTTTTGAGCATTGTGGTGTGTGATGAATGGGCGAGCAGCAGCACCACCAGCTTCGTTGTGAAGAACAGGTGTTTCAACTTCTAGGAAACCTTTTTGATCAAGGTAACGACGGATTTCAGAGATGATTTTTGAGCGAGTAACAAAGCGTTCAAAGCTTTCACGGTTTGAAATCAAATCAAGGTAACGTTTACGGTAAATAGTTTCAACGTCTGTTAAACCGTGGAATTTCTCTGGAAGCGGACGAAGGGCTTTGGACAAGTGAGTGATATGTGTAGCCTTGATAGAGAGTTCTCCCATATCTGTACGCATAATTTCACCTTCGACACCAAGGAAGTCTCCTAAGTCAGCCTTTTTGAAGATTTCGTAGTTTTCTTCACCGACGGCGTCTTTACGAACGTAGATTTGGATTTGACCTTCGCGGTCTTGAAGGTGGGCAAATCCAACTTTACCTTTACCACGCTTTGTTACCAAACGTCCAGCTATAGTAGCAGTCTCGTTTAAATCGTGTAGTTGTTCTTTGTCAAGGTCAGCATATTTATCTTTTAATTCTTGTGAGTTAGCAGTGCGTTCAAAGCGTTTACCGAATGGATCGATTCCTTGTTCGCGGAGCGCAGCCATTTTTTCACGGCGAACGATCTGCTGGTCATTTAGTTCTTCCATATGTTCTGTTGACATGGTTTCCTCCTAGTTTTTACTCAATTCTTGATACGATGAGTCTTTTTTGCGATACTCCCATTTTATCATAAAAATCAAATAAATTCACGGATATTCTACAAAATCTAAAAAGAACTTAACAGCGATTGTTAAGTTCTTTTTAGATTTTGATAAGAAGTGTCGTTCCAGACTAAGAGGTTGAAGTTTTTAAAGTCTTCTGTTTCGACAATAGTAACACTAGCATTTGCTAGACCTCCTTCTTTTCTAAGTAGTGGAGTATCATAGCCTAAAAGAGTTCGAATACTGGCTGTGAGATTGGCTCCGTGACCGACAATCATGACATGTTCAAAAGGTTTGGACTCTAATGATTTGATAAACTGAATGGTCCGCTGAGTTGTTTGATAGACAGACTCTGCTCCAAACATAGTTGAATCAAACTTTGCTAGATTGGTACGAAAAGCTTTTAATTGCTCGGGATAGATGGCTTCCAAGGTTGCAAATTTTGCACCTTCAAGTTTTCCAAGTTGCCATTCTCTTAGTGAGGGTATCTCTTCTAATGGACAGCTGTTTTTCAGTTGACTTTGGATAATTTGAGCGGAAGTTTTAGCACGAGGAAGATCACTAGAATAAATCACATCAAATGAAGTTTCCTGAAGATATTGGCCTAATTTTTTTAAGGTTTCAATGGATTCCTCAAGAAGTGGAGAGTCCCCGCTTGCTCCTTGAAAACGTCCCTCAAGATTCCAAAGTGTTTTACCGTGACGAATAAAATAGAATTTCATGTGCTACTTGCCTCCAAGATATCAGCAAATTCAGCTTTAACAAAGGCTGCTAGATCTTGAGGGGTGATAATGATACTATGACCAACCTCCCCTGCGGAAACAATCATTTCATTCAGTTGAAGAGCAGTTTGGTCGATAAAGATAGGATAGTTATGTTTTTGACGGATTCCAACTGGATTATTGGCACCGTGGATATAGCCTGTTGTTTTTTCTAGGTCTTTTTGTGGAATCATGCTCACTTTCTTATTACCTGAAATCTTTGCAAGCTTCTTTTCAGAAAGGTGTTCAGTGATAGGAAGGATACCGATAATGGGGCCAGTCTTATCTCCCAGAAGTGCTAGAGTCTTGAAAATCTGACTCTTTTCATAACCTTGAGGCATCTCACCTTCCAGGGCATTAATTTGAATTCCTTTATGATTAATTCCTGCCTTGGTTAAAATTTGTTGGACCAAGGTTTTTTTGACTTTTACTTTTTTAGCCATTATTTATACTTATCCTCCAATTGACTCATCCAAATACCTAACCAAATACCTAGAGCGAAGAAAAAGGCAATGATGACATAAGACACAAGAGATAATCCATTGTAGCTGATGCTTTCAGCATTACCAGCATTTGGAATGAGGATTAAGATTGTACTTGAAAGAACAATTCCGATGATAAAGTGGTAAACACGAGATTGATAAACACGGAGAGCGTAGTCCATAAATTTTGAAAAAATGACAAGAGTAGCAAGTGCTCCAATTCCTATTGGAAGGAAGGTACCAAATAAATCAAAAGTCTTAAACCCTGTTAACATAGGGCCATAAAGGCCAAGAATCAAGAGAAGATTGGAAGGACTAAGCCCTGGAACCAAAATCCCCAGAGCCAATAAACAACCAGCTAGTGTAAAGTTTAGGAAGCTTGCAGATAGAGAACCAACTACAAAATTCAAGGCATAGAGGGCGATACCTGAGATGATGAAGGTTGCCCAAAACCATATGTGGTCAACCTTGTCTCTATCAGAGTCACGAGTTGATTCTTTGACAAGACTTGGGATAGTACCAATGATAGCTCCAGCAAAACTCCACAATACATACACTTGATAATTCTCTAAAAGATACTCGATTGGATAGGAGAAAAGTCCAATGCCCAGTAACATCCCAATACCAACAGGTAGGAAAAAGAGCACATCTTCTTTTAAATTCTTAAAAGGATGAGCAAGAAAACGAATCATTCTCTCATAAATTCCCAAGATAGCGGCAAGAACGCCACCAGAAATCCCTGGTAGAATGAAACCTAGGGCAATTACAATTCCCTTAATAATTTTTGATAACCATGATAACATAGAGGTCCTCCGAGATTCATATTCTATAAAGATAAAACAGTAATTTAATACTGAAAAATAAAGAAAAGCAAGCAGAAAGCAATGTCTGACTTGCTTATGGTGATAGTGATTAAGGATTTAAAAATAATTTTCTAAAGGTTTCTTCCTTGTTTTTTGTGGAAGAAATAAGGTTCAAATCGAGATGATTTTCAAAGCCTCCAAGGCTTCCATGAGAGGTGTATTGGTGAAGATCATAGTTAAGATCTGTTTTTGGAGCACTCTCGTAGTAACCCGAGTTGGTTCCATAGGACGGTATCCAGATTGCTGAGAAATTTTCCGTACTGATACTATGCTCCTCCATAAAGTAGACACCAACATAGATACCGATATTTTTTGCACCCAATGAAGCTAATTTAGCACGAAAGACCTCAACACCTTTGTTCATGTCAGACATAGTCTTGTCTTCAACATCCAACCAATAGTAGCTAGGATTATAGGGAGAAGCAGCATTATAAAAAACTTCGGCAGCTTTTTCCATTTCTTCGACATTTTTACCAGCTACATAGGCATAAACAGCGACTGGAATATTCCGTTTTTGAAATTCTGTGATATGTTCTTTATAAGCCTTATCAACCCCATTTTTAAATGAAGCATCATTTTCAACAGAAGCTTGAGCTCCACTATGAACCCGAACGATTGCACCTGAAATATTTTGAGTTAAGGTGTCATAATTGATCTCTGATGGTCTTTGCCAGCCAGAAACATCAATAATCGGCTTGTTGATATTATGTAAAGCTTGAGTTTCTACTTGAACTGGATTTTGCTTTGTTTTGACTGGATGGTCTTCGAACTTGGGTCTATTGATGATTAAAATACCCACGAGAGTAGCTAATACAGTAAAAATAAAAACAGGATTTATTTTCTTTCTCATACTTTTATAGTGTATCGTAAATGGTGAAAAAAATCAAAAAAAAATACTCGAAATCATCTAGAGAATGCGATGTTTTAGAGCATTTACCATCTTTTGTGTTTGAAAAAGCAAATTTATGATATAATATAAGGGAATTTCTATAGAAAAGAGAAAATTATGGCAAATTATGCAGTTATTTTAGCAGCGGGTAAAGGTACTCGTATGAAGTCAGATCTACCAAAAGTCATGCACAAGGTTGCAGGAATTTCAATGCTTGAGCATGTTTTTCGTAGTGTAGGGGCCATCAAGCCTGAAAAAACAGTAACCGTTGTGGGTCATAAGGCAGAACTTGTGGAGCAAGTTTTAGCTGGTCAAACTGATTTTGTAAGACAGTCTGAGCAATTAGGTACTGGTCATGCGGTTATGATGGCTGAGCCAATTCTTGAAGGACTTTCTGGACAAACATTGGTTATTGCTGGCGACACACCACTCATTACTGGTGAAAGTCTAAAGAACTTGATTGATTTCCACGTTAATCACAAGAACGTAGCTACAATCCTAACTGCAGAAGCGGAAGATCCGTTTGGTTATGGTCGTATTGTTCGCAATGAGAATGCTGAAGTGCTTCGTATCGTGGAGCAGAAGGATGCGACTGATTTTGAAAAACAAATCAAGGAAATCAATACAGGAACCTATGTCTTTGATAATGCACGCCTCTTTGAAGCTTTGAAGAATATCAATACCAACAATGCTCAAGGTGAATACTATATCACAGATGTGATTGGAATTTTCCGTGAAGCAGGGGAAAAAGTTGGTGCCTATACTCTGAAAGACTTTGATGAAAGTCTCGGAGTTAATGACCGTGTTGCCCTTGCGACAGCTGAAGGCATCATGCGTCGCCGCATTAATCAAGCACATATGGTCAATGGAGTTAGTTTTGTGAATCCTGAAGCTACTTACATTGACATTGATGTTGAGATCGCTCCAGAGGTTCAAATAGAAGCGAATGTAACCCTCAAAGGTTCTAGTAAGATTGGTGCAGGAACTGTTTTGACCAATGGAACTTATATCCTTGATAGCACTATCGGTTCAGGGACTGTGATTACAAACTCGATGATTGAAGAAAGCACGGTTGCTGATGGTGTTACAGTTGGGCCTTATGCTCATATCCGTCCAGGATCAAGCCTTGCAAAAGATGTGCATATCGGGAACTTTGTTGAAGTCAAAGGTTCAAGCATTGGGGAGAATACTAAGGCAGGTCATTTGACTTATATTGGTAACTGTGAAGTTGGTAGTGATGTCAACTTTGGTGCAGGAACCATCACTGTAAATTACGATGGTCAACACAAGTTTAAAACAACTATTGGCAACAATGTTTTCGTTGGATCAAATTCAACCATCATTGCCCCAGTAGAACTTGGAGATAACTCTCTTGTTGGGGCAGGTTCAACCATTACTAAGGATGTTCCAGCTGATGCCATTGCTATTGGACGAGGTCGCCAAATTAATAAGGACGAATATGCAACTCGCCTCCCTCACCATCCTAACAATAAATAGGAGCTAACGATGGATTTTGAAGAAAAGACGCTTAGTCGTAAAGAAATCTATAAAGGACCTATTTTTCAGCTAGTTCAAGACCAGGTTGAACTACCTTCTGGAAAAGGTACTGCGCAACGTGATTTGATTTTCCACAATGGGGCAGTTTGTGTCCTTGCAGTCACTCCAGAAAATAAGATTGTTCTTGTTAAACAATATCGCAAGGCGATTGAAAAAGTCTCATATGAAATTCCTGCAGGTAAGCTTGAAATTGGGGAGAATGCAGATCCAGAAGCTGCAGCACTTCGTGAATTAGAAGAAGAAGCAGCCTATACTGGTAAATTAAGCCTTCTCTATGATTTTTACTCTGCGATTGGATTTTGTAACGAGCGCTTAAAACTTTACTTGGCAAGTGATTTGACAAAAGTTGAAAATCCTCGTCCTCAGGATGAAGATGAGACTTTAGAGTTACTTGAAGTCAGTCTTGACCAAGCTAAAGAACTGATCCAGTCAGGTGATATTTGTGATGCCAAGACTATCATGGCTATTCAGTACTGGGAATTACAAAGAAATAGTGGAGGAACCCATGGGTAAACCTTTATTAACAGATGAAATGATCGAACGTGCCAATCGAGGAGAGGACATCTCAGGTCCTCCCTTGCTAGATGATGAGGAAACTAAGATTTTACCGACTTCTTCTCAAAATTTTGGCTATTCACGAACCAGAGATCATGGTTTTAGCCAGGATACACTGACCATAGAAGTTGAACCTTCTATTCACAAAAGTCGTCGGATTGAAAATACTAAGAGAAATGTCTTTAATTCTAAATTAAACAAGATTCTTTTTGCAGTTATTTTTCTCTTGATTTTGTTAATTTTAGCAATGAGATTTATTTAAGGGGTCTATCATGAAAATTGGAATTATTGCAGCTATGCCAGAAGAGCTAGTTTACTTGATTCAACACTTGGACGATGCCAGCGAAGAAAAGGTTCTGGGAAATAGCTATCACACAGGAAAAGTTGGTTCTGTCGAGCTTGTACTTGTAGAGAGTGGAATCGGAAAAGTCATGTCTGCTATGAGTGTCGCTATCTTAGCAGATCACTTTCAGGTGGATGCAGTGATTAATACTGGATCTGCTGGTGCAGTGGCAAATGGGATTGCAGTAGGCGATGTAGTGATTGCAGACAAGCTTACCTATCACGATGTTGATGTGACTGCCTTTGGCTATGATTACGGTCAAATGGCTCAACAGCCTCTCTATTTTGAATCAGACAAAAAGTTTATCAATTTGATTCAAGAGAGTTTGTCTAAACTGGACCAAACTTGGCATTTAGGTTTGATTGCGACAGGAGACAGTTTTGTTGCTGGAGAAGATAAAATCAAAGCGATAAAAGAGCATTTCCCTCAAGTTCTTGCTGTAGAGATGGAAGGGGCAGCTATTGCTCAAGCAGCTCAGGCTTTGAACCTTCCTTTCTTAGTCGTTCGTGCCATGAGTGACAATGCCAACCATGAAGCATCCGTTTCCTTTGATGAATTTATCGTAGAAGCAGGACGTCGTTCTGCCCAAGCCCTAATGACGCTTTTGCAGTCTATAAAGGACTAATAGAAGAATTACTGAGAGTGGGACAGAAATCGGTAATTCGTTAGAATTCGATTTCGTCGTCCCACCTCCGCACAGTTGAGTAGGGCTGTAAAAGCTGATGAAATCAGCGTAGTAGAGCCCACTCAACCACTGCGCCTTGCTCGACAATCAAAAGAGAATTGAGAGGCTAGGACTTTTGTCCCAGCCTTTTCTTGTCTTGCCAACTTAAATAATCAGAAGGCTCCTAAGAAAAGTTATTTTCAAACTTTTTTGATATAATAGAAGCATTGACTTGAAGAATAAGGAAAAGAAAATGAACGAATTATTAAAGGGAATGAATGACCGTCAAGTCGAGGCCGTTCAAACCACAGAAGGACCTTTGCTGATCATGGCGGGGGCGGGATCTGGTAAGACTCGTGTTTTAACCCACCGTATTGCCTACTTAATTGATGAAAAGATGGTCAACCCATGGAATATCTTGGCCATTACCTTTACCAATAAAGCTGCCCGTGAAATGAAGGAGCGTGCTTATAACCTCAACCCAGCTACTCAGGATTGTTTGATCGCGACCTTCCACTCTATGTGCGTGCGTATCCTACGTCGCGATGCGGATCATATTGGCTATAATCGCAATTTCACGATTGTAGATCCAGGAGAGCAGCGAACGCTCATGAAACGCATCCTCAAGCAGTTAAACTTGGATCCTAAAAAATGGAATGAACGGACTATTTTGGGAACCATTTCCAATGCTAAGAATGATCTGATTGACGATGTTGCTTATGCTGCCCAGGCAGGAGATATGTACACGCAAATTGTAGCAAAGTGTTATACAGCCTATCAAAAAGAACTTCGTCAGTCAGAGTCGGTGGACTTTGATGATTTGATTATGTTTACTCTGCGTCTCTTTGACCAAAATCCCGATGTCTTGACTTATTATCAGCAGAAGTTCCAGTATATCCACGTTGATGAGTATCAAGATACCAACCATGCCCAGTATCAATTAGTCAAACTCCTGGCTTCTCGCTTCCAAAATATCTGTGTAGTTGGGGATGCAGACCAGTCTATCTATGGTTGGCGTGGTGCTGATATGCAGAATATCTTGGACTTTGAGAAGGATTATCCTCAAGCCAAGGTTGTTTTGTTGGAGGAAAATTACCGTTCAACCAAGACCATCCTCCAAGCTGCTAATGACGTTATTAAAAACAATAAAAATCGTCGTCCTAAGAATCTCTGGACTCAAAATGCTGATGGGGAACAGATTGTCTACTATCGTGCTAATGATGAACAAGACGAGGCAGTCTTTGTAGCCAAAACCATCGATGAACTTGGTCGAAGCCAAAACTTCCTTCATAAAGACTTTGCAGTGCTTTACCGTACCAATGCCCAATCTCGTACTATTGAAGAAGCTTTGCTCAAGTCCAATATTCCCTATACCATGGTCGGTGGAACAAAATTCTATAGCCGTAAGGAAATCCGTGATATCATCGCTTATCTGAATCTCATTGCCAATTTGAGTGACAATATCAGTTTTGAGCGCATCATCAATGAACCTAAACGTGGCATTGGCCCTGGAACAGTAGAGAAAATTCGTGACTTTGCCAACCTACAAAACATGTCTATGCTAGATGCTTCAGCTAATATCATGTTATCAGGAATTAAAGGTAAGGCAGCTCAGTCGATCTGGGATTTTGCCAATATGATTCTTGATTTGCGGGAGCAACTGGACCAATTAAGCATCACCGAACTTGTTGAAGGGATATTGGAAAAGACAGGCTACGTGGATATTCTTAATGCACAGGCTACTTTGGAAAGTAAGGCTCGCGTCGAAAATATCGAAGAGTTTCTTTCTGTTACCAAGAATTTCGATGATAATCCAGATAATCAAGAAGAGGAAACTGGACTGGATAAACTCAGTCGCTTCCTCAATGACTTGGCCTTGATTGCAGATACAGACTCTGGCAGTCAGGAAACATCAGAAGTAACCTTGATGACGCTCCATGCGGCCAAGGGACTCGAGTTTCCAGTTGTATTCTTGATTGGGATGGAAGAAAATGTCTTTCCACTTAGTCGTGCAGCAGAAGACATGGATGAACTAGAAGAGGAACGCCGTCTAGCCTATGTCGGTATCACGCGCGCAGAGAAAATTCTCTATCTGACTAATGCTAACTCACGCTTACTGTTTGGTCGAACGAACTATAATCGCCCAACACGCTTTATCAATGAGATTAGTTCAGATTTGTTAACTTATCAAGGTTTGGCGCGTCCTGCTAATAGTAGCTTCAAAGCATCCTATAGTAGTGGAGGTGTCGCCTTTGGTCAGGGCATGAGCCTAGCTCAAGCTCTACAAGATCGTAAACGCAACGCAGCACCAAGATCAATTGAATCAAAAGGACTACCTTTTGGACAGTTTTCAGCTGGTTCTACATCGACTTCTAGTGAGACAAGTTGGTCTATTGGTGATATTGCCCTTCATAAGAAATGGGGCGAAGGAACTGTTCTAGAAGTTTCAGGAAGTGGATCTACTCAGGAATTGAAAATCAATTTCCCAGAAGTCGGCCTCAAAAAACTCCTAGCCAGCGTAGCACCGATTGAGAAGAAGTAAGTTTTCTAAATGAATAAGATTAAGGTTGGGACAAAAGATCCCGACCTCACTTTTTATTAGCAATCAAACTTTGACGCGGTAGCTGATTGAACTTTTTGTTCGTCTTTTAGACTCCAAAAAGCTCCTAATCATCCTCGCGGGGCTGGGACTACGAAATCGAGACATTGTCTATCGATTTCTGTCCCACCGCCATTTTTAAGAATACTCTTATCACAATCTTGTGATAATTTACATTTTCATAACAAAAAGGTTTTTTGCTCACACGATTTTAAAAATAGTGTATAATTGAGACTGTATTTGAAAGGAGAAAAAATGACTGAAAAACAAATGAAAACTTTAGGTTGGATTGCAACCTTTATGTCTGTTATGATGTATATCTCATATATTCCACAAATTATGAACAACCTTGCGGGTCAAAAAGGAAACTTTATCCAACCAGCAGTAGCTGCAATTAACTGCAGTCTTTGGGTATACTACGGACTCTTTAAAAAAGAACGTGATATTCCTTTGGCAGCAGCCAATGCACCAGGTATTGTTTTTGGGATTATTACCGCGTTGACAGCTTTATTCTAAAACATAAAGTAAACTCTTCTTCGTATCTAGTTATGAGGGAGAGTTTTTCTTTATCCGAAATTCCTAAAAAAACATGATATAATACTATTAGAAAGGTTGGTGTTTATGGCTAGAATACTTATCATTGAAGATAATAATGAGATTCAAGAAATTTTGAGAACTCTTCTTTCTGAGGAACATGAGGTGATTCAAGCTTTTTCTGGTACTGAAGGAATGATTCGATTTGAGCAAGGTGGCATTGATCTAATCTTGTTAGATATTATGCTTCCAGGAAAAAATGGCGATCAAGTTTTAAAAGCCATTAGACACGATAGTTCAGTTCCTGTCATCATGCTAACTGCCCTAAGCGATAAAAAGCTCATCAGCCAATATCTCTTAGATGGTGCTAATGATTATATTGTAAAGCCTTTTGATTTGGATGAAGTTTTTGCCAGGGTTACGGTACAATTACGTCAAAATAGTGACAAGCAAGCAGCTGAAATCGAAAATCCTGACAAGTTGATTCAACAGTTAAAAAATATTCAATTTGATGCAGATAGTTTTGAAATCAAAAATAGCCAGGAAACTATTCGCCTAGCTAAGAAAGAGTGCTTGATTCTTCAAACCTTACTGGGACATCCTAAGAAAATTTTCACGAAAGAAGAACTCTATGAATTGGTCTGGGAGGATACTTATTTACCAGGCGACAATACTCTCAACACTCATTTAAGTAATCTCCGTAAAAAATTAGGCCAACTGGATCCAGAGCAAGAGTATATTGAAACTATCTGGGGAGTTGGTGTTCGGTTAAAAGGAGATGAGCAATGATCTACATTTTACTATCTTTGCTAGTGCTGGTCATTATCCTATTGACGATATGGTTGATTCGCTATCATCTAGCACTCGTTAACTTGAGCCAACAGATTGAAGATAAGATTCTGACTGGAAGTATGAAGAGAATCGGAGTGTCAACTTTCTCCAAGGATTTTTTACATCTTTACCAGCAAATCAATCATCTCTTTCAAGAAGTTGAGCAGTCACGCTTGATTATGAAACGTGAAAAGCAGACTTTGGACATGGCTATTAGCAATATTGCACATGATATTCGGACGCCTTTAACGATTGCGTCGGGTTATACTCAGCAATTGCTTAAAACAGAAAATCCTGAGTCTGAGAGTTTGAAAAAAATTTCCCACCATCTCAATCAAGTTTCAAAACGTCTAGAGGCTCTTTTGGACTATCGTCGGTTAATGGAAGGAGCAGTTAAACCTGACTTATCTGAGTTAGAAGTCTCGACATTTATGACGCAAAAATTACTAACCTATTATGATTCTTTTCAAACGGCAAAGATTGACCTTGATTTGCAAGTAGAATCTGGTTTGTATTTACTGACAGATTCGGATTTATTAGACCGTATGTTGCAAAATCTCATTGGCAATGTTTTAAAACATGGGAAGGATGAAGCGAGATTTTCTTTGAAGGAAGTGGATAATCACATTTGTTTGGAAATTTCAAATCTGGTCAAACAACCCATTCGCAAAATTGAAAATCTCAGTCAGCGATTTTACTCTGAAAATCTCTCAGATACAGAAGAATCCTCTGGTTTAGGTCTTTATATTACTGAAGAACTTTCCCATCTCCTTGGAGCAGAACTACAACTAAGTACAGATGGTGCTTGGTTTACAGTTAAGATTCTCTTTTAAAACAAAAAACCTCCTCTTTTTGAATAGAGGAGGTCATTTTTATAAGCTTTTCTTCTTGAATACAGCAAGTCCACTGATGGTAAAGAATAGAATAACAGTCACTGTAACGATAATGGTGTATAGAACAGCTTGACTATAGGCAGTCATGGCATAGGCAACATTTAAGGATAAATAGCGTAAAATCTCAATATCTGGGAATATAAGCATCGGCATTGAAAGCAAGATAGAACTGATTAAATAGCCAATGAAAACAGCCAGATAAGAATGAGTCACATAGAGAATGAAGGAAATAATGGAAAGCCAAGCAAGAAGGCAGAGGAATTGAAGACCAATCGTTAGAAGGAGATTGCCAATAAATCCTTCTGGCATGGTTCCTACTCCGTTTAGGATAGTTGCTGGTACGAAAGCAATAACTAGGCTAATAAGAATTTGCATTAGAGCGATACTGGCTAATACAACAGATTTGGCTAGAAAGAATTCTGTACGAGAAACCCCTACTGTCAAACTGTTTTTATAGAGTTTTCCGATAAGGTCAACTCCCAGAACGAGGCAAGCAAGGATAATACAGAGAAAAACGAGGTTTGAACCTTGACTCGATGCGTTAATCAGGGCTTGCACACCATTCCAACCTTGGGTTGGAATTTCTGATTCTGGGGGCGTTGTATTAACTGACATTAGATGTCCTGTAGCCCCAATAGTAGCTCCCATTAACATGAGTGCAAAGAGAACAATCTCTGTAATCCAAAAACCTTTGGAACGGAAAAGACGGTAAAAGTCTGCTTGAATTGTATGAATCATGATCTTCCTCCTATTTTACTAATTGTGTGAAGTATTCTTCAAGATTTTGACGAGCATAGTAAATCTCATCAACAGCGACATCTGCTAGAGTAAGTTCTTTGAGAATTCGTTTGACATCTTGTTCATGACTAAAAATATGAATCTCATTTTCTGAATTCACAACTTTAAACTCAAGACGCACTTTGTCTTTTAAGATTTGACTAGCTTTTTCTTTTTCACTTGTTTTCAGAACGATATAGTCTTCATTAAGTGTCTCAAATTCGGCCTTACTGATTTCTCGAATGATCTTCCCTTGGTCCAGAATTCCAAAGCGATTGGCAACGAGATAGAGTTCTGACAAGATATGACTAGAGATGAGAATGGTCATTCCTAGTTCTTGATTCAGACGTTGAATCATTTGACGAAACTCTTTGATACCGATTGGGTCAAGTCCATTGATGGGTTCATCAAGGATGAGAAAGTCTGGTTTTGATAGGAGAGCAATAGCAATGCCCAGACGTTGTTTCATCCCAAGAGAGAAATCTCGAAAAACTTTTCTACCTGTATCTGATAACCCTACATATTTTAACGTTTCCTGAATGACTTGATCAGCATTTGGGATATGTCGAATAGTACAATAATATTTAAGATTTTGATAGGCTGTTAAATGATTGTGTGCTACTGGGGATTCAATGACTGAACCTACTCGGGATAGGGCTTTGGTGCATTCCTTATAACCTTGACTGGAAAAGAGGGAAATAGTTCCATAGTCAGCAGATAATAATTGGGTAATGATTTTAATCAGAGTAGTTTTACCAGCACCATTCTTTCCGATAAGTCCATAGATATCTCCTTCTTTAACTGAGAGACTAAGATCTTGTAGAATAGGTTGTTTGCCAAATTGTTTGGACAAGCCATGGATTTCGAGGACTGCTTTCATAGTTTTCTCCTTTAACCTTTAATACTCAATGAAAATCAAAGAGCAAACTAGGAAGCGAGCCGCAGGCTGTACTTGAGTACGGCAAGGCGAAGCTGACGTGGTTTGAATTTGATTTTCGAAGAGTATAAGATGTTTTATTTTTATAACTCTAGTATAAAGCATAGATATCAAAGAATCGTCAAGCATTTCTAAAGTGTTTCTAAAGTTTTTAAGTTTCTAAAAAATAAAAAGCCCAGTTGGCTAGAAATGCTAGTTGACTGGGCTTATTTTCTACAAAATATATTTCTCAATAGCGCGTGCAACACCATCTTCTTCATTGCTAGCAGTTACGGCATCCGCGAGAGATTTGACATAGTCGCTAGCATTTCCCATGGCAATCCCAAGCCCTGCAAATTCTAACATCTCAATATCGTTATTGGCATCACCCATGGCCATGATTTCAGAAGCTTGGATATCCAAAATCTCAGCCAGACGAGAAAGTGCAGAAGCCTTAGTTGTACCGAGTGGCATTGCTTCATAGATAACTGGTTGAGAACGAACTCCACTAAATCTCTGACAAAGTTCATCAGCAAATCGTTGTTCAAAATCATCTGTTTGTTCTTTTGTACCTAAGAACATACCCTGGAACATGCGATATTTACCACTGGTAGCTTCCTCTAGTGAAATCTCAGTCAGGTCAGAAAAGACAAGTGTCGCATCGTATTTTACGATAGGATTTGGTTCGCCTCCGAGAACGAAGTAGTGTTCCTCGTCAAAGAGAGTTAACTGAACCTCACTCTTTTCAGCAAGGTCATTCAGGTATTCAATGTCTGATTTACTAAGTTCTCGCCAGTCAACAAGGCCCCAGTCACTAGTTTGGTGGGTAGAACAACCATTGTTGACGATGACGTATTCATTCTGCAAATCTAGTCCTAGTTTCTTGTAGTAGGGAAGAACCCCAAAGAGAGGACGACCAGTACAGAGAACCAGTTTAACACCTTTTTCGATAGCCTTATGAATGGCATCAATATGAGCCTGAGGAATTTCTTTGGCTTCGTTGAGCAGAGTTCCGTCCATATCAAGGGCAAGTAATTTAATCATAGTATTTCCTTTTCACGTATTTTGTCTATATTATAGCATATTTTGGATGAAATAAGGATTACTATGTCAATTTGGGACGTTTCAATTACAATTCATGATTGGAAGAAGCTTTTTGGCAAATATATGCTATACTAAACTTGCAATATACTGATAATGGATAAAAAAGCAGAGGGTTTATCATGAAAAGAAGAACAGTACAGATTTTACTAGCTTTATTAGTAATTATTTATAGAAAGACATGGTTTTGGTGGATTTTTAATCACTTTTCAGCTAGATTTGTAGCCGCTAGTCGAGAATTTTTTCAGATTCTTGCTTTTTTAGAGCTTAGCGTAAGTCTTCTAGCTATTCTTTATTTACTAGTATTCGAAGGTAGAAGAATTCTTGAGTTGAAGTGGAAATGGAGTTATCCAGTTTATTTGCTTCTTGCTTATGGAGTCAGTTATCTTTCAGGTATTGTGTTTTCCTTTTTAACCCCAGCAACGTCCAATCAAATCTCTTTAAATGAATTGACTGAGATGACAGGGCGACAAGAGTTACCTTATCTTTTACTTATTGTTTGTCTGCTAGGACCAATTACAGAAGAAATGGTTTACCGAGGAGTTCTGATGAATACATTTTTGAAAGATTCACCTTGGTATGGAGATGTTTTACTATCAGCTTGTGTCTTTGGCTATGTGCATGTCAGTTCAGGTTTAACACCACTCGCCTTTTTCACCTATGCAAGTGGTGGAACGATTTTAGCATTCCTCTACCGAAAAACTCACTCTCTCTATTATCCCATTTTGCTCCATATCTTGATTAACATTACAGCATTTTGGGAATTATGGGTACTCTTGTTTTCTGGTAGTTAATAACTATAAAAGGTCGGATTTTATTCCGACTTTTTTGATATGGGACAGGTTAAAATTAGGGCTTTATATCAATCTGTTTTTACTTAAAAAATGATATAATAAAAGGTAATGACAAAAACAAACGAGGCTGAGATGAAACTACTTTATACCGATATTCGGACTTCTTTGACAGAAATCCTAACCAAGGAGGCTCAAGGACTAGTTGCCCAAGGCAAACGAGTCTTTTATATCGCCCCTAACTCTCTTTCTTTTGAAAAGGAACGTGCCGTGCTGGAGTGCTTGAGTCAGCAGGCTTCTTTTGCTATCACAGTCACGCGCTTCGCTCAAATGGCTCGTTATCTAGTTTTAAATGATATTCCTGAGAGGTCAAGTCTCGATGATATCGGTCTTGGTATGGCTTTCTATAAATGTCTGTCTGAGATAGACGCTAAGGATTTACGTGTTTATGGGGCTATTAAACAAGATCCGCAATTCATCCAGCAACTGATTGAGATTTATCATGAAATTTCAACTGCAAAGATGAGTTTTTTGGACTTGGAAAGTTTGACAGATGCTGATAAACGCTCTGATTTACTCTTGATTTTTGTAAAGATAACAGCTTATTTAAATCAAGGTCAAGTTTCACAGGGAAGTCCATTATCCTATCTGATTGATGCTATCGAAGAAAACAAGGTAAGTAGCGATTTTAGCAAGATTGCCCTAGTCATTGATGGTTTTACCCGTTTTTCTGCAGAAGAGGAATACCTAGTGGATTTGCTTCATCGTAAGGGTGTTGAGATTATTATTGGCGTATATGCGTCTAAGAAAGCCTACACTAGCCCCTTTAGTGAAGGGAACCTCTATCAAGCCAGTGTTGAGTTTTTACGTCATTTAGCTTTTAAATATCAGACCAAGGCAGAAGATGCATGTCAAGAACATAAAAATCTTGATGCTTTTGCCAAGGCCTCAAAATTACTGGAAAGTGCTTATGATTATTCTGAAGTCAGTTTGGAAGTGGATGCTAAGGATAGAGAAGAATTGCAAATCTGGTCTTGTTTGACACAGAAAGAAGAGCTAGAGCTCATTGCTCGTAGTATTCGCCAGAAATTGCACCAAGAACCTGAACTAAGCTACAAAAATTTTCGTATCTTACTAGGAGACGTAGAATCTTATAAACTGTCCTTGCAGACAATTTTTAATCAATATCAGATACCCTTCTATCTGGGGAGAAGCGAGTCTATGGCTCATCATCCTTTGACTCAATTTGTAGAATCTGTGGGACGGCTAAAACGGTACTATTTCCGTCAGGAAGATTTGGTTAATCTCTTGCGAACCGGCTTATACACCAATCTCGCTCAGGAAGAAATCGATAGCTTTGAACAATATATCCGCTATTTAGGTATTGATGGACTTTCTAACTTTAAACAAGAATTTACAAAAAATCATCATGGGAAATTTGATTTAGAAAAATTAAATGAGCTGCGTGTTCGTGTTCTAAATCCACTAGAAACTTTATTATCTAGTCGTAAGCAAAAGACTGGAAATATCCTTACAAAATGGAACAACTTTTTGAAGGATGCATCTGTTACCAAGCAATTACAATCCTTATCTGAAACCATGGATGCGACAGAACAAGAAAGACAAGAAGAGGTCTGGAAAGCATTTTGCCACGTAATGGAGCAATTTGCTACTGTATTTGAAGGTTCTCAGGTCGCTTTAGATGATTTCTTGGCTCTTCTTCATTCAGGAATGTCCTTGTCCAATTATCGTACAATCCCAGCAACGGTAGATACGGTTCTGGTGCAAAGCTATGATTTGATTTCGCCTTTGACTTCTGATTACATCTATGCACTTGGCTTAACCCAGGATCATCTACCTAAAATCACCCAAAATACTAGTCTTTTGAGTGATGAAGAAAGAGAAGTTTTAAACCAAGGTACTGAAGATGGCTCTCAATTATTGATTGCTAGCCATGAAAATCTTAAGAAGAATCGCTATACCATGCTTTCTTTGGTAAATTCTGCCAAGAAGCAATTAGTCTTATCAGCGCCTAGTCTACTCAATGAAAACGAGAGTAAAGAGTCAGTTTATCTGAAAGAATTGCAGGATTTTGGTTTTAGCAAGATTGAAAAGAGAATCGATCGAAGAAACCTATCAAAGGATGATATTGGTTCTTATCACAGTCTTTTGTCTAGTCTTGTTGCTTATCACCAGCAAGGTGATACGGAGACAAGTGAGCAGGACTTAACTTTTATTAAGGTTCTAGTTCGTGTCATGGGGAGAAAATTAGAAGATCAAGGTCTTGATAATCCTGTCCTACCGACAAGTCCAAAAAGTAAGACCTTAGCTACTGAAACTTTGGAAGCCTTGTATCCTCAAGAGCAAGATTTTTATCTATCAACTTCGGGATTGACAGAGTTTTATCGAAATGAATACAGCTATTACCTTCGTTATGTCTTAGGCTTGGAGGAAGAATTGCGTCTGCGACCTGATGCACGAAGTCACGGGAATTTCTTGCATCGGATCTTTGAACGTGTATTGAAACTTCCGAGTGATGAATCCTTTGATCATCGTTTAGAACAAGCAATTTCTGAAACCAGTCAAGAACGTGAGTTTCAAGCCATTTATCAAGAAAGTTTGGAAGCCCAATTAACCAAAGAAGTTCTTTTAGACGTTGCGCGTGCAACTGGGCATATACTTCGTCACAATTCTGAAATTGAAACCATTCAGGAAGAAGCCGTCTTTGGTGGCAAGGAACAAGCTTTTGTTCAGTTAGAAAACGGCAGAAATGTCTATGTCCGTGGTAAAGTTGACCGTATAGATCGCTTAAAGACAAGTGAAGCTATTGGTGTTGTCGATTACAAATCTTCTCTAACTCAGTTTAACTTCCCTCTCTTTTATAACGGCCTTAATTCACAATTGCCGACCTATCTAGCTGCTCTTAAGAAAGAAGGAAATACAGACTTCTTTGGTGCCATGTATTTAGAGATGGCTGAGCCAGTTCAGTCCTTACAAACTGTTAAAACTCTTTCAAAGGCTTTAGCAGAAACGACTAAGAATATGAAATATCAAGGGTTATTTCTCGAAAAAGAGATAAAGAACCTTGGGGAACTTTACAATAAAAACAAAACCTATCAGTTGTCTGATGAGGAATTTCAGTTATTGCTGGACTATAACGCCCTTATCTATAAGAAGGCGGCAGAGAAGATTTTATCTGGTAGTTTTGCTATCAATCCTTATACAGAAGACGGTAGAAGTATTGCCCCATATGTCCAACAATATCAGTCGATAACTGGTTTTGAAGCTAACTACCATTTAGGTCAGGCAAGATTGTTAGATAAGGTTGCTAAAAATAATGATAAGGAAACATGGTTTAATAAAATTAGAGAGGAGTTGGAACGATGAAATTTTTATCTCAAGAAGAGATTGCAGCATTACAAGTAGCAGAAGCTCATTCTGACAAGAAACCCAAGAAAACTGCTGAGCAAATTCAAGCTATCTACAGTTCTGGTCAAAACATTCTGGTCTCAGCATCAGCTGGCTCAGGAAAAACCTTTGTCATGGCTGAACGAATTCTTGATCAACTAGCGCGTGGTGTAGAAATTCGCCAACTCTTTATCTCAACCTTTACGGTAAAGGCAGCAACCGAGTTAAAAGAACGCTTGGAAAAGAAAATCAGCCAACAAATCCAAGAGACTCAAGATTTGGAGCTAAAAAAGCATCTTGGAAGACAATTAGCTGATTTACCAAACGCTGCTATTGGAACTATGGACTCTTTTACTCAGAAGTTCCTGGCTAAACATGGTTATCTGATTGACCTCGCCCCAAACTTTCGGATTCTTGAGAATGAAAGTGAGCAACTCCTCTTAAAGAATGATGTTTTTCGACAAGTTTTCGAAAGTCACTACCAAAGTAAGGAACAAGAACAGTTTAGTCAGCTGGTCAAGAACTTTGCGGGTAAAAGCAAGGATGCACGTGGATTGCGTAAACAGGTCTATATGATTTATGAGTTCTTACAATCTACTAGTAATCCTCAGGCCTGGCTAGAAAATTCTTTTCTAAAAGGCTTTGAAAAGGCTGATTTTACAGTTTCCAAAGAAAAACTCGCAGATGTTATAAAGGAAAAACTTTGGGATTTAGAAAGTTTCTTCCGTTATCATCTAGAGAATGATGCCAAGGAATTTGGGAAAGCAGCCTACTTAGAAGCTGTCCAACAAGTTCTTGATGAAATTGGAGCTTTAACAAACGAATCTACTTTTAATCAATATCAAGAAGTTCTAGAGCGAGTTGTGAGTATTTCTAAGGATAAGGGTGGCCGTGCTCTCACAAATGCTAGTCGCAAGGCTGAACTTCAAGATCTGAAAAAAGCATACAACCAAGAGAGAAAAGACAAGTTTGAAAAGCTAAACGCACTAAATGACCAAATTACTTTATTAAAATTCCAGGAAGATTATCATCAAGAGTCTTGGAACTTGGCAAAGACTTTCCAACTCTTCATGAGTGATTTTGTTGCTGCCTATCGAAAGCGTAAACGCGAAGAAAATGCCTTCGAATTTGCGGATATTAGCCACTATACCATTGAGATTTTGGAAAACTTCCCTCAGGTTAGACTAGAATATCAGGAACGCTTCCACGAAGTTATGGTCGATGAATATCAGGATACCAACCACATCCAGGAGAGAATGCTGGAACTCCTCTCAAACGGTCATAATCGTTTTATGGTAGGAGATATTAAGCAGTCTATTTATCGTTTCAGACAGGCAGATCCCCAAATCTTCAACGAAAAATTTCATAGATTTGCTCAAGATGGCAAAGAAGGTCAGTTAATTCTGCTTAAGGAAAATTTCCGTAGTAGTTCAGAGGTTCTAGATGCTACAAATGATGTCTTTAAGCATCTTATGGACGAGGAAGTAGGAGAGATATCTTATGACGGTATGCATCAACTTGTTTTTGGAAATACTGATATTCAAGTAAATCCTGAAAACAAGGCAGAAGTTCTCTTATATGATAAGGATGATAGCGATTCTGATGATGAGGAACTTGCAACCAACAAACTGACTGGTGAGATGCGCATAGTCCTTAAGGAGATACTGCATCTCCACAATGATAAAGGTGTCCCTTTCAAGGACATGGCTCTCTTAACTGCCAGTAGAAGTCGCAATGATCAGGTTTTACTTGCCTTGTCTGAATATGGTATTCCAGTTAAGACAGATGGCGCACAATCAAACTATTTGCAATCCCTAGAAGTGCAGGTTATGTTGGATACTCTTCGTGTCATCCACAACCCTCTTCAAGACTTTGCTTTGGTTGCTCTCATGAAGTCTCCGATGTTTAGCTTTGATGAGGATGAATTAGCTCGTCTAGCTCTTCAAAAATCCGAGGATAAGGTTCAAGAAAATTTTTATGAAAAACTAGTCAATGCTCAGGAGAAAACTGGTCTTCAAAAGGATTTAATCAAAGCTGAATTACAAAAGAAACTAAACTTCTTCATGGAAACAGTCCAGGCTT
Organism: Streptococcus sp. 27098_8_91; assembly: GCF_041432385.1. Lineage (NCBI taxonomy): Bacteria > Bacillati > Bacillota > Bacilli > Lactobacillales > Streptococcaceae > Streptococcus > Streptococcus sp. 27098_8_91. Next base: position 164,941 of record NZ_JAPVZN010000002.1, read on the forward strand.
GGCGCTTGTATTCTAAAACGCACTCACTTTATGATCTCATTTGGAAAATCTATAGCGATCGTTTTTACTATGACTATGTCGGTGCTTTACCAAATGGACAGGCCAGACAGGCTAACCTCTATGCCTTAGCTTTACGAGCTGATCAGTTTGAAAAGAGTAATTTCAAGGGATTATCTCGCTTTATTCGAATGATAGATCAGGTCTTGGAAGCCCAACATGATCTTGCTAATGTTGCTGTGGCACCACCTAAGGATGCAGTAGAACTTATGAGTATTCATAAAAGTAAGGGCCTAGAGTTTCCTTATGTCTTTATCCTTAATATTGATCAGCAATTCAACAAGCAAGATTCCATGTCTCAAGTCATCCTAAGTCGTAAAAATGGCCTTGGTCTTAAGTACGTAGCTAGAGTTGCTACAGATGATACAGATTCCAAAGAGGAATACGTTCCATCTACTATTAAATTATCTATCCCTAGCTTGACCTATACGCAAAATGAAGAAGAACTCCAATTAGCAAGCTATTCTGAGTTGATGCGTTTACTTTATGTAGCCATGACTCGTGCTGAGAAAAAAATCTATCTAGTCGGAAAGGGATCAAGGGAGAAGTTGGAGTCTAAAGAATACCCGACAAATGGAAAAGGTCTTTTGACTCGAGAAACTAGACTAGATGCTAGTAATTTCCAAGATTGGATTTGGGCCATTTACCAAGCTTTTTCTAAAGAGGACTTACACTTTAGTGTTCGTTTCGAGGGTGAAGAACAACTGACAGAAGAAGCTATCGGTAAGTTGGAAACTAAAAGCCATCTCCAAGATCTTTCTCAGGCAAGCAACCGTCAATCTGATACCATTAAGGAAGCTTTAGAAATGCTGAAAGAAGTGGAAGTCTATAATCAAGTCCACCGAGCAGCAATTAATCTTCCAAGTGTTCAAACGCCAAGTCAGATTAAAAAGTTCTATGAACCAGTCATGGATATGGAAGGAGTAGTAGTAGCTGGTCAAAGTAAAGTGAAAGATAATTTGATTCAGTTTGAACTTCCAGACTTCTCCAAGACAGAAAAAGTCACTGGAACTGAGATTGGTAGTGCCACCCATGAACTCATGCAGAGAATTAATCTAGCTAAGAACCCCACTTTAGAGACTTTAACAGAGGCCTTGGAGCAAGTTCAAGTAAGCTCGGATGTCAAATCCAAAATCAATCTAGGAAAAATTTTATCCTTCTTTGATACAGCTCTCGGTCAAGAAATTCTTGCAAATCAAGATAAACTCTATCGAGAACAACCTTTCTCAATGTTAAAAAGAGACGAGAAGAGCCAAGAAAACTTTGTTGTCCGTGGAATCTTAGATGGTTATCTCCTCTACGATGATAAGATTGCTCTCTTTGACTACAAGACAGACCGTTATGAGCATGCTAGTCAGCTTGTTGAACGTTATCGTGGTCAATTAGAACTCTATGCAGAGGCTCTATCTCGTTCATATCAGATAGAAACAGTTGAGAAATATTTGATTCTACTTGGTAAAGACCAAGTAGAAGTCGTTAAACTTTAAAAAGAAAGGAGACATCATGTCCATTCCTGTTAGAAAAAACTTATATGATGCAGTTTTAGAGGCCTCTAAAGCCGATACTTGGGAACAAGCTACCAAAGAATGGAGTGAAGTTTCCTTGATTTTTAATGGAATCGGTCGAAGCAATTGTGTCTGCGGTAATGCTATTAAGTATGCATATGAACTTTTTAACGGAGTTACTGGCAAACGTCTCTTTCCTATCGGGAGTGACTGTGTGCGTCATTTCCAAAGAATTAGCCTAGATCAACAGCTAGAAGAGGAAGAAAAACTTCTCAGAAAGCTTGAAAATCTAACCAGAAAGGCCCAGAAAAAAGAAGTCATTCGAGTTAATAAAACAGATTTTGATGAACGACTGCTCAACTGGCTATGGGAAAAGGGAGCTTTTAAGTCAAATCGAGGTAATCAATTCTCACCAGAAAAGGATTATCAACTCTTTTTGGAAGTATTTCAAGGTGGAAGTTGGAGTAGAGCAGAGCCTTTGAAGAAAGCTCGTATGGAAGAAGTCCTTGAAAAATTTATCAAACCCTTTTTGCTTGGAAAATCTGATGATCAACTCTATCTAGTTAAACTAGGAAAAGAAAAAATTGACTATGAGCAGGAACTTCGCATCAAGGCTGAAAAGGAGCGAAAGAAGCGAGACAAGATTGCTAAACAATACGCGGATAATCTGGTTCTAGCAATGGGACCAGCTGAACGTGCCTATCAGGATTACTTTGGACTGAGCGAAACACTGACTCTAGAGGAACGCCAGTGGGAAAAAATTCTCTTTGGTAAAAATCGTACAGAACGTTCTATAAAATCAAAACAGTACCAAAGAGAACTTGAAAAGGATCAACGCATTGCTAGTCAAGATCATCTTGAAAGAAAACAAAAGCAAGTCTGGTTGCTTAACTCGTATTTTAAGGATATACCCGAAGAAAAAGCTCGATTTTCCCGACTTCTAATCATGTATCGAAAAACTGGAGAAATTCCATTTTCAACTGACTATCTCTCTAACACTTTGTTTGACTTTTTCTACAAAATGAAGGCTTTTGAATTTGAAATAGCACCTGATCAGGTACGTGATTTTCTAAAGGAATGTTTTGATGCGGAGAATCTATCGTCCGCACAAAAATCTTGGATAGAAGGCATTTTAACCAACTGCATCAAACCTTTTTTAGAAAGAATGTTAGTATAGCAGTAGTTTTCGTCCTGCATGGAGAGAGTCATTATTGTTAAAATTATGTCTCAAAGTTTTTACATAATTTAATTTATGCATAAATTTAAAATATTTGTATCAACATTAAAAAATTAGAAAGAAACTATGTCAAAAGAAATCGATATCGAATATTATCACCAACTAGCCTTGCAAAAACAAAAAGAGCATCGTAAGTTTTTAGGAAATCTAAAGAAGAAAGCTCCTAAAAATTTAGATAAAATTGCGCTTGAAATCCATCAAGAAGTTTTTAATGAAATTGATTGTACAGCCTGTGCTAACTGCTGCAAGAGTCTTGGTCCAGACTTCAAAGAAGCAGATATCACACGTATTGCAAAGTACTTTAAAATGAAATTGCCAGCCTTTGAAGCTGAGTTTTTGCAGGTAGACGAGGATGGGGATAAGGTCTTCAAATCTATGCCCTGTCCATTTCTAGGAGGCGATAATCTCTGTTCCATCTACGATGTTCGTCCCAAAGCCTGTCGTGAATTTCCACATACTGACCGTAAGAAGATTTACCAAATCAATAATCTTACTATTAAAAATACCCTAACCTGCCCCGCAGCCTATCTCTTTGTTGAAAAGTTAAGAGAGAAAATAGACTAAGTACTCTCATTGTATGATAAGAATCATCCTCAAATACAGTCGCTATTTGAGGATTTTTGTATATTTATTTTTATCTGAAAATTCAAACTAAATATCTTATTGAGTGATAAGTCCTTTTTTAAGCTTAAAGTTTTTTAAACTTTTTCTTAAAGAAAACTGATATAAGGTATCTTTAAGCGATTTTCTGTATAGTTATACCATCATCAAAGAAAGAGGTATCGATATGAACTACATAGTCATTCCAGCTTATCAACCAGATAATAACCTTATCAAACTCATCGAAAAAATTCACGAAAAGAGTGATTTTCATATCTTAGTCATAGACGACGGCAGTTCATCAGAGTGCCAAAAAATCTTTGATAAAGCAAAACAATTTGCTACTGTCATTCGTCACCAAGTGAACCAAGGTAAAGGGCAGGCTCTAAAAACAGCCTTTACTTATATCCAAGAACAAAACATTTATGGTACGGTTGTCACAGCAGATGCGGATGGACAGCACAAGGTATGGGATATTTTCCGCACGGCTAATAAAGCTTCCGAAAATCCAAACAAGCTAATCTTGGGTGTACGTGCCTTTTCTGGAAAAGTTCCCCTTCGTAGCCGTTTTGGTAACAGCTTAACCAAAGCTCTCTTTAAACTTCAAACAGGAGTAGGAGTAACAGATACGCAGACAGGTCTTCGTGCTTTTACGACAAACTTGATTCCTTTTATGTTAAAAATAGAAGGCCAACGTTATGAATATGAAATGAATATGTTGCTCGAAGCAACGAAAGAATACGAGATTCTAGAAGTGCCTATTGAAACTGTCTATATCAATGATAATGAGGCTTCACACTTCCGCCCAATCCAAGACGGGCTCATGATTTATAAAAATATCTTTAAATTTGCCTTATCATCTCTCAGTAGCTTTGTTGTAGACTATGTCGTTTACGCCCTAGCAATCTTGATTTTGCCGACAGTTCCGACGAGTCTACGAATTTTTCTAGCAAACGGAGTAGCTCGTGTGACTAGCTCAATTTTTAACTATTCTACAAATAAAAAACTAGTATTTAAAAATGACGATAGCCTTGTAAAAACAGGGATGGGGTACTTTGGTCTAGCAGTCGGACTCTTTGTCTTAGACACGCTACTGATTCGTCTCTTCTTTACAGTCTTCGGAATCAACCTTCTGATTGCCAAAGTTATCGTCGGCATCCTTCTCTTCGCTGTCTCTTGGACAGTGCAGAAGAAATTCATCTTTAAGGAAAGGACATCAACTGTATTATGAAATTTTTAAAGAAACGCTATGCTTACGCCTCAGTTCTTGGCCTACTCTTGACAGGATCCTTTAGTTACTCAATGCTAAAGACCTTTGTCCTCGCTGAGACAATATCAACAGTCGCTACAACTAGCACAAGTTCCAATGCTGCAGCAGCAAGTCAAGCTGCTAAGACAGCTACTGTCACTGACTCTAGTTATAAAGATGACAATATTTCCGTCAATTTGTCTGAAACGACGGTCAATAATACACAAGTCTACGTTGCTGATATTACTCTGAGCTCATCAGATTATCTGAAAACTGCCTTTGCTCAAAATGCCTATGGAACTAACGTAACTGCTAAAACCTCTGTAACCGCAGCTGACAACAATGCCATTTTAGCGGTAAACGGGGACTACTATGGTGCTAACTCAACAGGTTATGTTATCCGTAATGGAGTAGTTTATCGTGATACTGTTCGTGAAGATTCTAGTAATGGCGACCTAGCTATTTATAAAGATGGCTCTTTCAAGGTTATTTACGAAGATCAGATCTCGGCTGAGCAACTAGTAAATGACGGTGTCGTCAATCTCTTGGCTTTTGGACCAGCCTTGGTCGAAAATGGTGAAATTGCAGTTGATACCAATACAGAAGTAGGACAGGCCATGGCTTCAAATCCTCGTACAGCTATTGGTATTATCGATGAAAACCACTATATCATCGTGGTTTCAGATGGACGTACCTCTGAAAGTGAAGGTCTCTCTCTTTATCAGCTTGCTGAGGTTATGAAATCTTATGGAGCAAAAACAGCCTACAACCTTGATGGTGGTGGATCATCTACACTTTACTTCAACGGTCAGGTTATCAATAAACCAACGACTGGAGGAAACAAAATTTCAGAAAGGGCGGTGAGTGATATTGTCTACATCGGTTACTAATCTTGGCAAAAAACGTTTTAAGAAAACAGTCATTTCTTACACACTAATCACTATTTTCTTCTTTGCATTTTCTAGAATTTACGAAGCATTCAGCTTTGGAGAAACTTCTGTTCATATGCACTATCTATTTACTGCACCTCTTGTAGGGGGGATTCTACTAGCAATCTTTCTCAAGGTTCTCCCTCATTTCTCTCGTATTAGTCTAAATCTATGGAATTCGGCAGTAGCGATTATTACAGCGGGTACACTTTTCCGAGGAATTGTCAATCTTTCAGGACGCTCTACAACCTTGGATACACCCTACTGGCATGTTGGGATTGGTTTTGCAATACTAGCGATTGTCACTATTTTCATCAATCCAAACCTTTGGAAGAATTCTACTAAAGCAACCAAAACAAATCGCAAAGAAGTCTATGGTCAGGCATAATGTTATAAAAAAGTAGTCGTTCAGCTGATTTTCGACTACTTTTTATCGCCTTTTATTTCTAAAATATTGTAGAAATATTACAAGTTCTTTTCTTCTGAAAGATACTACTTTTATATTTAACAGAATATTGTATAATAAAATGGATAATTAGCGATTTTAATACAATATTTAGGAAAAACAAATCCCAATCTTGGTATTTACTAGGAGAAAAGAATGAAAAAAATATTGCTGGCAAGTACGGTTGCCCTCTCTATGGCATGTTTTGCAAAAACGACCGTCTATGCCGAGGATTCTCAAGCTACCAATAATGTTCAATCATCAGAAAAGATTGCTACCAATACAGTAAGCAATGAGAAGAAAAATCAAAGCGAAGCTGAAAAAGCAACCTCTCAAACTCCTGATACCCAGGAACAATCTTCAAAAGAAGCAATAGTAGAAGTAGTTAACAAAGAAGGTTGGCAAAAAGAAAATAACCAATGGCGTTATTATGAGAATAATCAACCAGTTTCGAATTGGAAAAAAATAGCTGGTGTTTGGTACTATTTTAATCAAGATGGCATCATGCTTAGTAACGCTATCTTTAATGATTATCTATTGAATAATAGCGGTGCTTTGGCAGAATCTTCTTGGGTAAAAATTGACGATCAATGGTATTATGCCAATGAGGACGGGAAAATTACTCGTAATACTTGGAAAAAGATAGCTGGTGTTTGGTATCGATTTGATGAATCGGGCACAATGTTAAGCAATACTATTTATAATGATTATCTTCTCAAAAGTAGTGGTGCTATGGCAGAAAATGCTTGGGTGAAAATTGCTGATAAATGGTACTATGCCAATGAGGACGGGAAAATTACTCGTAATACTTGGAAAAAGATAGCTGGTGTTTGGTATCGATTTGATGAATCTGGCACAATGTTAAGCAATACTATTTATAATGATTATCTTCTCAAGACTAGCGGTGCTATGGCAGAAAATTCTTGGGTAAAAATTGCTGATAAATGGTACTTTGCTACAGAATCAGGAAAAATTATTCGCGACAAGTGGGAAAAAATCAACGGTACATGGTACTATTTTAATAAAGATGGTGACATGCTAAGTAGTCAATGGAAATCTAAATACTATCTAAAAGATAGTGGAGCCATGGCTGAGAATGAATGGATCTTTGATAAGAAATATAATAGCTGGTTCTACCTCAAGTCGGACGGTGCTTATGCTGAAAATCAATGGCAGGGTGCTTACTATCTAAAATCTGGTGGCTATATGGCTAAGAATGAATGGATTTTTGATAAGAACTATGATGCTTGGTATTACCTCAAAGATGATGGGGTATATGTAACAGGGACTTTCAAAATCAAAGGTAAAGACTATTCATTCCAAAGCAATGGAAAATGGATTTCTGATCCATCATCCTATTATAAAGTAACACCAATTACAGCTTATGTATACAGTGCTTCTGGTGATAGACTCAGCTATATCTCACAAGGTAGCATTGTTTCGGTTACTGGGGCTGAAGTTCAAGGTGGTCGACTTCCAGTCAAAATATCAGGACTTTCAGGATATATGAACAAGAGTGATCTAGTAGCGGTCAGCACAGATAGTGAATTCATTCCTCACTATACTACGGATGGTCGTTATCTTTACCATGAGTTATCACCTTACGCAAGTATTCGTGTAGCACCTCATAATTCATCAATGGCCATTGGCAAAAAATACTATTCAGCTGATGGTATTAACTTTGAAAACTTTACAGTTGAAAATCCTTTCTTATTTAGAGATTTAAGAAAACCAAGCAATTACACAGCTGAAGAATTAGATAAAGTCTATTCTCTTATGAATATCAAGGGAAGTCGTCTGGCAGGTAAGGGGGCAATCTTTAAAGAAGCTGAAGAACGCTATCAGATCAACGCTCTCTATCTAATCGCCCATAGTGCCCTTGAAAGTTCATGGGGACGTAGCCAAATCGCTAAGGATAAAAATAATTTCTTCGGTATCGCAGCTTACGATACAACACCATATGATTCAGCTAAAAGCTTCGACGATGTTGACAAGGGTATCTTAGGTGCAGCTAAGTGGATTCGCGAAAATTACATCGATAATGGCAGAACATACCTAGGAAATAAATCATCAGGTATGAATGTTCTTTATGCTTCAGATCCATACTGGGGAGAAAAAATTGCAAGTATCATGATGAGAATCAATAGTCAACTAGGCGAAAAAGATTAAAAATCATTAAAATCGATAACGACTGTATGGTGGTTATCGATTTTGCTTATCAAGAGAAACTTGAGAAATGAACTTTATGAAACAGAATATTGAGAATAGAAATAAAAGAGGAATTGATCTACGTGACTTAGGGATTGATGCATACGCTTATGATTATTCAGCAATCCCAGACTTACTTGCTATTGTCCAAGCAAACAATCTGACAATATTAGGTGGAGATGTGTTTTGCTACAAGAATGGCCAACTGACACATACTTATGATAATTGGTATTACGAGAAACAAGATCCAACTATTGATAGCAGTAAATCCATTTTTCAAACAGAAAAGTATATCAGCAACTATGTTAAAAATTATGGTGAACACTATTATTTTTCAATCGTTTTAGACAATGAGGAATTTCATTTGTGACTGATTTACTTAGAAAACATTTTACAATCGGCATTGAATCAAGCGTCAAATACGAGAAATCATGTTATAATAAAAGATAGTGATTTATTTTAGAAAAAGGATATCTATTTAATTTTTGAAACTGGAAAAATAAATACAAATCCAATAAGAGAAAGGAATTTTACAGAATGGCAACTATTCAATGGTTTCCTGGACATATGTCTAAGGCGCGTCGTCAGGTTCAGGAAAATTTAAAATTCGTTGATTTTGTGACAGTTTTAGTAGATGCACGTTTGCCCTTGTCAAGTCAAAATCCGATGCTGACTAAAATCATCGGAGATAAACCAAGACTATTGATTTTGAACAAGGCAGACCTAGCAGACCCAGCATTAACAAAAGAATGGCGTCAGCATTTTGAATCACAAGGCATTCAAACACTGGCAATCAATTCTAAAGAGCAAATTACGGTAAAAGTTGTAACGGACGCTGCTAAGAAACTCATGGCAGATAAGATAGCTCGTCAAAAGGAACGTGGGATTCAAATCGAAACCTTACGTACCATGATAATCGGTATTCCAAACGCTGGTAAATCGACGCTAATGAACCGTTTGGCTGGTAAGAAAATTGCTGTAGTTGGTAATAAGCCAGGTGTGACAAAGGGTCAGCAATGGCTCAAAACAAATAAGGATTTGGAAATCTTGGATACTCCAGGGATTCTCTGGCCAAAATTTGAAGATGAAACTGTTGCTCTTAAACTTGCCCTTACAGGAGCAATAAAGGATCAATTGCTTCCAATGGATGAAGTGACTATTTTCGGTCTCAATTACTTTAAAACCCATTATCCTGATAAGCTTCAAGAACGTTTTAAACAAATGAATCTGGACGATGAAGCTCCTGAAATCATCATGGACATGACTCGTATCCTTGGTTTCCGTAATGATTACGATCGTTTTTACAACCTTTTCGTCAAGGAAGTTCGTGATGGAAAACTAGGCAACTATACATTAGATACATTGGAAGACCTCAATGGCAACGATTAAAGAAATAAAAGAAGAATTAGCAAAGATAATTGAACTTAATAGCACCTTGTTTAAAGAATTTGAAAAAGATTCTCGTTCAGGTGTCCAAAAAGAAATTGAAAAGCGCAAAAAAGCTATTCAAGCTGAAATTGATGAAAATCTCCGCTTAGAAGGCATGTTATCTTATGAAAAAGAGCTTTACGCTCAAGGTATTAGCTTAATTGCAGGTGTAGATGAAGTTGGACGTGGGCCTTTAGCTGGTCCTGTTGTTGCTGCAGCAGTCATTCTGCCCCAAAATTGTAAGATTAAAGGCTTAAATGACAGTAAAAAGATCCCTAAGAAAAAACACGAGGAGATTTTTCAAGCCGTTAAGGACAATGCTCTAGCAATTGGTATTGGCATTATGGACAATCAAGTCATTGATCAAGTCAATATCTATGAAGCAACTAAACTAGCTATGAAAGAAGCTATCTCTCAGCTTGACCCTCAACCAGAACACCTTTTGATTGATGCTATGAAGTTGGATTTACCGATTTCTCAGACATCCATCATCAAAGGAGATGCGAATTCCCTATCCATTGCAGCTGCATCCATCATTGCTAAGGTTACCAGAGATAAAATCATGGCAAACTATGATCAGGAATTTCCAGGTTATGATTTTTCTCAAAATGCTGGTTATGGAACGGCTAAACATTTAGAAGGTTTAGAAAAGCACGGTGTTACACCCATTCATCGCACAAGCTTTGAACCGATTAAAACGATCGTTTCAGAAGCTGAAAAAGATAATTAATAATTAAAGGAGAAAATTATGGAGGAACAGTCGGAAACACTTAGTTCCAAGAAAGAATTTGCCTTTGCGTCAAGTACAATTCTATCTCAAGTAGGGCGAGGAATTATCGTTGGATTAGTCGTAGGCCTTATTGTTGGGTCTTTTCGGTTTTCTATTGAAAAAGGATTTCATGTCATCCAAGGGCTTTATCATGATCAAGATAATCTTGTACGTAATCTGTTGATTATCTCCTTGCTTTATCTTGTTATTTGCTGGCTTAGCGCCAAATTAACACGCTCGGAAAAAGATATCAAAGGTTCTGGTATTCCTCAAGTTGAGGCAGAGTTAAAAGGTCTCATGTCTCTCAACTGGTGGAGTGTGCTATGGAAGAAATATGTTCTTGGTATTCTCGCAATTGCAAGTGGACTCATGTTAGGGCGTGAAGGTCCAAGTATTCAACTAGGTGCTGTTGGAGGTAAAGGGGTTGCTAAGTGGCTCAAGTCTAGCCCTGTCGAAGAGCGTTCTTTGATTGCTAGCGGAGCTGCTGCTGGACTTGCTGCAGCTTTTAATGCACCTATTGCAGGACTCCTATTTGTAGTAGAAGAAGTCTACCATCATTTTTCACGATTTTTCTGGGTTTCTACCTTGGCTGCTAGTCTAGTAGCAAACTTCGTTTCTCTTCTCATCTTTGGCTTAACACCTGTACTTGATATGCCGGACAATATCCCTCTCATGAACTTGAGCCAATATTGGATTTATCTGGTGATGGGAATTTTTCTAGGTCTCTCAGGTTTCCTCTATGAAAAAGCCGTTCTGAATGTCGGAAAAGTATATGATTGGATTGGTCAAAAGATTCATCTGGATAAGGCCTATTATCCTATTCTAGCCTTTCTCCTTATCATTCCAGTAGGAATATTCCTACCACAGATACTTGGTGGGGGCAATCAGCTTGTCTTATCCTTAACAGAACAAGATTATAGTTTTCAAATTCTCTTAATTTACTTTATCATTCGATTTATCTGGAGTATGATCAGTTATGGTAGTGGACTGCCAGGTGGTATTTTTTTGCCAATTTTAGCTTTAGGATCCTTACTTGGTGCCCTGGTTGGTGTTATTTGTGTCAATCTAGGCCTTGTTACCCAGCAGCAATTTCCTATCTTTGTGATTCTTGGAATGAGCGGGTATTTTGGGGCTATCTCAAAAGCACCTTTGACAGCTATGATTCTTGTGACGGAAATGGTTGGTGACATCCGCAATTTCATGCCTTTAGGGATGGTGACCCTAGTTGCCTATATTATCATGGATCTACTCAAAGGAGCACCTGTCTATGAAGCCATGCTGGAGAAAATGTTACCAGAAACCGCAAGTGACGATGGTGAAGTTACTCTTATTGAAATCCCAGTTTCTGATAAGATAGCTGGTAAGCAAGTACATGAACTCAATTTACCACACAATGTGCTCATCACAACCCAGGTACATAATGGTAAGAGTAAGACAGTTAATGGATCTACAAGGATGTATCTAGGTGATATGATTCATCTCGTAATTCCAAAAAGTGAAATTGGAAAAGTGAAAGATTTGTTGTTGTAATTACGTAACATAAATTATGTAATTAAATATTTTTAGGCAAGGATGGATTTTGTGGTTTTATGAAAAAGATAAGTTCCAAAATATAAAATAAAATAAATCTCATCTTTAGTTTTCAAATTCAAATACAAGCAAAGAATGAGAAAGTTGAATATGTGTAGTGTTCTACCAAAGTTTTTGCGAATATGCGTCAATAATTAATAATACAGAAGGACAAAATAAGCTATTTTATATAGCTAGAGAGCACACAACAATTTGAATCGTAGGATCTATAAAGTAAGTAGTTAACTACAAATTGAAAGGAATTTAAAATGGAAACAGTAGTATTGCAAGAAATCTTAAACATTCAAAACCCAGAAGATTTTTACGTAAAATTAGATAAAATCGATCAATTTGGAATTGATACGAAAAGCCTTTATATTAATGACCAACCAAAATTATTGGAACAAATGGGGTATCTCTATGACACTTTGCGTAAGACTGATACACCTCATTGGTCCTATGTAATGGACCGCCCTTATACCATTCACTTAATCCCATATGACGAAGCTAATAAATTGTGGCTCTTTGTAGGAGCTTACTCTCAAAGCGGTACTTACCAACAAACGTATGAAGACCGTGTAACGACTTATTACAAGTTGAATTTAGCTCCTGAGCACAGTAAGTTGAAAGGCCGTTTAATTGTTAAATTTGAGCGTCCTGACAGTTCACAACATGTACGAATTGGTTTGGAAACAGCTACAGCAAAAGGATTTATGCTACACTCTATTTTAGAGCGTGAGATTTCAAGTGTTGAATTTCAAAATTATCGAAATGTTCGTTTGACTTACCAAGAGTTGAAGAGCATTATTAAAAATCAAAATCCAACATGGAAAACAGCTTTGTCTCATTTGAATGCTATTTATCTACAGACAGACACTAAGACTGGAAAACAGTACGTAGGTTCTGCTTACGGACAAAACAAACTTTGGGGTCGTTGGACAGAGTATGTTGAAACCTACCATGGTGGAAATAAGGCCTTGAAAGAACTCTTTGAAAAGGAGGGTGCAAGTTATTTTGAAGCTTACTTTACTTATACGCTTCTAGAAGTTCTTCCAAGCGACAATAAAGAAATTGGAAATACAGTAATCAGTCGCGAATCTTGGTGGAAAATTGCTCTTCAAACTCGTGAATTTGGATATAACTGTAATTAAATGCGAATACGTGTTCTACAATTTATGTTATATAAAAAGGAAAATGTAACAAAATAAATAAAACAAAACACGTTCTGAACTGCACTCCAAAAGTTAGACAGAAAAAAATTAACTTTTGGAGTGTTTTATTATCAAATTAACTTATGAAGATAAAGTTAAAATATATAAATTGAGAAAGCAAGGAGATAGCTTTAGATGGCTTTCAAATTACAGCGAATAATAATTGAGGCACAAACAAAGTAGTTTATTTGATATAGTATAAATTATCTCCCCTATAACATCTTTCCGAAAAACTATAATTTTCTTGAAAAATATAACTAGCTATGCTATACTACTAGTATAGAATATTTGGAGAAAAACATGAAACGCGAGATCTTATTAGAACGGATTGATAAACTCAAACAAGTTATGCCCTGGTACGTTCTGGAATACTACCAATCAAAATTGGCCGTTCCCTACAGTTTTACGACATTGTACGAATACTTAAAGGAATACGATCGATTTTTCACCTGGGTTTTGGAATCTGGTATATCGGATGCTGATACTATGGCAAATATTCCTTTGGATGTTCTGGAGAACATGACCAAGAAAGACATGGAATCTTTTATTCTTTACTTACGTGAACGTCCTTTGCTTAATGCTAATACAACTAAAAATGGTGTCTCCCAAACAACCATTAACCGTACTTTATCAGCTCTTTCTAGTCTTTATAAGTATTTAACTGAGGAAGTTGAAAACGAGCAAGGGGAACCTTATTTCTATCGTAATGTCATGAAGAAGGTTGCTACCAAGAAAAAGAAAGAAACCTTGGCTGCACGGGCTGAGAATATCAAGCAAAAACTCTTTTTAGGTGATGAAACAGAAGGTTTTCTGACTTATATCGACCAAGAGTACCCACAACAACTCTCAAATCGTGCTCTATCATCGTTTAAAAAAAATAAGGAACGTGATTTGGCCATTATCGCCCTTCTCTTGGCATCTGGTGTCCGTTTATCTGAAGCTGTTAACCTAGACCTTCGTGACCTCAATCTTAAGATGATGGTCATTGACGTCACTCGAAAAGGTGGGAAACGCGATTCGGTAAATGTAGCCGCCTTTGCTAAGCCTTATCTGGAGCAATATCTTGCTATTCGAGACAAACGTTATAAGACAGAAAGGACTGATACAGCTCTCTTTCTGACCTTGTATCGAGGTGTTCCAAACCGTATCGATACTTCTAGTGTTGAAAAGATGGTGGCCAAGTATTCGGAAGACTTTAAAGTCCGCGTAACTCCCCACAAACTACGCCATACGCTTGCAACACGTCTATATGATGCAACCAAATCACAAGTTTTGGTAAGTCATCAACTTGGACATGCAAGCACACAAGTAACTGACTTGTATACACATATCGTTAATGATGAGCAGAAAAATGCCTTGGATAGTTTATAAGATACATAATATAAATTATGTACATAATTCTTGCAAAAAAGAAGCTGGGAAAAACCAACTTCTTTTTTTATTCAACAACAGCTTCAGCAATTTCTTCTGCAGTTATTCCTGCGAAGTAACGGCCTAAGTTAATGGTTTCTAGGGCTTTAAGAACGTCTTCGCGTTCGTATTTGACACCACGAAGGACATCTTCTACAGCTGCTACATCTTCGATACCGAAGAAGTCACCATAAATCTTAATGTCTTGAATTTTTGACTCAATAACATTCGCAAAGATTTCAACTTTACCGCTTGGGAATTTAGTTCCACGACGGACATTGTATTCAGGTGATTTCCCATAGTTCCAGTCCCAAGTTCCAAACTTAGTTTCTTTGATACGATTGATTTCAGCCAATTCTTTCTCAGAAAAAACGTATTCAGTCATCTCAGGGTATTCTTTTTTCATGTATTCCAAGAGTAAATCACGGAATTCTTCAACAGTGATCTTTTCTGGCAACTCATCGATAATATTAGTTACTCGAGCACGGACTGATTTAACCCCTTTTGATTCAAACTTATCTTTAGACACTTTAAGTGCGTTAGCTAGGACTGACAAATCCACGTCAAAGAGAAGACAACCATGGTGCATGATACGTCCGTTGATATAGGCTTGCGCATTTCCACAGAATTTCTTACCATCGATTTCCAAGTCATTACGACCTGTAAATTCAGCTTTAACACCAAGTTCAGCCAAGGTATTGATTACCGGAGTAGAGAAGCTCTTGAAGTCAAAGGCCTTGTTTTCATCTTCTTTTGAAATGATGGTATAGTTAAGGTTGTTCAAATCATGGTAAACAGCTCCACCACCACTGATCCGACGGACTACTTCAATACCGTTATCGCGTACATAATCACGATTGATTTCTTCGATAGTGTTCTGGTGACGACCGACAATGATAGATGGTTTATTAATCCAAAGAAGGAAGATTTGATCCTCATCCAAAAGGTGTTTAAAGGCATATTCTTCCAAGGCGATATTAAAAGCAGTGTCGTTTGAATGATTGATAATGTATTTCATAAGATACCTTCTAATACGATAGAGACTGGAAAATAATTCCAGTCTAGTCTATCTATTTTTATTTTTTCTTAGGTGAATGGATAGCCATTCCAAGAACATCAGCAAATGCTTCGTACATAACTTCAGAGTATGTTGGGTGACCGTGGATTGTCTTAAGCATTTCTTCTACAGTGATTTCCATTTCGATGATGCTTGACGCTTCATTGATCAATTCTGCAGCTGCAGGACCAATGATGTGGACTCCGAGGATTTCACCATATTTCTTATCGGCAATGACTTTAACAAATCCTTGAGCAGCATCTGATGCAATTGCACGTCCGTTTGCGGCAAAGTTGAATTTACCGATTTGGACATCGTATTTCTCACGAGCTTGTTCTTCAGTCAAACCAACTGCTGCTACTTCTGGAAGTGTATAGATAGCTGCAGGAGTCAAGTTCAATTTGGCAACAGCGTGGTTTCCTTTAAGGGCATTTTCAGCAGCAACTTCACCCATACGGAAGGCAGCATGTGCCAACATCTTAGTACCGTTGATATCACCTGGTGCATAAATACCAGGAACAGAAGTTTCCATGTACTCGTTAACCTTGATACGACCACGGTCTAACTCAAACTCAACTTCTCCGATTCCTTCAAGGTCTGGAACACGACCGATTGAAAGAAGTGCTTTATTTGCGATGATATCATCTTTGCCTTCAACTTTGATACGGAGTTTGCCATCTTCTTCAATGATTTCTTGAAGTTTAGTACCTGTCAAGATAGTCATACCTTTGCGTTCAAGAATCAAGCGAAGGTTCTTAGATACTTCCGCATCCATTGCTGGAACAATACGATCCATCATTTCGATAACAGTAACTTTTGAACCAAATGTCATGAAGGCTTGGCCAAGCTCGATACCGACAACTCCACCACCAATGATAACGAGACTTTCTGGTACTTCGTTCATTTCAAGGATGTCATCACTAGTCATCACAAGAGATGATTCCATACCAGGAACGTTAATTTTGCTTACTTTTGAACCACCAGCAAGGATAATCTTCTTAGTTTCAAGCAATTCAGAACCATTTACCAAGACATTCTTATCTTTAGTAATAGTACCGATACCTTTATGAACATCAACTCCATAGCTACGAAGAAGTCCTGCAACACCACCTACAAGGGTATTGACAACTTTAGATTTTGTTTCTAAAAGTTTCTCCATATCAACTGTGAAATTAGGATTTTCAATTACGATACCACGATTTGCTGCATGACCGATATTCTCGATAATTTCGGCGTTGTGAAGGTAAGTCTTAGTTGGGATACATCCACGGTTCAAACAAGTTCCACCAAGTTCAGATTTCTCAACAAGAGCAACCTTACCACCTAATTGAGCTGCTTTAATGGCAGAAACATAACCAGCAGGTCCACCACCAATAACAACGATATCATAAGCATCATCGCTCTTACCATCATCGTTCGAAGCACTTGCTGCAGGTGCTGGGCTAGCTTCTGGTGCAGATCCTCCAGCTGTTGGGATATTTTCCCCTTCTTCACCAAGATAACCGATAACTTCAGTAACAGGAACAGTCTCGCCGTCCCCTTTCAGGATAGCGATCAAGTAACCGTCTTCTTCTGCTTCCAATTCCATGCTGACTTTGTCAGTCATGATTTCCAAAAGGATTTCTCCTTCTTTTACAAATTCTCCGACTTTTTTATTCCATTGGACGATTTGTCCTTCTGTCATATCCACGCCGGCTTTTGGCATAATTACTTCTAAGGCCATATCTTACTTCCTTTATCTATATTTCTAAAAATAAATTCTCTAAACCAACATTGAGATTGGGTTTTCAATTAAAGCTTTCAAGTCTTTCATAAACTTAGCACCAGCCATACCATCTACGACACGGTGGTCAATTGTTAAACCAAGACTCATAATTGGACGAATCACGATTTCACCATTTACTACAACAGGTTTCTCAATTGTTGAGCTAACCCCAAGGATTGCTGAGTTAGGTTGATTGATGATTGGACCGAATGATTGAACACCAAACATCCCCAAGTTACTGATGGTGAAGGTTGAGTTTTGCAATTCGCTAGGAGCCAGTTTACCATCCAAAGTACGTCCGATAACATCTTTGAAGGCAACTACCAACTCAGACAAGCTCATTTTTTCAGCATTATAAACAACTGGCGTCATCAAACCATTATCCATTCCAACAGCCATCGCAAGGTTGACATAGTTGTGAGTGATAATTGTCTTACCATCTTCAGTTAATGACGCATTGATGTATGGGTGTTTCATAAGAGTCTTAACAACCGCAAGTGAAAGCAAGTCTGTAACAGTAATTTTCTTGCCAGTTGCTTCCATGATTGGATCAAGAACTTTCTTACGAAGTGCAAGCATTTCAGACATATCAACATCGTAGTTAAGCGTAAAGGTTGGGGCAGTCAAGTATGACTCAACCATACGTTGAGCAATAACCTTACGCATAGGAGTCATCGGAATGCGTTCGATTTCTCCATAAGGAGTTACGTTATCTGGAACTTCTTCTACTTTCTCGATTTGAGCAGGTGACTTGATTGTTTCGTTTTCAATATTTTCCGGAAGGAAAGCTAAAACATCCTTCTTCATAATCTTGCCACGATGACCAGTTCCTTGGATTTCCTGCCAAGCAATGTTATGTTCAAGGGCAATTCGTTTTGCAAGTGGTGAAATGCGAACCACATTAGTGTCTTTAAATGTTTCCACGTCTTCTTTGTGGACACGACCGTTTGCGCCTGAGCCAGAAATATCGTAGAGATTTATCCCTAAATCATCCGCTAATTTTCTAGCTGCAGGAGTCGCTCTTAGCTTATCATCAGCCATGACCTCTCCTATTCTATTTATGATGCAAAGGGCGTTTAAAAGCGACTGAAAAATAGGAAATCTACGCAGACTTCGATGAAGTCAAGGAGATTTATCTTTTTTCCG
Source organism: Streptococcus sp. 27098_8_91 (assembly GCF_041432385.1). Classification (NCBI taxonomy): domain Bacteria; kingdom Bacillati; phylum Bacillota; class Bacilli; order Lactobacillales; family Streptococcaceae; genus Streptococcus; species Streptococcus sp. 27098_8_91. The sequence goes on from NZ_JAPVZN010000002.1 coordinate 183,526, forward strand.
AGCTTTTAGCCCGTGCTCTAATCTAAGATATCAAGAACGCAGAGAACTCTGCACCTAAAAGATACAAAGCTTCTCGTCTAATTAATTTTTTACATAATTTATATTATGTATTATTGTTTGTTGTGAGTTTTACGGATTGCATCTTTGATGCTTTCAACTGTCGGAATCATTGCATTTTCAAGATTTTGTGCGTAAGGCATTGGCACATCTTCCCCTGCGCAGCGACGAATTGGCGCATCCAAGTAGTCAAATGCTTCAGATTCTGAGATAATAGCTGAAATTTCACCGATAAAACCACTTGTCTTGTGGGCATCGTTGACAAGAACTACTTTTCCAGTCTTCTTAACTGAATTAATGATGATGTCTTTATCAAGTGGAACCAAAGTACGTGGGTCAACTACCTCTACTGAAATCCCTTCTTCAGCCAATTCTTCAGCTGCTTGCATGACACGACGAAGCATTTTACCGTATGTTACTACTGTTACATCAGTTCCTTCGCGTTTGATTTCTCCGACACCAAGTGGGATAGTATAGTCTGGATCAACAGGAACTTCACCTTTTTGGTTAAATTCTGATTTGTATTCAAGAATGATAACAGGATTGTTGTCACGGATAGAAGACTTAAGAAGTCCCTTCATATCAGCTGGTGTACCTGGAGCTACAACCTTCAATCCTGGGATATGAGTAAACCAAGATTCCAATGATTGTGAGTGCTGAGCTGCAGAACCTACTCCGTTACCAGCGGCACAGCGGATTGTAATAGACACTTGACCTTTACCACCAAACATGTAACGAGTTTTAGCTGCTTGGTTGACGATATTATCCATGGCAATAACAGAAAAGTCCATGAAAGTCATGTCAACGATTGGGCGAAGTCCAGTCATAGCAGCACCAGCAGCTGCTCCAGAAATCGCTGCTTCGGAAATCGGACAGTCACGTACACGTTCTGGTCCAAATTCTTCAAGCATACCTACAGATGTACCAAAGTCTCCACCGAAGACACCGACATCTTCACCCATCAAGAGTACATTTTCATCGCGACGCATTTCCTCAGACATTGCAAGGATAATGGTATCGCGGAAAGACATTAATTTTGTTTCCATATTTCTCTACTTCTCCTTAGTCTGCGTAAATATCTTCAAAAGCTGATTCTAGTGGAGGGAATGGACTTTCTTCTGCAAACTTAACAGATGCTTCCACTGCTTCCTTAACTTGCGCTTGAATTTCTTCGAGCTCTTCTGCACTAGCAATATTATTTTCAACAAGGTACTTGCGCAGGTTCTCGATTGGATCTTTTTCCTTCCACATATCGACTTCTTCACGTGTACGATATTTACCAGGGTCTGATGATGAGTGACCAAGCCAACGATAGGTTACACTTTCGATTAAGACAGGGCCTTTACCAGAACGAACATGGTCAACTGCTTTCTTAAATCCTTCGTAGACATCGATAACATTGTTACCGTCTTCGATAAACATTCCAGGAATACCGTAAGCTGCGCTACGCTCGTGGATATGCTTGACATTTGTCATTTTCTTGATGTCAGCAGAGATTCCATAACCGTTATTGATACAGTAGAAAATAACTGGTAGATTCCAAATTGAAGCCATATTAACAGCCTCGTGGAATACACCTTCATTTGTCGCGCCATCCCCAAAGAAGCAAACAACAATCTTACCAGTGTTTTTCATTTGTTGAGTAAGGGCTGCACCTACTGCGATTCCCATACCACCACCGACGATACCGTTAGCACCAAGGTTTCCTGCATCTAGGTCGGCGATATGCATAGATCCACCTTTACCTTTACAAGTTCCTGTGTATTTACCAAGGATCTCAGCCATCATCCCATTAAGGTCGATTCCTTTAGCAATGGCTTGTCCGTGACCACGGTGGTTTGAGGTTATGAGGTCATCTTCGTTTAGAGCTAACATAGCCCCAACGTTGGCAGCTTCCTCACCAACAGAAAAGTGCGTCATACCGGGCACTTTACCTTTTTTTACTAATTGAGCAATTTTTAAGTCCATACGACGAATTTCTTCCATCTTACGGAACATCTCAAGCAAAAGATTTTTATCTAAAGTTGACATAATCTTGCCTTTCTAAGTTTAATTTCTTATAGTTCTATTTTACTGTATATGTTAATTTGTGTCAAAAAATATGCCTGCAATTTTTCACAATATACAAAAAGAAAAGTCAGTAAAACCAAGACTTTTCTTTATATAAAATACAAATTTCACAAGTTATTTTTTCATTATTTTTCAACAAATTATTTGAATCTTTTCATAATAACTTGTAAACGCCACTGATAAAGAATTCCACTTACCATTAAACTAATGATGAGAGCAATCCAATAGGAGTACGCACCTAAACTAGTCGAATAATCAAGATATAACCCAAGCGGAATCCCAACACCCCAGTATCCAAGAAGACCAAGGCAAAAAGGAACAATCGTATCCTTGTAACCTCTTAAAATCCCTTGCAAAGGTGCCGCAAAGGTATCAGCTAACTGGAAGAACAAGCTATAGGTCATAAAAGAAGCTGTCAGTTGGATAAATTCTGGATCTTGACCATATAATCTGGCTACATTTTCACGATAGATATAGAGAAAACTAAGTGTTAAAACTGCAAACACCATAGCTGTTAAACGACCAATATGGATATACTGTTTAGCATCATCTAACCGTTTAGCTCCTACCTCATAAGAAATCACAATAGCCATAGCAGTTGAAATACTCATAGGAAAAGCATACATCAGATTTGAAAAATTCATAGCTGACTGATGACTGGCAATAATAAGAGATGAGAATTTCGCCATAATCAAACCAACAACTGAAAAAATGGCTACTTCAGCAAATACCGTCCCACCAATTGGTAGACCAAGATAAATAGCTTCCTTGATTTTTTTGATTTGTAGGGGCATAGGTTTTTGGAGTTGATATTCCTTGAGCTTTTTATGCTTTAACAAGACCAAAATCGAAATCAGCAACAAAGCCCAGTAGGCAAGGGAAGTTCCCAGACCTGCTCCTGCACCTCCTAACTCAGGAAAACCAAAAGCTCCATAAATCAATACATAGTTGAAACCACTATTTAAGGGTAGCAAGAGGAGCATGAGATACATAGACAATTTTGTCAGTCCTAGCGTATCAAGTAGCGATCGAATAACACTAAAAAGCAAGAGAGGAATAATACCGATGGCTAAGAGCCACAGATAACGTATGGCAACGCTGGATACAGCCACTTCCAGTCCCATGAATTGTAACACAATTGGTGCTAAAAAGAAAACCAAGCCAAAAAGTACGATAGATAAGGCTAAAGCCAAATAAAGAAATTGATAAAAATCCGAAGAAACTTCTTTCTTTTTTCCTTGTCCCAAATGGTGACCAATAATAGGGACCAAGGCTGAGACGATTCCAGTCAAAAAGGTAAAGAAAGGATTCCATAAACTAGTTGCAATTGAAACACCCGCTAGATCGAGAGTATTATATTGGCCTGTCATCGTGGTATCGACAAAAGATGCGGAATAATTAGCGAATTGATAAATTAAAATAGGGAAGAAAATTTTTAAAAATAAGATGATTTTGTCTTTAATAGTTTCTGTTGAATGCATACCTACTCTTTCTGCTCCTTTGCATCCAAGCCAAAAAGCTTTAAGCCGTATTTTCTCAAGCTCAAAGGTGGATTACTAGTTTTTGATGTCGTGTGCCAGCAATTACATGAGGCGCAATAATAGCTTCTAACCAAGCCACCATTATCATACTCTACAGCATGATCAGCTTTTTCCTTGGTTTCATACTGAATTTTAGCACGGTTAGCGGCTTGACAATATACTCCATGGCAAGCATTTCGTTTACGATTTCTAAGTTTACGAAAATAATTCATCCTCAAGCTCCTAATCTGCTTGATAAACGATTTGTCCCATACAGATAGTATATTTAACCTGCCCTTTTAATTGTTCACCAATAAATGGAGAATTAGCTGATTTAGAAGCAAAATGCGTATCAACGATTCGGTCAGCTTTATCATCGAAAATTGTAATATCAGCTGGGCCGTTTTCAGCCAAATATCCTGCTTCAAAATTATACAATTTGGCAGGGTTTACTGTCATTTTTTCTAATAATTCCATCAGGGTTAGCTCACCAGCTTCGACTAAGTAAGTTAAACCGAGTGACAAAGAAGTTTCTAAACCTGTCATACCTGATGGAGCTTTGGTAATATCCTCAACATTTTTTTCGTCAGCATGGTGAGGCGCGTGGTCAGTAGCAATGACAGAAATGACTCCAGATTTAAGTCCTTCAATAACTGCACGACGGTCAGACTCCAGACGAAGAGGTGGATTCATCTTAGCGTTACTTCCTTTAGTCAAAAGAAGAGTTTCAGTCTTAGAAAAATGCTGGGGTGCTACTTCTGCAGTTACGTTTGCTCCCATATTTTGAGCGAACTCCACAACCTTAACACTTTCTTCCTTGGATAAGTGCTGGATATGAACATGGGCTTTTGTTGCATAGGCAATCATGACATCACGTGCAATCATTGCATACTCTGCAACCCCTGTAGCGCCACAAATATGGAAGTGTTCTTTAGCAATATTTTCATTAAAACCTAGCGTACCATTCAGACCAGGATCTTCTTCGTGCAGACTGATAAAGGTGTTGAGTTTTTTAGCCTCTTCCATGGCTTCCTTGACAACTTTACTTCTTTCAAGTGGAATTCCGTCATCAGAAAAACCAACAGCTCCAGCTTCTAAAAGCGACTTAAAGTCTGTCAAACCTTGGCCATTAAAGTTCTTGGTAATCGTTGCTACAGTCTTGACATTGATTTTTTCCTTAGCTGCCGACTGAAGGACTTCTTGTAAGGTTTCTACGTCAGAGATCGTTGGATTAGTATTAGCCATCATAACGACAGTTGTAAATCCACCTGCAGCTGCTGCTAGTGCTCCCGTATGAATGTCTTCTTTATGAGTTTGACCAGGTTCACGGAAATGAACATGGATATCCACCAATCCAGGCGCAACTACAAGACCAGTAGCATCTATTACTTGAACTCCCTCAACATCGATTCGAGGAGCGATTTTAACGATTTTTCCATTTTCAACTAAAATATCACTGACTTGATCCAAACCAGACTTGGGATCCATTACACGGCCGTTTTTAATTAGTAGCATCTGCTTTCTCCCTTATTCATAGAAATCCACTTGGGTATCCAATAACTTATCACCATCATAGACAAACTTGGCTGAAAAGAAAGGCTTATCCTCTAAGAGCCACTCGACAAAGGTATGGTCTCCTTCCCAAGTCGGTTTGCTTAAAACTTCATCATAAGGAACCCATTCTAAGGTCCCTTCATTACAGTCAATCAATTCTCCTTCGAATTCTGTCACCTTAAAGACGTAGGTGTACCAGTCCAAGTCCGGTGTGAACTCAGGAAAGGTGATCACTCCTTTTAATACTGGTTTTGCTTTTAGACCAGTTTCTTCTAAAATCTCACGAGCAGCACATTCTTGTGGTGTTTCCCCACGTTCAATCTTTCCACCAACACCAATCCATTTCCCTGCATGGACATCATTAGGCTTTTTATTGCGATGAAGCATGAGCAATTCTTTTCCATTATCAATGTAGCAAATTGTCGCTAACTGAGGCATATTCTCTCCTTATCTAAGCCAATCGATTGGCTCTTGTCCTGTATCTTCTAAAAAAGCATTGGCCTTGGAAAAAGGCTTGGAACCCCAAAATCCTCTGTAAACAGATAAAGGACTGGGATGGGCTGATTCGATAATCAAGTGATGAGGATTGGTAATTAAGGACTTCTTCTTACGTGCGTAAGCTCCCCATAGTACAAAGACCACTGGTCTATCTAGATGATTGACCACCTGAATCACAGCATCAGTAAAAGGCTCCCATATTTGACCAGCATGACCATTGGCCTGTCCAGCAGGAACAGTCAAGCAAGCATTGAGAAGTAAGACTCCTTGCTCAGCCCAAGCCGTCAAATCATGGGATTTCTTAACACCAATGTCATCTGACAATTCCTTCAAGATATTTTGCAAGGATGGCGGAGCTGGGATAGAGTCAGGAACAGAAAAACTCAAGCCCTGCGCTTGACCTGGCCCGTGATAGGGGTCTTGCCCTAAAATCACCACCTTAACTTCTTCAAGCGGTGTAGTCAAGAGAGCCTGAAAAACCTTTTTCTTAGGTGGATAAACAGTTCCCTGAGCATAGACCTGCTCCATAAACTGATTGATTTTCGCAAAATAACCTTCAGGTAATTGCTCCTTAATCAAAGCATGCCAAGACGAGTGTTCCATAGCCGACTCCTTCGTTTTTACTGCCTCTATTATAGCAAAAAGTGGCTATGGAAACCACTTTTTACAGTTTATCTAAGCAATCCAGCAAGTCTTGATAAGAATGGACTTCGTAAGTCGGCCGGTCTTGTGTGTGATTTTCGAGGTGATGAGGATTGTACCAGATAGTGTCAATCTCAGAATTATTGCCACCTTGGATATCGGCGGTTAGAGAATCTCCAATCATCAGCGCCTTTGCTTTGCTAAATCCAGCAATCTGCTGACCAATTTTTTCATAAAAGAGAGCATCAGGCTTTTGTGTTTGCAACTGTTCAGAGATAAATACTTGATTGAAATAGGGAGCCAGACCTGATTGAGCCAAACGACTCGTTTGAATAGCAGTTATCCCATTTGTCGCAGCATACAGCTCATAATCACGCTCAATGAGACTGTCCAAAAGTTCATGAGCGCCTGAAAAAGTTTGTCCCAGTTGAGCGAGGTAAAATTGGTAACGCTGGGCTAGAAAACTACCGTCTTTTTCCTGTCCAAAATGAGCAAATAAACGAGAAAAGCGCGTGTTAACGAGCTCTTGTTTACTGATTTTCTTTTGCTCCAAATCCTTCCAAAGGGCTTTGTTCATGGGCACATAATAATCTTTGTAAGTTTGGATATCCTCAACTCCTTCTTCAGCGAGTAGAAAGTCTAAAGCCACATCCTCAGCAGCATCAAAATCAAGCAAAGTGTGGTCGAGGTCGAAAAGTAAATACTTATATTTCAAATTAAAATACTCCTTTCTGAACATTAAGTGAGTAAAAAAATAAATAGTCATTCAAAAGATTGCAGAAGCTAATTTCTATAGAACTGGCAGTATTGACTATGTTTCCAACCAATTCTTTGGGTATCTATAGGTTTGATCTATAAACTTCACCGAGTATTAACAAAAGCCGATATTCCTATCACCTTTTAATAACCAGTTTGAATTCTTCCTATTGAAAAGCTCCTTTAACAGAAAAGGAGCTATCTTGTATTTTACTGGTGTACAGCTTGTGCTGCTGTGATTAGTGTAAGTTTGAAGACGTCATCTGAGTTACATCCACGAGAAAGGTCATTAACTGGTTTGTTCAAACCTTGCAATACTGGACCAACTGCTGCAAAGCCACCGAGACGTTCTGCCATCTTGTAGCCAATATTTCCTGCTTCGATACCTGGGAAGATAAAGACGTTTGCTTGTCCAGCAACCTTGCTTCCTGGTGCCTTAAGAGCAGCTGTTTCTGGAACGAAGGCAGCATCAAATTGCAATTCCCCATCAATTTCAAGGTCAGGACGAAGATCATGAGCAATCTTAGTTGCTTCAACAACTTTATCTACGCTTTCACCAAAACCAGAACCTTTAGTTGAATAGCTTAGCATAGCAATTTTTGGTTCGATACCGAACATTTTAGCTGTAATTGCAGAGTTAATCGCAATCTCTGCCAAAGCTTCAGCATCAGGATTGATATTGATGGCACAGTCACCAAAGAGGTAACGTTCAGTACCACGAACCATGAGGAAGGCACCTGAAGTACGGCTAACATTCGGACGAGTCTTGATAATTTGAAGAGCTGGGCGAACAGTTGCCGCAGTAGAGTGAATAGCTCCTGAAACCATACCATCGACTAAGCCCATGTATACCAACATAACACCAAAATAGTTAACGTCATTGATGAGCACTTCTCTCGCTTCCTCTTCAGTCATTTTTCCTTTACGACGTTCTACAAGTGATGCTACCATGTCTTCGAATTGAGGGTAGTGTGCAGGATCAATCACTTCATAACCATCCATAATTCCTTCGATTTCAAGATAGATTTTAATTTTGTCAGGGTTTCCTAGTAGGACAGGAATAACTTCTGTTTCTTTTACGATGCGTTTTGTTGCTTGAAGAATACGTGGTTCTTCACCTTCAGGCAAGACAATACGTGCATTTTTACCAACTAGGTTGGCTTTTAAACTTTCAAAAACTTCCATGAGTTTTTACTCCTTTTAAGATAAATTATTATTTGATAACTGAGTAATAAGGGTGTTGAAATCATCCGGCAGTGGACTTTCCATCTCCAACTGCCCTTCAAGAAAAGGATGATAAAACGATAAGTAATGGCAATGCAGAGCTTGACGCTCTATGCCATGTTCAAGACTACCACCATAGAGATCATCGCCAAGCAAAGGGAAACCGATATGGGAGAAATGAACACGAATCTGGTGTGTCCTTCCCGTATGTAGTCGAATATCAACTAGATGAATATTGCCATAAGACTGCACTATTCGATAGGAAGTATGGGCATATTTACCACCTTTTGCCACTCGTCTAGTAATGATTGAATCTTCATCACGGGCAATCGGGGCAATGATTTCACCTTGAGGTTCCAGAAAACCATCTCCTTTAACGAGTGCAAAATAGCGCTTTTCAATGGCTTTCTTTTGCAACTGCTTGTCTAGTCTAGCATGAGCATAACCATGTTTAGCAAAAAGCATGAGACCCGAAGTATCTCGATCTAGTCTGGTTACAATGTGAACCTGCTGATTTTCATAGTTCTGTTTCACATAGTAGCCCTTGATAAAGTTAGCAATGGTATTGGAATGATTGACACTAGGAATCGAGGCCACACCAAAGGGTTTGTTTAAAATCAAGAAATGATCATCTTCAAACAGAATATCCAGTGGATAATCTATTGCTTCCAGTGTCTCGAAACCTTCCTCAGGAGGAATGTCGATGACAACCACATCTCCTATATCCAAGAGATAGGTTGCATTTTGTGGATGACCGTTTACGCGAATATCTCCACCTCGAAACTTGATTTTGGCTAGCAAACCTTTAGAGACTTCATGCTTTTTTAAAAAGGTCTTTACCTTGATGTGTTCGTCAGCAATGAACTCAAATCTCATTCATCCACCTCACCAATAAAGGCATCTTTGACACGATTCCAAAAACTGGTATGACTTGGAGTTGCGACAAAGTGGATCTTGTGGTGGTCAATCTGGTACTCTATTCGCTCAATATTACGGAAGGAGTAAACACTATTGTCAACTGAAATGGTATGATAGTCATTGCGAGTCGGTATCAACTCAATCTTATCCTTCTTAGGTACAATGATTGACGAACCGAGAGTCCTATAGACACGATTGTTCAAACTTGCAATCTCTGTCAATTGTAGAGCTTCGATAGTGTGATGTAATACAGCCCCCCCAAGAGATTTATTATAAGCTGTACTACCAGTTGGTGTCGAGACGGTCAAACCATCTCCCCGAAAGCGTTCAAAGGGTACATGATTGATGACAACATCCGCTACCATGGTTCTGTCAGTTCTCCGAATGCTTGCTTCGTTCAAGGCACGGAAAATTTTCACTTCTCCATTTTCCAAAAATATCTTTACATTTAACAGTGGATAAGACACACGAGCCCCAGTATCCAACTGTAAATTAGTAAGCAGTTGATCTAGTTCAAAATCACGGTAATCCGTATAGAAACCTAAATGACCTGTGTGAACACCAACGAAGCGAACCTTATCCAGCTGGTCTTCATACTTGTGAAAAGCAGACAAAAGCATCCCATCCCCACCTATGGAAATCACGATATCGGGATGTTTATCATTTAATATAAAGTTATTCTTTTTTAGTCGATCTCTTAATTCATATAAGACTCGTTGACTTTGAGGTTTGCGATTAGCGATTAGATCGATTCGTTTACCTGTATTCTTCATCGGTATCGTCACTATTACCTACCCCGTCATTTAACTTTCTATGCAATGGATCAAAGAGTGCCTGTGCTTCCTGGATATCATCACGAATTTTACTCATTTCTTCATCCAATTGGTGAGAGATTCTTGCTGTGATTTCCAAGCGTTTCTTAATTTCTTCTGGAAAATCCCCTTGATATTTATAATTGAGAGAATGCTCGATGGTAGCCCAGAAATTCATAGCCAAAGTACGAATCTGAATCTCCACCAGAATCGTTCTTGCCCCATTGATCGTATCAACTGTATACTCAATAATCAAATGGTAAGAACGATAGCCTGAAGCCTTTCGATGAGTAATGTAGTCACGTTCTTGTACCACTCTCATATCTTGCCTCTTACGAAGGATGGCAACAACCTCGCTCACGTCATCTACAAATTGAACCATGACGCGTAAACCTGCAATATCTTGCAAGTCCTGTTCCAACGTATCGTATCCAATCCCTCGACGAGCCATTTTTTCTTTTATACTTTCGATCGGTTTGACTCGACCAGTTACAAACTCAATTGGAGAATGTTTATTTTGTTTGCGGTATTGTTTTCGAATACCTCGGAGTTTTATCTTCAGCTCTCCGACAGCCTGAATGTAAGGATCTAAAAATTCTTCCCATTCTGTAATCATATATCTTTTTCATCCAATTCTCTATACACTTCGATTTATCTAGTTTTTGATTTTCTAGGAAAAATCTTATACAATAAATACAATGCTTATTATACCATACAATCGCTTTCAAAGATAAGGAAAAAGTAAAAAAAATGAAACATTTAGAAATTGAAATGAAAACACTTCTAAACAAGGATGAATATCAAAGATTGCAGGAGCACTTTTCAGGAGTCACACCTATTACACAAAGAAATTACTACCTAGACACGCCTGATTTTTACCTTCGCCAACATAAAATCGCTATGCGCATTCGTACTTTTGAAAATAGCGCTGAATTGACCATAAAAATCCCACAAAAAGTCGGAAATATGGAGTATAATCAAGGTCTCAGCCTTGAGGAAGCAAACCATTGTCTTAAAGAATGTAAACTTCCACAAGGAATGATTCTTGACGAATTGACTAGCCGTGGACTTTCAACCAATGGCTGGGTAGTTTTAGGTTGCCTAACTACTGTTCGCTACGAAAAGCAAACTCCGATCGGACTCATGGCACTTGATCAAAGCCAATACTTTGATATTGTTGACTATGAGCTTGAATTAGAAGTGGAAGATGGCAACCAAGGTAGTCTTGATTTCCAAGAATTTTTACAAGCCAATGAAATCCATTACAAAAAAGCTCCTTCAAAATTGGTTCGTTTTATAGAAAATATGAAAAAATACTGAAATAATCTTCTTTTTTTGATAAAATAAAAGGGATGAAAAATAATAGAATCTGTTGTAGAGAGCATTTATCACTAAAAGTGTTTCACTACAGCGATTCACTTAGTTTAAAGAGGACGGTTTATCGATGTCAGATACAAAAAACATGAAACTTTTCGCACTATCTTCCAACCAGGAAATTGCTCAAAGAATCGCAGATGCTGCAGGTGTTCCACTTGGAAAAGTATCTTCACGCCAATTTTCAGATGGTGAAATCCAAGTTAACATCGAAGAAAGTGTTCGTGGATATGATGTTTATATCATCCAATCAACTAGTTATCCAGTAAATAACCACTTGATGGAACTCTTGATTATGGTTGATGCTTGTGTTCGCGCTAGTGCAAATACCATTAACGTTGTACTTCCATACTTCGGCTACGCTCGCCAAGACCGTATCGCTTCTTCACGCGAACCACTTACTGCAAAACTGGTTGCAAATATGCTGGTCAAAGCTGGAGTTAGTCGTGTATTGACTCTTGACCTCCATGCCGTTCAGGTTCAAGGATTCTTTGACATTCCTGTAGATAACCTCTATACTATCCCACTTTTTGCAAAACATTACTGCGATAAAGGTTTAACTGGTTCAGATGTGGTTGTTGTTAGTCCTAAAAACTCTGGTGTAAAACGTGCGCGTAGTCTTGCAGAATATCTTGATGCTCCGATTGCTATCATTGATTATGCACAAGATGATTCTGAACGTAGCCAAGGTTACATTATCGGGGAGGTTGAAGGTAAGAAAGCAATCTTAATCGATGACATTCTGAACACTGGCCGTACCTTCTCTGAAGCTGCTAAAATTTTGGAACGCGATGGTGCTACTGAAATCTACGCGGTTTCAAGTCATGGACTATTCGTTAACGGTGCTGCAGAGTTATTAGATGCAACAAATATTAAGGAAATCTTGGTTACAGATTCTGTTTTGACAGAAAGTAGAAAACCTAAAAACGTGCAATACATCACTGCTAGCGAATTGATTGGTGATGCTATGGTTCGTATTCACGAAAGAAAACCAGTTAGTCCACTATTTAAATAGAAATTAGGTGAGTTTTTGATTTATTTGGATAATGCTGCAACGACTCCGATGTCTTCAGTAGCTATCTCAGCAATGACTCAAGTCATGCAAGAAACTTATGGCAACCCTTCTAGTATTCATGGACATGGGCGCCAAGCAGGTAAACTATTACGAGAAGCTCGTCAAGAACTAGCAAGTTTACTAGGAACAAAGCCACAACATATATTCTTTACCACTGGTGGTACTGAAAGCAATAATACTGCTATCATCGGCTACTGCCTTCGCCATCAAAATCGTGGAAAGCACATTATCACTACTGCGATTGAGCACCATGCTGTTCTAGAACCCATCAAATACTTGGTTGAAAATTTCGGTTTTGAAGTGACTATTTTACAGCCTGAAAATCAAGAAATTACTGCAGACCAGGTCAAAAATGCACTGCGTGAAGATACCATTCTTGTTTCTACTATGTTTGCAAACAATGAAACTGGTACACTTTTACCTATTGCTGAAATTGGGGAAGTTCTAAAAAATCATCCAGCCGTCTATCATGTCGATGCGGTTCAGGCAGTTGGTAAATTAGAGATTCTTCCCGAAAAATTGGGAATTGATTTTCTTAGCGCTTCTGCACACAAATTTTATGGTCCAAAAGGAGTTGGTTTTCTCTATGCTGCATCTACAGATTTTGACTCCTACCTTCATGGTGGCGATCAAGAGCAGAAAAAAAGAGCAGGAACAGAAAATCTTCCTGCCATTGTGGGAATGGTAGCAGCTTTAAAGGATGATCTTGAAAACCAAGAACAAAACTTTAAAAAGGTTCAAAAACTAAAAGAAACATTCTTAAAGGAAATTGCTGGAACAGACTATTACCTCAACCAAGGAAAAGACCAGCTACCTTATGTCCTTAATATTGGATTCCCAGGTCAACGTAATGATCTACTACTCCTTCGTCTAGATCTTGAAGGTATTTCTATTTCAACTGGCTCTGCTTGTACCGCAGGTGTCGTTCAGGTTAGTCATGTTCTTCAGGCTTTCTACGGTGAAGACTCTCCTCGCTTACACGAATCCGTTCGCATCAGCATTTCACCTCAAAATACAGAGCAAGAAATAATCACTCTCGCACAAACTCTAAAAGAAATCATTGGAGGTTAACTCAATGGCATTCGAAAAAACCATTAGTCTTAAAAATTGCCGTTATAATTACACACTTAGCCCAACCGTCAAAAAGTTCACTCTAAAAGATAACACTTTTTTTGAAACTAAGGTTGGTAACTATGAACTAACGCGTCTTCTTGAAAAAGTTCCAAATAGTGGGGAAGGTTTCCAACTTAAGATTATCATCAACAAAGACTTAACAGGTGCAAAAATCAACATCACTGATAAATTTGGTCTACGTTTAGTCGATATCTTTAAGTCAGAAGAAACTCATATCCACCAAGAGAAATTTTACTTCTTGATGGATAGTCTTGTTGAACGTGATGTCTTTACTAAAAGCGAAAGATAGAAGGCAATCATGTTTCGATTAATTTACAAAGATACCTATCAAGTCGATCGCGTTTTAGAATACGAAGATTATGAAGCACTCATGCTATCACTTTCAGGCTGTGTGACTCTTCCAGATACTACTGTTATTACTTCTCTGACCTATAATGGAAAAGAAATCTATCAGGGGCTTCTGGGAAATCTCTATCGTTTTCTATCTCACTATGATTTTACAAAGATAAGCTAAGATTTTTCTTAGTTTTTTCTTATTTTTGTTGATTTTTTCACAATCTTTCTATAAAATAGTATTTAGAAAGGTTGTGATTTTGTGAAAGAAAAACAGTCTGCTATTCCAAAAGCAACAGCAAAGAGACTTTCTCTTTATTATCGTATCTTTAAAAGGTTTCATGCAGAAAAAATTGAAAGAGCCAACTCAAAACAAATTGCCGAGGCCATTGGTATTGACTCTGCTACTGTTAGACGAGATTTTTCCTACTTTGGTGAACTTGGTCGCCGTGGATTTGGCTACGATGTCAAAAAACTAATGACGTTTTTTGCTGATCTTCTAAATGATAATTCTATTACAAATGTTATGTTGGTGGGTATTGGTAATATGGGGCATGCACTCCTTCACTACCGTTTCCACGAACGAAACAAAATGAAAATCATTATGGCTTTTGATTTGGATGATCATCCTGAAGTTGGGACGAAAACCCCTGATGGAATCCCAATTTATGGAATTTCCCAAATCAAGGATAAAATAAAGAATGCAGATGTTAAAACTGCAATCTTAACTGTACCGAGTGTCAAGTCACAAGAAGTAGCTAATCTCCTTGTAGAAGCAGGTATTAAAGGAATTTTAAGCTTTTCACCCGTTCATCTCCAACTACCAAAAGATGTGGTGGCTCAATATGTGGATTTAACTAGTGAATTGCAAACTCTCCTCTATTTCATGAGAAAAGAGGATTAGAAAGCGAAAGCATTTATGAAAAAACCAGTTATTGGGATTACAGGAAACGAAAAAGCTCATCCTGATGATGAGCTGATGATGAGCTATGCTGCAAAGGGCTTTGTTGAAGGAGTCAAGGAAGCTGGGGGAATTCCCATTATCCTACCAATTGGTGATCAAGAAATGGCCAGTTACTACATTGGCTTGATTGATAAACTCATTTTAACTGGTGGACAAAATGTCGATCCAAAGTTCTATGGTGAATCTAAAACGATCGATAGCGATGACTACCACCTTCAGAGAGATATTTTTGAGCTAGCTCTTATAAAAGAAGCCATTAAACAGAAGAAACCGATTTTTTCTGTTTGTCGAGGCACCCAGCTCTTTAATGTGGCTATGGGAGGAACTCTTTATCAAGATATTGAAGACCATTGGCAGGATACTTCAGCCGAGTATACAACTCAACGTTTAGTCACCGAGCCTGATACTATTCTTCGAGATATCTATGGAGAAATCTCCCATATCAACTCTTTCCACCATCAGAGTATTAAGGACCTAGCTCCAAATCTCAAGGTTGTAGCTCATGATCCTAAAGATGGAATTATCGAGGCTGTTACAACAACGGATGGTTTCCCTTACCTCGGTGTTCAATGGCATCCAGAATTTCTCTTTGAAAATCGTCCCAAAGATAAAACACTTTTCGACTATGTCATCAATGAATTGTAAAACCTGTATCATATACAGGTTTTTTATACCAGATCCGTCTTCTCACGGTAACTAAAATAATCGGAATGTGAGACGATAAGATGATCCAATAAGACCAAACCCATTAATTCGCATGCTTCTTTGACAAGCTTCGTAACATGGTCATCATTTCTACTCGGCATGACAGCACCAGATGGATGATTATGAACCAGTATCACAGATGTTGCCATATGCTTTAAAGCATAGTGGAGAATTTCCCGTGGTTCAGCAATACTTCTAGTAGCTGAACCGATAAAAATGGTTTGCTGATGAATGATTTGATTTTGTGTATTCAGATAGAGCGCCACCAGGTGCTCTTGTTTTTTATCTCCCAGCTCAGCTTGCATCTTTTTAGCCAACTTTTGACTACTGAGAATACTCTCTGCCTCAATGGTTTCTTGTTTATGAATACGATGGCCCAGTTCAATCATGGCTTGCAATTCAATAGCTTTCACTCTACCGATACCTGATAATCCCTGTAGTTCTTGTAGGGTCATTTTTTTCAAATCAGTTAAGCAACTTAATTGATTCAATACTTTTTGAGCGATTTCAAAAACGGTAGATTGACGTGTCCCCGTTCTGAGTAAAATAGCTAGTAATTCCTGATTGCTCAGAGCTCCCACTCCTTCTGTCACCAGCCGTTCTCTTGGCAAGAGTGAATCTTCTTGAAATGAAATACTATACATAAAAATCCTCCTCACTTTATTATTCGTGAGAAGGATTTATAATTCGATAAAAACTAGTTATTTTTAGATTTTTTCAAGAGCAAAACGCAAATCTTCAATCAAATCATCAACATTTTCAAGACCAATTGATAGACGGATTTGATTTTTAGTTACCCCTGCTGCTTCTAGATCTGAGTCAGACAACTGGGCATGAGTGGTAGTTGCTGGATGAACTACCAATGATTTAGCATCTGCTACATTGGCTAAGTTTGAAAAGATTTCCAAGTTGTCAATCACCTTACGTGCTTCTGCTTCTCCACCTTTAACGTGGAAAGTAAAGATTGAACCAACACCTTTTGGTAAATATTTCTCCGCCAAGGCATGGTAAGGGCTTTCAGCTAATTTTGGATAGTTAACTTTTTCAACTTTTGGATGGTTAACAAGGAAATCAACGATTTTTTCAGCATTTTGAACGTGGCGTTCAACACGTAGAGAAAGTGTTTCAAGACCTTGCAAGAGCAAGAATGAGTTAAATGGTGACAGAGCTGCACCAGTGTCACGTAGCAATTGAACACGAAGGGCAACGATGAAGGCTGCTGCACCTACATCTCTAGTGTAGCTTAAATTATGGTAGCTTGGATCTTCATTGACAAATTGAGGGAACTTCCCTGAAGCTGCCCAATCAAACTTGCCGCCATCAACAATGACACCACCAATAGTTGTACCGTGTCCACCGATAAACTTAGTTGCTGAGTGAACCGCAATGTCAACACCATGAGAAAAAACATTAATGAGGTATGGTGTTGCAAAGGTATTGTCAGCAACCAAAGGAATCTGATGTTTATGAGCAATTTCAGCTATTTTTTCAATATCAGGAATGTTGATAACTGGATTACCCAAAGTCTCGATCAAAACAAGTTTGGTATTATCTTTAATAGCTGCTTCTACTTCTTCTAGATTATCGATATCAACAAAAGTTGTGGTGATTCCGTAACGAGGAAGGGTTTCTTTCAAAAGGTTAAAGGTTCCACCGTAGATAGTTGAAGCTGCAACAACATGGTCACCTGCGTGAGCTAGTCCAAGAATAGTATAAGTAAGAGCTGCCATTCCAGAAGCAGTTGCAAGTGCCCCTACTCCACCTTCAAGAGCTGCAATACGCTCTTCAAAGGCTGAAGTTGTTGGGTTAGTGATACGAGTATAGATATTACCAGCTTTTTGAAGGGCAAAAAGGTCTGCACCTTCTTGTGTATCTTCAAATACAAAGGAAGTTGTTTGGTAAATGGGTACAGCACGAGACTTGGTAGTAGCATCTACCACTTGTCCTGCATGCAATTGCAGAGTTTCAAATTTAAATTCACGAGTCATAGTCAGACCTCCAAAGATTTCATTAGGTTCATTGTATCACCTATTTCACTAGGTTACAAATACAACTTTGTTATATATTAGCATAAGCAATAGCTATGGCTATGCCTGATAGAGAAAAATAGCAACCTTTTATTAGAATTGTAGAACTTTTTTCAGATAGTTAAAAATGTTTGTTTTCACTTCTCCTATACTTTATACTAGATATAAAGGAGAATACTATGTCAGAAAATAAACATGAAATAGATACAAACTTTGCTGGTCGTTTAAATATTTTACGTGCTGGTGTTCTTGGAGCTAATGACGGGATTATTTCCATCGCTGGAGTCGTTATCGGTGTTGCCAGTGCAACCAGTAATATCTGGATAATCTTTCTCTCAGGTTTAGCCGCAATCCTTGCTGGTGCCTTTTCTATGGCTGGAGGTGAATATGTCTCTGTATCAACTCAAAAAGACACTGAAGAAGCCGCTGTAGCGCGTGAACAATTACTTTTGGATAAGGATACCGAAGCTGCAAAAAAATCCCTCTATGCAGCTTATCTTCAAAATGGTGAGTGTGAAACATCTGCTCAACTACTAACCAACAAAGCATTTCTTAAAAATCCTCTCAAGGCTTTGGTTGAGGAAAAATACGGAATCGAGTACGAAGAATTTACTAATCCTTGGCATGCTGCTGCATCTAGCTTTATTGCCTTCGTACTTGGTAGCCTACCACCAATGCTTTCGATTATTATTTTCCCAAGCGAATACAGAATTCCTGCTACTGTCTTTATCGTTGCGATTTCTCTATTGATTACAGGTTACACCAGTGCAAGACTCGGGAAAGCCCCAACCAAAACAGCTATGATTCGTAACCTTTGTATCGGTCTTTTAACCATGGGAATGACTTATCTATTGGGTCAATTGTTTAGTATTTAAAAAAGAGAGTGGGACAGAAATCAGTAATTCGTTAGAATTCGATTTCGTCGTCCCACCTCCGCACAGTTGAGTAGGGCTGTAAAAGCTGATGAAATCAGCGTAGTAAAGCCCACTCAACCACTGCGTCTTGCTCGGCAATCCAAAGACAATTGAGAGGCTAGGACTTTCGTCCCAGCCTCTTTTACTATCAAAATATAGACAGTTAATTTGATTTACCAAAACCAACCTTCGTCATCATTGATAGGTTTGGCTTCTTTGATCTTGCGTGGGCCTGTTCCATACATTTCAGCTTCGATATCTTCCTTTGTTGGTAGGATAGAAGCTAAGATAATGTAGATAATAATTCCGAGTCCAAAGTTTGCGATTGTAAAGATTGCAAAAAGGAAACGAACTAGGGTTACATCAAGATTCCACTTATCAGATAGACCTGCAAGAACACCTGATATCATGCGATTTCTTCTCATTTTATAAAATTTTGTATTCATAATTTATTCCTCTTTCGGATTTCTTAATCTTAGTATAGCACTAAGCTAGATTTGCTACATCAGTCCTTAGGCCGATTTAACAAGAGGAGCTTTCCACGACAGAGACCACAACGATAACGCTTGGTATCGATTTTTCGCTTTCTTTGATAGATTTGGTGACAAGTCTGACAAGTATAGACTAAGCTTGGCTTTTGATTGGCACTTGATAAGGGAGGAACAAAGCGGAGACCATCGACCTCTTTTAGAAGTTGCTTAAAGGCTAAATCCTTATGCTGATAGCCCTTGCCTTCAAAGTAAAGATGGTAATGACAGAGCTCATGACGAACAATTTTACGAAAAACCTCTAAACCAAGTTCTTGATATACTTTGGGATTGAAATCCAAATGACCATCCTTAGGGAAAAATCGCCCACCTGTCGACCGTAGACGAGTATTCCATTGAGCTTGGTGTTTGAAAGGTTTTCCAAAATCTTCTATAGAAACCTGTTTAACGTAATCAGTTAGATTCATTTGGTGCAAGAAGCGACAGATTCACTTTTTCGCGGTCAGCGTCGATTTTTTTCACCCAAACGGTTACCAAATCGCCGACTGATACTACTTGACTTGGATGTTTGATAAATTTCTTACTCATGTGAGAAATATGAATGAGACCATCCTCATGGATACCGATATCAACAAAGGCACCGAAGTCAACGACGTTGCGCACAACTCCTTCAAGTTTTTGCCCAACTTGTAAGTCTTTGATATCCAAGACATCCTGACGAAGGACTGGAGCATCAAAGGAATCACGGAAATCACGTCCTGGTTTGAGAAGGTCAGCGATAATGTCTTTAAGTGTTTCTTGACCGAGTTCTAGCTCTTGAGCCATTTCCTTGATTGAAACGGATTTTAGCTTGGCTTGCGCTTCTTCATTTAGGTCTTTAATATCTAAGCGTTTGAAGAGTTCCTTGACCGCTGCATAGTTTTCTGGGTGAACACCAGTATTGTCAAGGATGTTGCTGCTTTCAGGAATACGAAGGAAACCAGCAGCCTGCTCAAAGGCCTTAGCACCTAGTCGAGGAACTTTCTTGATTTGGGCTCGTGAAGTGATTTTTCCTTCTTCCTCACGGTACTTAACGATATTTTCAGAGATGGTTTTGTTTAGTCCTGCAACATGTGAAAGTAGGGCTGGACTAGCTGTATTGATATTGACACCAACTTGGTTAACAACTGTATCCACCACGAAATCAAGACTTTCAGATAGTTTTTTCTGACTAACATCGTGCTGATACTGGCCAACACCGATGGATTTAGGGTCAATTTTAACCAATTCAGCAAGGGGATCTTGCAAGCGACGAGCGATTGAGATTGCCGAACGTTTTTCAACGGTTAGTTCTGGAAACTCCTGACGGGCAAGTTCACTAGCTGAGTAGACAGACGCACCACTCTCATTGACAATGACATAGCTAACTTCTGGAAACTCTTTCAGAAGTTCTGCCACAAAGGCTTCACTCTCACGACTAGCAGTTCCATTTCCGATAGCGATAATTTCAACACCGTATTGGCCAATCAAATCTGCCAAATCACGCTTAGCTTCTTCAATCTGACGAGCTGAAGCTGGTTTGACTGGATAAATGACTTGTGTCGTCAACATTTTCCCAGTCGCATCAACGACCGCAAGCTTGGCACCTGTACGAAAAGCAGGGTCAAAACCAAGAACCACGCGCCCTTTAAGAGGTGCTACCAGAAGAAGATTACGGAGGTTTTCTGAGAAGAGTTGAATAGCTCCTTCTTCTGCCTTCTCTGTTAACTCTGTACGGATACGACGCTCGATAGTTGGCAGTACCTTCTTCTTAACAGATTGCTGAATAACTTCTTCAATATAGGCATTTTTAACCTTAAAACGAGCAGCAAAGAAGGCTTGAATACGTTCAACCGCATGCTCAAAACCAATCTTCAAGATGCCTAACTTCTCACCACGATTAAGGGCAAGAGTACGATATCCCTGCATGTTAGGAACCGTCTCTGAGAAATCGTAATAAATCTGAAAGACTTGCTTTTCATCTAGAGTTTCGTCTTTAAGTTGAGATGTAATTTTAGAATGTCTAAGAACTTCTTGATAAGTCATCGAACGCAAGTTGACATCCTCAGAGAGAGCTTCAACCAAAATATCAACTGCACCTGCTAAAGCATCTTGTGGAGTCTCGAATCCTTCACAGACAAATGCTTCTGCTTCTTTTTCTAGGTCAGAAACATTTTGTAAGATTAAGCGAGCAAGAGGGAAAAGCCCCGCCTCACGCGCAATCGTTGCCTTGGTGCGACGTTTTTCCTTATAGGGAAGATAGAGCTCTTCAACGTCTGCGAGTTTTTCAGCAGCTAAGATGGCTTCTTCTAACTCTTTGGTCAACTTACCTTGCTCTTTGATTTTTGACAAAACAGCTTCCTTACGGTCATTGAGGTTGGTAAGACTTTTATCAAGGTCGATAATAGCTTTGATAGCCACCTCATCCAAACTACCAGTCATGTCTTTCCGATAACGAGCGATAAAGGGAATGGTTGCTCCTTCTGCTGTCAAAGACAAGACCGTATCAATTTGCTTTAAGGTTACACCCAAATCTTGGGAAATTTTTTCATATTTTTTATCCATGAATCTATTATACCATAAGGAAGAAAGCTTGTTTTCCTTAATTTGTTGCTTTATTTCAACTTTATAAAGAGAAAAGCAATGTTTGTTTTAAAATCCAACTATTTCCCAGAAATAATAGTATAATAGAGGAAACAATAAGAATTGAGGTATGCCCAATGGCTGTTAAATTTACAAAAACTGATGACTTAGATAAGATGTTCGAAGAGTTCGCTAAACTTCCTGATTTGAAGCAAGTGACATTTCCAGATGATAAAGAAAAGAAAAATAAGGCAGAAAAGAAAAAATAGATGACGATTTTTCAAAGTCTACCTTCTAGTGTGTTACAAGCTGGCGCTATCTTTTTATCAATCATCATTGAAGCCCTACCCTTTGTCTTAATTGGTAGCATTATCTCAGGTGCTATTGAAGTCTATGTGACTCCTGAAAAAGTATATAGATTTCTCCCTAAAAATCGTTTGGGGAGGATCTTTTTTGGTACATTTATAGGTTTTCTCTTTCCCTCTTGTGAGTGTGGAATTGTTCCGATCATCAACCGTTTCTTGGAGAAGAAGGTTCCAAGCTATACAGCTGTTCCATTTCTAGTAACCGCTCCTATCATCAATCCCATCGTACTTTTTGCAACTTATTCAGCCTTTGGTAATTCATTTAAAATGGTCTTACTCCGCGCTTTAGGTTCGATTCTTGTTGCTACTATATTGGGTATATTCCTTGGATTTTTCTGGGAGGGATCGATTCAAAAGGAAAATAGGCTGGCTTGTCATGAACATGATTTTGCTCATTTGACAAAAGATCAGAAATTTCTTCAGGTCTTCATCCAAGCTATTGATGAATTCTTTGATATGGGACGTTATTTGGTCTTTGGCTGTATTTTTGCTAGCATAGTCCAAGTCTATGTACCAACTCGGATCCTGACTTCTATCAGCGCAACACCTCTACTTGCAATCGTTCTCTTGATGGTTCTATCCTTTCTTCTATCACTTTGTAGTGAAGCGGATGCCTTTATTGGCTCTTCGTTGCTCTCTAGTTTCGGATTTGCGCCAGTTCTTGCCTTTCTGGTTATAGGCCCTATGCTCGATGTCAAAAACCTACTCATGATGAAGAATTATCTTAAAACTCGCTTTATTTGGCAGTTCATGATCATTGTGACTCTTGTTGTTCTTGTCTATTCTTATCTAGTCGGGGTGATGATATGATACGATTTCTTATTTTGATTAGTTATTTTTTCTTAACCCTTTATCTGCAGCTATCAGGTAAGCTCAATCAGTATCTAAACCTCCACTATTCTTATCTGGCTTATATAACAATGGTGTTGTCTTTCTTGCTAGCCATTATTCAAGCCTATATTTGCTTCAAGCGTTTGGAAGAACACAGCCACTTACATAGTTTTTCAGCCAAGCTTGCTAGTTTTGTCCTCTTAAGTTTACCTTTGTTAGTTGGATTTACCTTTCCAACTGTCGAGCTAGATTCGCAAACAGTATCGGCAAAAGGATATTATTTTCCTCTGTCAGAAGGAACGGACAAGGCAATCCAAGCAAGCGAAGGTACGAGCAGTCAGTATCTTAAGCCGGATACCAGTAGGTTTTATTCACACACAGCTTATGTAGACACTGTTCGTAAGATTGCTGATAAATACTTAACTCAATCTAGTATTGTCATCACCGATGAGAATTACTTGGAAGTCATGGAAGCTATTTATGATTATCCAAATGAATTTGAAGGCAAGGAAATCGAGTTCACAGGCTTTGTCTACAACGATCCGAATCACGCTAAAAGTCAATTTGTCTTTCGCTTTGGTATCATGCACTGTATCGCTGATTCAGGAGTTTTTGGCCTATTGACCACTGGAAATACCAATCATTATGACAATAACACATGGGTGAGAGTCAAAGGAAAGATTAGAAATCGCTACCACAAGGAACTTAACCAAGTCCTTCCAACAATCGAAGTCCAGTCTTTCATAAAAGTGGACAAACCAGAGAATCCTTATGTTTACAAAGAATTTTAAAAAAGTAGCCTGAGCTGGCTACTTTTTCTTGTTTAGTAAGGTTGAATGTTTGACGTATTCAAAAGATTAGTTTTCTGCATTACAGAATTCTAATACTGTCTGTTTATCTATTTTTTTACTTTTAGGATTTAAACATCCAAGCTTAATTTTTGCCATTAGCAATAAATGAATGTTCAGAGATCCATTTGGTGTAGCTAGCTAACCTTTCATCTGTTAAGGATTCTACTGCGATAGTTACACACATATCGACCGCTTCTTCAACTGTTACAGAAAAACGATAACTATTCAACTGCAGAAATTTCACCAAAACGAAGAAAACAGTTCGTTTATTAGCGTTGGCAAAAACACGCTTCTTAATCAATTGGACAAATAGTATCGTTGCCTTATCAAAAGTTATTGGATAAAAAGGTTTACCAAAAACAAATTGTTCTGGTAAATTGACAATCATATTTAAGGCAGAAGGACTAACTGTCTGAATTTTTTCATTAGGTGAATAACGTTGAATTGCTAAAGCATTGATTTTCTCGATTTGCCTTTCTGTAAGATAGACTGTCATTTTTTCACCAAAGCTTTGAAAACATCATCGTATTCATCAAAAATTTTGTCCAAATTTAAGTCAAAGACATCATCAGATACATAAGAAATCTGATGTCCAGACTCTTCGGGAGTAAAGATAATTTCACCATTTGGATTGGTAATGGTGATTGAATTTCCTTGTTTTCTTGTTTTTACAATCATATGACTCCCTCCTCTGGCGTATTATAATAAATAATTACCGTAATTACAATGACAGAATGTCAGTTAAAATAATTCAGCTTGAGAAATTTCTGCTAAGAACTCATCTGAATAAACCGAATAAATATTTAGATTGAACGCTTGGTGGTCGTTCATTGTTTGACCACATCTACATGTCCATTTTCCCATATCTAACCTCAGTCACGACTTAATTCTTCAAGGAAAAAATGATTGAGAGCTTCCCAGTCTTTCTTCTCCTCGGTAACACTTTGGATGTAATCGTCTAGTTCTTGTATATTTTTGGTGATGTAGTCCTGGATGGGCTTAATCGGCTCAATTTCCATACCTTCAGGTCCATTTATCTTGATATCAAGCAATCTAGACACATGCTCTTTCATTTCATCAGGAAGCAATTCTTTCACTAAATCATCAAATAAAATCGGTGGAACAGAATGATATTTTTCTATCCAACGACAGGCTAAAATTGGACGCAGAGCATAGAAGTACTTTTTAGGTTTGACCTTGTCTCCTGAAAGATACTTATTCATTTGAGTTCTAGCAGTATTCAAGTAATGGTGGAGCATCTTTTTCTCTGAAAAATACTGACTAACAAGCGGACGAATACGGTCAATAAAGCCTTCGTCTTGCTGGTAAACGATTGGCGACTGTAACCACTCAAAGAGAGTTGGATTTGACTTATAAAGCAACTTTAAAGCCTTGTCCAAATCCCAGCCACTCACATCCCAGGTATCGTCAATTGGTAGTTCTATGACATCGCGATGATCGTTCAAACTAAGATAAAAATCTTGCTTATGCTTGTAAATGAAACGCACATCAAAGTCACTATCCGGAGACTCAAAGCCCCAAGCGCGACTGCCAGACTCAATTGCCCACAATACGGTAACATCATAATCACGTTCAATTTCCGCTAGTTTTTCAGGTACCAGAATATTCATTTCTTCTTGTGTTTGCATGGTGCTTCTCTTTCTTATTAATTTCTTATACCCCATTTTATCAGAATCCTAGGACATTATCAAAAATTATTATAGTATCTACAGAAAAAAGCCTACGTTAGGCTTTTTCATCTGACAATATCTTTATACATGTCTGGTCGTCTGTCTCTAAACAAGCCCCAGTTTAGGCGCTCGCTTGCTCCCTTGTCGAGGTCATAAGTGGTTAAGAGGATTGCCTCATCTTGTCGTTCGGCTTGACTTAAAATAGCTCCTGTTTCATCAGTCATAAAGGATGACCCGTAGAAATTAAGACTTGAACTTTGTCCACCATTTTCCTCGCAAGGTTGAACTTCTTCCAAGCCATAGCGATTGGCTGCGATAACTGGCACAATATTTGCTGCTGCGTGTCCTTGCATGGTACGTTGCCAATGACCACAACTATCTGTATCCAAAATTGGTTCCGAACCAATGGCTGTTGGGTAAAAGAGTAATTCTGCACCATTTAAGGCAAGGCAACGGGCTGTTTCAGGGAACCACTGGTCCCAACAAATCCCAATACCAATCTTGGCATAGCGAGTATCCCAAACTTTAAAACCAGTATTTCCAGGAGTAAAGAAGAATTTTTCTTGATAATAATGGTCATCTGGTATATGCGTCTTGCGGTAAACTCCTAGCACTTCTCCATCAGCATCAATGACAGCTATCGAATTATATAAGACATTACCATCTTTTTCATAGAAACTAATCGGTAAAACGACCTTTAACTCCTTGGCAATCACTTTAAAATGCTGAATAGCCGTATTTTCTGTCACCGACTGGGCATACTGGTAGTAGTCATACTGTCGTTCCTGGCAGAAATAGGGACGTTCAAACAACTCTGGTAAGAGAATAATTTGCGCACCTTGCTCCGCAGCTTGACGGACTAAAAGTTCAGCTGTTTGGATATTCGTTTCGACATCCTTAGCGCATTGCATCTGAATAGCTGCAACCGTTACATTTCTCATCTTTTTCTCCTATTCTGGAATTTGTTGGGTAATACAGTGGATATTCCCACCCCCTAAAAGAATATCTCTTGCAGGGATTCCTACGACTTCACGGTCTGGGAAACACTGACTGAGAATATCTAAGGCCACTTGGTCGTTTTCGTCCTGAAATTGTGGCACCAAGACAGTCTTATTGGCAATATAGAAGTTCACATAGGAAGCTGCTAGTCTTTCACCTGCATAACGCTCCTCTTCACCTTCTTCATAAGTATATCCCGGCAAATCCTCCTCTGTAACTACTTGATGAATAGTTGGAATCGGGAGTTTATGAATAGTGAAGGGACGGCCTTTTGCATCGGTTTCCTTCTCTAAAAGAGCTAGATCTGCTGCAGACATGGCATACTGGGGATCATTTTCGTCGTCCGTCCAAGCTAAAACAAGCTCTGCAGGACCAACAAAGGCTGCTACATTGTCGACGTGTTCATTTGTCTCGTCTTGATAAATACCATAAGGAAGCCAAATGACTTTTTTAGCACCAAGACTCTCTAGTAAGGTCTTTTCAATCTCTTCTTTAGTCATATGAGGATTGCGACCCGGACTGAGAAGGCAACTTTCAGTCACAAGTATCGTTCCTTGACCGTCACTGTGAATAGCTCCACCTTCTAGTACAAAAGGTTTTGCATCGTAAACAGGTACCTCTAAGACTTCTGCAAAACGACTGGCCACTTGGTCATCTGCTTCATAGTCTTGATAGAGTCCATCCACAGAACCTCCCCAAGCATTGAAAGACCAATCTACCGCTAATTTTTCCCTTTTATTATTAAGGAGAATGGTCGGACCTGTATCACGAGCCCAGGCATCATTTGTTGGGATATCTAGATAGACGACCTGGTCTCCAAGATAGGATTGCGCTTCAGATAGATAGTCCTGCTCCACCAAAAGATAGACTGTTTCCCCTTGGGCAATGTTTTTGATGATTTGGCTAAAAGCTGTTTTTGCAGCCTTACCTTGAAATGGCCAAGACCCTGGTCGAGTAGGCCATATCATAAGAGTCCCATGGTGGGGTTCATATTCTGCTGGCATACGATAGCCTAATTTTTTTGGACTGTCCATCATGATAATCTCTCCTTAAAGTCTTGGTAACCAAATGCCTTGACTAAACTGCATTCACCCTCTTTATCCATCACATACAAACTTGGAAGTCCAATCCCGTTAAAGGTATTATTTTTGACAAAGGAGTAGATTGCCATATCCTCGAAGTACAATCTATCTCCAATCTCAACTGGATTTTCAAAACTATAGTCGCCAATAATATCACCTGTTAGGCAGGTATTGGAAGATAATCTATAAGTATAGGCTTTTTCTTTCGCTTCAAAGCCATCTCTCAATGGGGGACGATAGGGCATCTCAAGGACATCTGGCATATGACAACTTGCTGAAGCATCTAAGACTAAAGTCTCAATCCCATTTTCAACGATGTCTAAGACTTCAGTAGCTAAATAACCAGCATTGAGTGCAATCGCTTCTCCTGGTTCGATATAGACGTCAAGGTTATAGGTTTCACGAATACGTTTAATCTCAGAAATCAGCAAGTCCACATCATAGTCGGCTCTCGTAATGTGGTGTCCGCCTCCCATATTGAGCCATTTGACCTCATGCAAATAGGCTCCAAACTGCTCTTCTACTGCTTTCAAAGTCGTTTGTAAATCATCTGCCCCTTGCTCACAAAGAGTATGAAAATGAAGGCCGTCCACCAAGTCCAGCAAATCACTCGGTATCTTGTCTGATGTCACTCCAAAACGGGATCCAGGAGCACAAGGGTCATAGAGCGCGTGATCTCCTTGTGTTGAACATTGAGGATTGATGCGTAGACCTACACTAATACCAGCTTCACGACAAGGTTGACCATATTTTCGTAATTGTCTCTCAGAGTTAAAAACAATATGATCAGATATTTGAAGCAACTCTTCCATGTCAGCTTCCTTGAAAGCAGGCGCAAAGACATGGACTTCTCCCGGGAACTCTTCTCTAGCTAGCTTAGCTTCATAGAGACCACTAGCTGTCGTACCAGACAGATACTGACTAATCAAAGGATAGGTTTTATAGAGGGAATAGGCCTTTTGAGCTAGCAACACCTTACAGCCTGCCTTTTCTTGAACCTCTTGTAGAATGCGGCAATTCTCCTCTAATTTTCCTAAGTCAATGATATAAGAAGGTGTTGGTACTTGTTCTAACTTCATTAGTCCACCATTTGTGGATTTTCAACCACAACCCATGGCAAACCGTATTTATTCAAGGCTTCCATGAATGGATCTGGATCCAACTCTTCAAGGTTATGAACTCCTGGTTGTTTCCAAGTACCATCCATCACTAATTTTGTTCCAATCATGGCAGGAACACCTGTTGTGTAAGAAATTGCCTGTGAACCAACTTCTGCGTAGCATTCCTGGTGGTCGCAAACATTGTAGATGTAGATAGTCTTCTCAACGCCATCTTTGACACCTGTAAAGATACAGCCGATATTGGTTTTACCAACAGTGCGTGGGCCAAGGCTTGCAGGATCTGGAAGCAAGGCTTTCAAGAATTGAATTGGAACGATTTCTTGTCCATTGAAGTTAATAGTATCTGTACGGAGGAGTCCAACATTTTCAAGACATTTCATGTGCGTCAAGTAAGATTGACCAAAGGTCATAAAGAAGCGAATGCGTTTAACTCCTGGAATATTCTTTGCTAATGATTCAATTTCTTCATGGTGAAGGAGATACATGTCTTTTTGCCCAACTTGAGGGAAATCATACTCACGTTTGATAGACATAGCTTCGACTTCTACCCATTTTCCATCTTCCCAGTAAGAACCCGGTGCAGAAACCTCACGTAGATTGATTTCTGGGTTAAAGTTTGTCGCAAATGGATAACCATGGTCACCACCATTACAGTCCAAAATGTCGATATAATGGATTTCATCAAAATAATGTTTGAGTGCATATGCTGAAAAGACGCTGGTCACACCTGGGTCGAAACCAGATCCAAGCAGAGCGGTTAATCCAGCTTCCTTGAATTTTTCTTGGTAAGCCCACTGCCATGAGTAGTCAAAGTAGGCAGTAAAACCAAGTTCCTTACAACGTTTCTCATAGATGGCACGCCACTCAGGATCTTCTGTATCCTCTGCCTCGTAGTTAGCTGTGTCAATATAGTGCACACCTGTTGCCAAACAAGCATCCATAATAGTCAAATCTTGGTATGGTAGAGCTACGTTCAAAACAGCTTCTGGTTTGTAGCTTTCAATCAAGGCAATCACTTCTTCTACCTTGTCAGCATCAAGAGCAGCTGTCTCAATCTTAGTATTTGTTTTACCTTCTAATTTAGCCTTCAAGTCATCACATTTTGACTTGGTACGGCTTGCAATCATAATCTCTTTAAAAGTTTCGCTGTCTTGACAAATCTTTGAAATAGCAACCTGGGCAACGCCCCCACATCCGATAACTAATAAACGACTCATTTTCTTCCTTCCTCTTCTTCTAAAATGTCTTCTACATACTTGGGCAGCATAAAGGCTCCTACATGTAAGTTTGCAGTGTAGTATTCTGTGAAAAGCTGGCGTTTTTTCCAACCTTCCTTGTCAAAATCTTTGACAGGGTGGTATTTTTTCGATGCAAACCCAAATAACCAATAGCCTGCAGGACTGGTAGGGATATGTGCCTGATAAACTCGACTGATTGGAAAGGCTTGATTAACCTTGCGGTGCATGCTTCGACAAGCTGACTCATCTTCGTCAAAGAAGGGACTACCATGCTGATAGATCATGATTCCGTCCTCTTTAAGAGCCCTATAACTATTGCCGTAAAATTCCTTGGTAAAGAGCCCTTCCGTATGACCAAAGGGATCAGTCGCATCGTTAATGATAATGTCGTAATCATTTTCACAGTTTCTCAAAAATCTTAGTCCATTTTGGTAGTAGATGGTAACACGAGGATCATCTAGACCAGCAGCAAATTCTGGGAAGTATTCTCGACAAACCTCAACCAGCATCTCATCTGGTTCTACAATATCAATTTGTTCCAATTCTGGATAGAGAGTTAATACTTGGGCAACACCACCGTCACCACCCCCAATAACCAAGACTTTCTTGGGATTTGGGTGGACAGCCATGGGAACGTGTACGGTCATTTCATTGTAAACAAAATCATCTGCATCTGAGAACAAGACATGCCCATTTAAAATCAGTATTTTCCCAAAAGCTGGCGTATCCAAGACTTCGATATCCTGCCATTCACTTTTACCAGCATAGAGTTGCTTGGCTGTTCTCAGGGATAATTTCACATCTGGAGTATGAACTTCAGAAAACCATAAATCCATTTAGTTCTCCTTTCTCTCAATGACATTAATGTGGTTGACCTCTGGATCTTCCGTTCCTTGGAGGGAACAACCACGTTCTTTGGCAAATTGAATATAATCGACAAGACCTTGTGTAATGCGTTCACCGGGCGCTAGGATTGGAATACCTGGAGGGTAACACATGACAAATTCTCCGCAGACTTGTCCAACAGACTCGTCTAAGGTCAAACTTCTTCTCTCTGAATAGAAGGCTTCTTGTGGAGACAGCACTAACTCGGGCTGAATATATTCTCCAGCTATCAAGTCCTTTCCATCTCGTGAGTAGAGTCTCTTGATATCAGCCAAAGCACCAACCAAGCGCTCAATATCTTGGATACGGTCACCAATCGAAATGTAGGCCAAGATATTCCCGATATCACCAAACTCAATCTGAATGTCATATTCATCACGTAAGAGGTCATAAACTTCAATACCTGTTAAACCAATTCCCTGAGTGTAGACTGACAGCTTGGTCACGTCAAAATCACAAACGGTCACGCTATCTACTAACTCTTTTGAGTAGGCATAGTAGCCACCGATGGCATTGATTTCACGACGAGCGTACTCAGATAGCTCAATGACCTTCTCAAATGACTCTTTACCACGAAGGGCCAGATTGCGGCGTGAAATATCCAAACTAGACATTAGTAAGTAAGATGCTGATGTTGATTGGGTCAGGTTAATGATTTGACGCACGTACTCAGGATTCATCTGATCCCCAACTAAAAGAAGTGAACTTTGTGTCAAGCTACCACCAGACTTATGCATGGATACAGCTGACATATCTGCTCCTGCATCCATAGCAGATAGAGGAAGTTTATCTGTAAAATGCAGATGGGCACCGTGCGCCTCATCTACTAAGACTTTCATTCCAGCACCGTGCGCCATCTCTGTTAGCCCCTTAAGATCTGAACAAATCCCATAGTAGGTAGGATTGTTGATTAGGATAGCCTTGGCATCTGGATGTTCCTGAATAGCTTGTGCTACACGCTCATTTTCAAGCCCCAAAGCAATACCGATTTTTGGATCCACACTCATTTCGATATAGATGGGAATAGCGCCACATAAAACGAGAGCATTGATGGCTGATTTATGGACATTTCGAGGAAGGATGATCTTATCTCCAGCTTTACAAGTGGAGAGAATCATGGTTTGAACAGATGAGGTTGTACCGCCAATCATTAAAAAGGCATGAGCAGCACCAAAAGACTCAGCCGCTAGTTCCTCTGCTTCTCTGATAATCGAAATGGGATGCCCCAGATTATCCAAGGGCTTCATAGAATTGACATCAATCCCTACACATTTTTCCCCTAAAAGTTCAACCAACTCTGGGTTACCACGGCCACGCTTGTGACCAGGTACGTCAAACGGTACAATTCTTTTCTTTCGTAATTTGACCAACCCCTCATAGATGGGAGCTTGGTTTTGATTTAACATTATAAAGACATACTCCTTTATCATATTTTTTACACCTTAACCATGTAAGGCTCTAAAGGATACTTATGAAAAAAGAGCAGGTTGGCACCTGCTCTACAATCTACTGACGTGTTTATGTTTGTTTCTTTTGAGTATGTCTGTTCCTGATGTTTCCTAACTCTCTAGTAGCAAATATTACGTACTTTATTGATCGTTTCACAAGATGACGTGTGCTTTCACCACACTAACAAATCTATACGAATTAGGACAAGTGTCCTAACATCAACTTATAAAAGTAGGCTTTTAACCCTATCAATAATGTGGCTTTTCAACCACGCTTCGGCATTCAACCCTGCCTGTCCGTAGGCATTTTTTACTCGGGTTTATATTTGCTAGAAAACATCATCTCATTTTCTAAGCTTCATTACTATATCATGTTTTCGTATTCTTGTAAAGTATTTTTAGAAACTTTTTTAAATAAATTCATTTTTTTCGTTCGTGAAATTGCTTTAACTTAAAAATGGAAATCGTTTTAAATTTAAATCAAAAAACAAAAAAAGAAACTAAATAGATTAGTTTCTTTAATGAATCATAAGCATTATCAACTATTCAAAATCCTATCTACTCATCTCGTGCTACTTGAATAGCTAGCTCAAAATCAGTCATCAAATAATTTTCATCTAGTCGGATAAGACTATAATATTCATTCCAAAATAGAGAGTCACTGTTACTTGACCACTGTAATCCATACCACAATTGAGTGACATCACTTGTATGTGATGGGGGGATTGACCATAGATGCTTTTTAAAAGTTTCTTGAACAAGTGGAACATCCAGTCGACTAGTCAAGTCGAGTTCATCCAATTTCAAAATTATAGAATGTTCTTTAGCTGCTTCAATGCTATCCTTGTTAAATCGAACCTGAATAACCTTAGAATCTTCTAGAACCACGTCCTTATCTTCTGCCCCGTAAAAGGAAATACTCCCAAGAACTATGCCATCTTTTGCAAAGAGATAGGGAGCGTAGGGAACAGCATTGCTATCAAGTCTGAAGCCTTTTTCGATAGTGACTGACTTATCTCCTGAATACTTTTGGAAATTGCCTTCTGTCAGGAGGTCTTCGGAGTCGCTACCACCATCACCTTGTCTTACATAGATATCAAATCCAGCTTCCATCAGATCACTTGCTTTTGTTTCTGCTAACGTGATTTTACTTTCATTAATTTGCAAAATCGGTGCTTGAGGCGGGAGTCCAATCGTGAGATTAAACATGACTCCTACTAGAAAAACCATAAAGGTTATAAGGAGGGCGAGCATAGACTTCCCTGTTCGTTTTCGAGCATTAAAAAGGGCCATTAGAGCTGGTAGGAGGATCATTTTGGCTAAAATAGAATTCCCAACACCACCTCTATTTAAGGTCTGAAAAGCAAACATCCCCGCGATTGCAATCAGGGACAGGTAGACCAAAATCTCGCCTAGACCCAGTTTTTCTGTTCGAGTTTGTTGATTTACAGGGGTTTCGTACAATGACTGCCCATTCTCTCTCCTCTTTTTTAGAAAGAGATAAAAGCCCAGACCGAGTAGCAGATTAAAGATTGCAAAAACTATTAAAGTACCTATTATCGCCGTCCTACCCATGGCTCTTTACTCCTTTATGTTCTCTCACAAATCTTATCTTTCTCTTTAGTACCCAATTCCCAATCAATAAAACCAGCAAGAAGAAGGGGCCACCTTCTATGACCACAATGGGCAAAGCCAGTAGAGCAATCATCAAAAAACTAGCTTTCTTTTGACGCAAACTACCGCCCCATTCTCCGTTTATCAGTACCCCCAAATAGTCGACGTAATCAGTAAACCAAGCCAATAAGGGATTTTGAAAATCATTGAGCCTTAGGTAAATGAACATAGCAGTATTAAGCAAAACATAAAGAATTCCAAGGACTAGAATAATCTTTTGACTAGTTCGAGTAGCCTCTAGAACGATTCTATCTCTCTTCTCTGGTTTTATTTCCTTGAGACTTGGATTCTTACAAGAGAGTTTTTCAAATCTATAGGCCAGAAATCGGTAGAGATAATACTTTTTTATATCACGCTTCATAAAACCTCCAATCTAGGAAGGGCACTCAATTATAAATCATGGTTTAAACATCTAATTTCAAGGAATTTCCTTCCAAATAGACGGCTTTTGACTCAGTGATTTTGATTTTTTGCTCTTCTGAAAATCCAATGGTTTCACCGTCCTTTAAGGTGACATCACTGCCTAAAACATACTGAAGAATGGACAAGAGGAAATAATATAAGTCATCGCTATTCATAGGAGACTCGATAATCTCAATCTCAATTTTTCCAAACTCTTTCAAACCATAAGTGTAAATACTAGTTTTATCTCCCTGGTTGATAATTCCCATATAAATCCAGAGTTGAAGGGGAAGCATTTCTTCTTTCAAAAGGTCAGCCAGGTCTAGATAAAGATCTTTGGGTAAGAGCAAGGTGGTAGAACCCTGATAAATACCAATAGCTGATTGACTAGTTTTTAGGATAGAGGCATTGACTTTAGTTAATAAGGAATAAGTTTCTACTGGCGAAAGATTGTCAGACAAAATAGAAACAATGGCGTGTTGTGTGTGCTCCTGTGTTTCCTTCTCAACATCCTGCCAGAGGTAAGAATAGGCATACAATTCTTCAAATTCTTGACTTGGGATAGGAAGATCCATTAAAGCCAGCGCAACGAGAGCACCATCAATCACAAAGGTTGCACTAGAATCATCCCCAGAAACTTCAGAAATTTCAAGCCCCCAGTGAGTTTTCAATTCCTGAACGACCTGATCTAAAGAATAGGCCTGCTTGCCTTTGAAGAGGGTCATGGACAAGATCAGTTGTTTTTTCTTCTCTGACTTTTCTTTCTTACTAGTAAATAGATTTTTTAAAAAATTCATAGGACTTCTCCTTTTTTTCATATTAGTTGGGAAGCAAAGCTATCTTGGTCAAAGTGAGTCGAGATACCAAGTTTCCTCATCCTCAAAACCGTAAAATTTCTCATCAAGTAGCCAATTTCCATCTACCAAACTAAGTACAAACTGATGCTTCATTTCTAAGGCTTCTTGATAATGGGTGATAATTCTTGCTTCTTCAGCTTTTGTCATGATAAAATCTACAGAAAAATCATTCTTTTTAACATAGTTATACTCACTTGGGGAGCCATAAGAATTTCGAACTCCTCCTTCCAAGTATTTTTGAGTCACTCGTCCAGTTAGAAGTTGCATTTGCCTCTGAAAATAGTCATCCATAAGTTCATTCCACTTGGGATGAACTTGATTTGCTGGGATGCCAAGGGCTTCTTTTTTCTTATCCAGTGCCCTGTTACGCTCAAAAATTTCCTCTTCTAACAAGGTTAAACTTTTGAGTAAATCAAGCAAGGGTGGGATGATTCTTTCTGCCAGAGTTTGATATTTTTCAGGGGTATTTTTATAGTTCACTCTCATAATAAGCCTCTTAATCATCTTGGATTAATTGCTTTAATTCTAGGTCTGAAAGAAAGCCTTCCATGTAGAGTTTCCTAAGTAAATCTTTATCTACGGTAATTTCATAATAGTCAGTCACAAACTCATGAAATCTCTCAAAGCTATCAAAAAGGTAAGAGAGCAACCATTCTCCGCCATCCTGATCTTGGTAAGTCTGTTGATGCGCATGACCATCATACCAGATAAAGAAGGTTGTTTCATCTTTTTGGTCTTCTGAATAAAGTGAGAGATACTTTTCATCCAGTCCTTTATAAAAACTATCGATGATATCTTGATTCCACTCGTCAGCAGCAAACTGGCTTAAACTACTTTCATGATCAAAACCTTTTATGAGGATCATTTTATCAGTCAAAATCACATCTAAAGAATCACCAGAGCCATTGTCAATAAGATAGCGGAGTCCATAGTCTTCCTCAGTCTTAATCACGAGTCTAAGCCAATCCTCACTCGGATCTGTTAGATACTCATCAATGACCAGAAAGGCATCTAAGCGAGTCTTTATCTTGCCCCAATCAATCTTTCTCATCTCTAAAAACCTCCATCTTATTCTTGCAATTTATCAAGATCACAAGCCCTATAACGAGCTGTTAGATAGCCTGAAAAGCTAATCTGAGGGATATTCCACTCATTAGCCAAATAAATCGAACAATCTACCTGATCACCTAGAGGGGAACTTGCTGAGAAGACATATCTTCCCAAATCCTCATTATTAGGATTTCTTTCAACTTGACCCAATCTGCTAGTATTGAACCAGTCTTTAAACAGTAACCAGATTTGCTCGGCATCTTCGTTTAATAGGGAGACTTTCAAGTTGTAGCTGATTCCGACCCTACATCTTTTTTTGAATCCTGACTCATCAGCCTTACAAACTTTTATCGATCCCTTATCATACTGCCAGTTATCACTATCTAATAGGGGAAATTGAACAGATAGATTGTCTTTAAATCCCTGCATAGTATCAAATAAATCTTTGGAGGCGGCTTCGAATAATTCTAGTTCTTCCATAGTCTTCTCTTTATTTTTCATAGCTATTCACATTTCGATTTAATCTGCATCAACCCAGATCTGGTATTTTTGACAATGGAGGCATCTAAACAAATAACCACAGATAGGCCCGTCTTTGACCAAGTAGTCTTCTACCTCTTGATATTCTACACGCGCTTCATAGTCTGCCAAGACTTGCTCAGCGATTCCCATATCCTTCAATTCTCGAGTTCCAACTGTACCCAAGTAAGCACAATAATCTTGGCAACAAGAAAGCCAATATTCTCCCTGCCAACTAGAGTAGCCTGGGGTCTGACAAAAAAGCAGCTGATTCTTTTCTGGATCCAATTCACCCTGCCACTCGGCATCTTGGATAAATTCTGCATCGAATTTTTTAGCTGCTTGACCATTTGCAATGCACATTGGGCAAAGGTATTCTATATCCTCTATACTATAAGGTATCAAGGCATAATAAACATTGCTTTCTTTCCCACAAGATGGACAAACCTTGGCTTCTCCTTCAACAAATGAACCTGTAGCTAAGGGATCTGGATGATAGAGAAAATGTGGCAAAGACTGTAATAGCTTCTGTCTTTGCTTCTTCTCTTCTTTTCTTAGAGGACGAGGAAGGGCAAAACGATCGCCATGACTCTGACTCATTTCTTGTAAACGGCTCAGTTTCTTTATCTGTTTTCGATCAGGTTTGTCTAAGATTTCGGTCAATAAGCTATAGGCACTAGTGTAGAGACCCAATTGTTCATAGAGGTCAACTAAGACTTTTTTAGCTTCTAAATCCTCAGACTTAGCTAATTCATCAGCCAAATCATAAAGAGCTACAACACTGGAAGAATTTCCATCTTGTTCCAGGTATTGCTTTTTTAAAGTAATATACTTTTCTAGAAATGGATTCATGGGACTACCTTTCTAATGGAATATAAAAACCTTAACAAATAGTAACCAGGACATTTCCATTGAGCTCCAGAATCTTTTTGTAAAACTCTTTCATATTTACAAAACTGATTCGAATATCATCCTTGATTTCTTCCTCTTCCTCAAGATAATCCCAAATATCAGGATACAAGTCAGCTTTCTTGCATGCTTCCATACTAAAGTTAGCCATAGCCCTGTCCATGTCAAAACTTTCTAGAGCTTCTACGATCTCGACTATCTTGTTTTTTTCAGTATAGGCTATGTACTCAGACACTTCTTCTAAAGGAGTCACTCCTAAAACTGCTTCTCTCAAGGGATTGTCATCCAAAAATTCTGAACTACTAAATCCTGTCATGAAAAAGAGAAGAGCATCCCACATTTTGTCAATATCTAGTAAGATATCATGACTATCAGCGGAGTCCTCAGCAAAATCTAACAAGTCATCTTCTTGCTTAGAAAGACCTTTTATTTGTTCTAATTCATTGTCTGGTAAATATTGATAATTGGCAATCATTCCCATGATTTTTCTCCTTTGAATCTTGTAGGATAATACTGATGTTTCTAGC
Organism: Streptococcus sp. 27098_8_91; assembly: GCF_041432385.1. Lineage (NCBI taxonomy): Bacteria > Bacillati > Bacillota > Bacilli > Lactobacillales > Streptococcaceae > Streptococcus > Streptococcus sp. 27098_8_91. The sequence continues at coordinate 221,641 of NZ_JAPVZN010000002.1, forward strand.
TCTTTTTCTATAGAAAATGCTATAATGGAGCTAAGAAATTGTTTAATTGAATGTTAAATAGGGGGAACAGTCATGTTCACTAGTATTGTTTTGGGTTTTTATGCTCTTTTCTTTCTATCCTTGTCCTTTACTATCTATCTCTATATCAGACTTGTAGTTGCTGTTAGACAAGGGAAAGATGTCCCAAAATGGATTTATAAACTTGGCCATGCTGTTCAAGGAAGAATTCACGTTGACTATGAAGAAATCACTGATGCTAATACCCTTAAAGAGATTCATTGGTTCTTGCTAATCTATTTAATCGTAAATCTACTCGTATTGTCTGTCTTCTACTATCATGGTAATAGCTTTCCTCAAGCCATTTATGAATGTTTGAAAAAACAATTTTTTATCGTAATTGTTAGTATGGTTTTAAAAAGTATTGGCAAATTTGTTGTACTGGCTATAAGAAAAAGCTTTCAAAACAGTCATGTCTATGCATCAACCAACGCTTTTATCGGGACAGCTTTTTTAACGAGTTATGTTTTTATGTTTTGCATGATGATGAGTGGTCTTCCGGCTCAACCTGTTCCAGTCACCATTCAAGATACTACTGTAATTATCGGGGAGACCAAGGCTTCCGAGCTTTTAGACCAAGGCTTTAAATTCGAAGATAAGAGTCCAGAGAGCTCCATCACCAATCCCAAAAACGACCACTTCTACTACGGTCAGCTTCTCGAAGTCAAGCGGGATAATCAGTCCTACGGTTTTATGAGCCTTACTCCCACAGGTAAAGATACTGATCAGCTCAAAAACTGCGTCATCACCTATTACAGAACACCTAAGGATAACAATCAGCTAGAAGAAATTTCCATCAATCATGTCAAGCTAGCAAATCTCAAGCTCCAAGATTTTCAAACACGAAAATTAATCAATATCTTTGAAGTCAATCCTGCTGATTATAATGTCTCTGATAAAGATAACAACTTTATCCTAACCATTCAAACAGCAGATTACGACCTCTGGAAAAGATACAGGATTGAAGCCAAGTTTAATAGAGATGGTTCCCTAGATAGCTATGGTGTCAGAGCCCAACATAGTATTTGGGAATGATTCACCCCTTATTTTCCTCTTATCAGATAGACATTAGACTGAAAAAATATCATCTACAAGTTTGTAGCTTTCGATGAATCGAAGGCCAGAAGAGCCTTTATCTCTAGTGATTTCTTCATAAATATCTTCTAAATTTTGGGCAGGTGCCAGCATCCAAAGACTGAAAGGTCTAAGCTTCACCTGTCCAATTTTTTCAATATTTCCTAATAATTGCCCTAAATCTTTGTGATTGAACCAGCAATCTGTAACCAGAGCAAACTTTGTATTGTCCATCTTACAGGAAATTTGACTGGTCAAAAAATCATCGATTGTGGGCTTTTTTGTTTGTAAGAAGCGCGTGCAAGCCAGATGGTACTCAATCTTTCTAGGACTCTGATCAACCATAGATACAAAGACAAGACCATACGCATCTTGGAACTTTACAGCAAGGATATCTCCTTCTTCAAAGTAAGGTTTGCGTTTAGCTTTTGCTTTAGGAACCTTTAGAGGTCTAGGATTTTCAGTTTGCAACTGGATAGCAAGTTTATCCAAGACCTTTTGCCTTTGCTTCAAAGCCTTTGAATCTATTTCAAACCAAAATGGATCGGGACCTTTTTTGATAAGCTCTAAGGTTTTATCTCTGATGTCGTCTGTCAGATGACCAATCTTCCACAGTGAGTAGGCAAGAGCTGTCCAATAAATTTCTGTAAAAAAGTCTGCTTGACAGTAATCATTCTCCGCATCGAGGATATCCTTGATAATATTGGACACATGATCACCGTCTCTATAGCGACCAACTACCTCATTATAAATGTCATAGCCTTGATCACTGTCAATGATTTTAACGCCATCAATAGCCATTCTCAACTCCTAATGCTCAATCGACATCTTATCGATAACTCTCAAAACTTATTTAATCTTATGTTTGTTCATTTTCTCTTGGAAAATATCTGTAAGAATTTGTCGTAATTCTTGAGCTTCCTTTTCAGGAAGTTGGCCTTCTTGTTCAGCTACAGCATACAACTCTGGATACTCGAGCGAGATTCTCTTAACAGTACGAGTAATGGCATGTTTTCTAACAAAAAATGGAATCCGTTTAATCATATCTTGAGGAATTAAGGCGATAATCTTATCGGCAGTTTCCTTATCGTTCAGCTTAGAGAAAGTTAGTCCCTTTTTAATCATATCTTGTTCTTTTTCTGTAAAATCTTTAATATCCATTATGTCTCCTTATGACTATTTTATTTACTTCTATTATACTATTTTTTTAATTGGTCGAATGAAAAATCTCTATAAATCACTTCTTTACCAAGAACGGAATCTGTTGTAACAGGTAGTTTTTTCAGCAATTCTTGGATATCAATATCTTTGGGAAGAGAATTAAATTCTCCCAGACTATTTTCCTGAAGATGTGCTGCAAAGATAAACTCTCCCTTTTCCCAATCCATAGCACAATCATTGATAAGATCTACTGGAGACAGGTCCAACAGTTCTTGCTCTTGCGCTATAAAAGTCTCGTAGATCAACTCAAAAATAGCTTCTTTATCAATTTTTACAACTCTTAATGTATATTCATCCATGCTTGCTGTCCTCTAATCATATCAATTTAACTATCATTCGGTTGGTAACTTCTTATCCCACTCTTTAGGCAAATCATCCTATTTTTAGAGTTGAACCCATTTATCATTGTCCATAATAAAGGGCTTCGCTAGACCTTCACCTGTATAGTTTTCGTATTTTGTATCTAGATATTTGTAGCAATCTTCCTTGGTTGCAAATTTGATAGCTTGATAAGGCTCCTCAAAGGTTAACTTTTCGACAAAGAGATAACCGTCCTCGCTTGGCACAAGTATGCCGACATGACCGATAAAGAGGGATTGACCATCCAAGTCATCATGGACTACTACGGAGAGCATTCTTGCATTTTCATTAAACTTGAATTGAGAAAGGAACTGTTCCATCTTAGCAGCATGCACCTTAACATCTGTCGTTGCTTCGGTCTTGACTCTTGAAAATAAGATATCAAAAGCATCCTTGTCTTCCGTACCAAAGATTTTGCCCTTATCAATGGCATCGTTATCGACAAACAAGAGAGAATCATCTTTCTCTAACTTAGGGATTTCGATAGAATTTTTCAATAAACAATAACTGTTAATACGACAGTTAGTCCCGATAAAATCACCTTTTTGAGGAGTCCAAAGATTGCTAATCTTTTCTACGTCATAGTCTGTTTTGGTAAATGTAGAAAAATCTCCAGTTAAGCCTACTGAACCAACAGTCGCGTTATAATCATTTACAAGGTTGAAAAATGCATCCACACTGTCTTTATCCAAATGTGCGGCCAAGGCTTTCCGAACTTCTTCTGCACTCGGTTGATTGTTCAAATTGCTATAAGTTGCTTTCCAGGAAACCTGATTCGACTGTGATTGAGTCACTGAAGTTTCAGCAGTACTATCAGATGTCTTTTGAGTTTGACTACAAGCTACTAAGGTCAAAAGAAGTGTTGAGCAAAGACCAATAGTCGCTAATCTTTTAAATTTCATAGGCTTTCCTTTGTTTAAAAAAATTGTTGTTAAAGGTAAATAAGATTATGCTTTCGGTTGAGAATAGACTTGAATATGCTGACCTAGCACCTTAATTTCTACTGGTAGGTCATCAGATTTGTCACCATCAACATCCGTTTCTAATTCAGAATCAGAAGAAATTTTTATATGACGAGCTTTTATGTACTCGATGTGATCATTTTCTACAACATCACCTTTTAATAAATCAGGGATAACTGACAATTTAGTAAGGATTGAGGCATCTTTTAAAATCAAAATATTGGCATAACCATCCTTGTCCTCATCAAAGATTTTTTTGTCAGCGAAATAATTGGTGAGGAGAACTAAAACGTGACTTGCTTCTCCAATATAGTTTCCATTTTCTGTTTCAACTTGAATGTTAAATGTTTGATCTGTCACGACAGACTTTACAGTATTAAGCGCATAGGCTAGCATACCAAACTTTGTTTTATCTTCAATTCCAACGTTATGAATGGCTTCTGGTAGTGAACCAATACTAAAAATGTAGCCGAAATAGTGGCCATTGGATTTTCCGATATCAATCTTATTTGTAGAATTAAAATCAAGCTCGTCAATAGCACCATCTATATCTTGATTGATTTCTAATAACTTTGTAATAAGATTTCCAGTTCCTCCTGGAATAATCGCTAGTTTAGGAATATAGTCTCTTTCAGCGATACCTGAGATCACTTCATTGACTGTCCCATCTCCACCGAATACGAGAACTGCCTCATATTTTTCTTTTGAGGCTTCTTGAGCAAAATGTGTTGCATCTTGCGCTTTTTGTGTAATTCTGGTATCGACTTGCTCGAAGTATTTTTTAGCCTTATTTTCTAACTTTTCCTTATAATATAAAGCCTTTTCTCCACCAGAGGTTGGATTGATAATCAACATTATTTTCTGCATTCATTTTCTCCTCAATATCTATTTACATCCTTAGGTTGTTAATATATCTTTTTTTGATACACTCTATTATATAATGAAATTTCTAAAAACAAAAATTGAAAGTACTGAACTAAAATAAATACAATCCTGAACTGTCTAAGAATTATTCTTTCAAAATTAGAAAAATAGATTTGTGGAAAAAATTTTATCAAGTTACAAACTGAAGAAATCATCTCATTCACTCTTTCTTCATATACGACTGTTTTTATTTTACTTTAAAACAAAAACTATGCTTCTATTATTTTTTTAGCCACAAATGTTGTAAAAAACTAATATCTTTATAGGGTTTTAAATCACATACTGCAAGTTCAATCTTTGTCATTTCTTCTAACCAGTTTTCTTTGCTCTTAAATTCATTTGGTTGTAGACTGTAAAATGTTCGAATCCCCAAATAGTTTTCTAATTTAAGACCAGACAAAGCTAATATTTCCTCAATTGTATAAGTAGAACCACTTGCAAAAGATAGGCTCTCAAAATTTTCACCATTGAGTAAGCTAAATGCTTGATTGATATCATTAGCAAAAACAACACTTTGTAGAACTTTTCCAACTTGATTATGCTTGATAATTGAAATCAAGCCATCATCTTTTAAAATTCTTTTGAACTCCAGAAGATAGTCTTTTCGGTAATTAGGATCTATATATTCTAAAACATTATGGCAAAGGACAAGATCAAAGGATTTATCCGTAAAACGAGCGAGTTGGTCAATACTTCCCCACAATTTTTCATAGGATGTGGAAGAGTTGGCATAGAGCATTTCCTCATTAGGTTCAACAGAAATAACTTGATTCTTGCAAGAAAGAAATTCACTGACCAAGCCAAATCCAGATCCAAAATCAAGAATTTTCTTACCTTCCAGATGAGCAAGTTGGGCAAAGGTTATTTCATATTGTATCTTTCCCCAAGGTTGTTTTAACATATTTCTATAATGTTCAAGATCAGATCTTTTGCTTGTCATGTGTTACCTCATTAAAACTGGTATTTTTCTTTACAATCATTTCTTTTAATAATTTACAGTAAACTGCCGAATTTTCAGTGATTTTGCAACAGTGATCATATCCTTGCCAAATGTGAAATGTGGCATGAGGATACTTTTTGGGGATAACTTTTTTAGCAGCTATCAAGTCGAATTCTTTTGAACCATAAAAGAAAACACAATTTTTTTGTTCCTCTGGCGTGAGGTTAGGCAAAGCCACAAATGCACAATCATGGGAAATATGTTTGATGCTTTCTTCACCCATAGCAATGAAAGAATCCACCATCATCTCTCCTTTTTCTCCATAAAGTGCAACCATCTTACGAACAGCAAGATCTCTATTTCTCAGAGCTTTTCTATGCTTTATTAATAATAAATACCTAGTAAAGACATCAAGCAAGGGCGCATTTGTCCATAAACTAACCCCTTCAAAAACAAGTTTCCCAAACCTGATATCCTTATAATTCAATAATTGCAGTAATACAACACCACCCAAGGATGCGCCAAAGGCTAAACACAAGTCTTTTATATGATGAGCCTTTAGATAATCATAAATCATCTGGCTTTCCTTAAGAGCTGACTCGTAAGTATCCGAAGCTAATTGCCCATGCGCGGACAAAGCCGGAATAATATATCTAAACTCTTGCCCCATCTGATCTGCAATGAGGGACTTCATCCCTTTAGCAGAAGATAACATAGGGTGGATTAACAATATCGTCTCTTTCTGATTAGAATTAAGATCAAGAATGTTCATTATCTATCACCAGATTTCTTTCCTTTTTAGCCCTTATCCTTAAAGAACTTATACCATCCATTTATGATTTATTCAGATAAATGCAACAATTATAATACCTTCACTTGAACCCCTTGCATGTCGAACGTTTCTTTGACATGTTCAAAATTACTGCTTATGATAGTCGCTTGCTTCAGATTTGGAAACTGTTGCAGTTCTTTAAGACTAACTTCATTTAGATCGAAACCATCATCTTCTCCATCCCACTGAGGAATCAAATTCAGATAAATTTCATTTCCGCCATCCATATAGATTTCTTGGACTTGTTCGGCATATTTTTTGGGTATCGGAAGATTTATCATATAATCAAGTGCTGGCTGAATAATCTCCATACTTTCTGTATCGATTTCCAGTTCACTAAATTCATCCGCAAAATCATAGATGTCAAAGTAGGGTTTCAGTACTCGTAAATCGTACATCAAAACTTGGATAATAGTTAGTTTAAAATTTATATTGTCAAAGTGTAGCAGTTCTTCGTCAGTTTCTTTTAACTTGTAGCTTTCCCGTTCATGTTTGACCTCTGGGAAGTAGGAAATTGATAGTGTATCTGTAATGGTCTCTGGAATTCCATTACAAGTTATCAGGGTCTTGCAAGGATTGAGAGGTAATTCTTCCTCGTCCCACATGGGTTTGACCTTCTCTCCAAAATATAAATAAAGCGAAGTAATTAAATGCTCCTCATCAATATAGACCTCACAACTCTTTAAGTGTTGTTTAATTTCAAAGGAATGCACAAATACGAAACCAAGTTCATCATAAATATATTTGATAAACTGCCCTTCTTTTTTGAAAAATCGGTCAGGTTTTCCAAAAACAGTTTCTATATCCTTTAATGATAAAGGGAAATGCAAGCTTGTTTCTAGAACATCGATAGAATTTCCGTGGAAATTCATAGAAAGGACCTTAGCTTTTTTCTTTCTAAAAAAATCAAACATTTAACTCACCTTCTTAAGTTTCTTCAAGATACATTTTGACTGCTAGGTATTCCTGCTCTTTAGCATAGGCAAATACTTCTGAATTTCTAATGTAGTCAAAAATATTTTCCTCTAAATCTTCATCCCAGGTTGATTCACTAAAGATTTGATTGTCTTGACTTGCTTCATAGAAAATATCAAGGTGAACTTGATAAAACTCTTCATCTTCATTTGGAGCTTGCCTTACTAATGATAGTTGAAACAATGGTTTATCAGATATACTTGTAAATGTCCCTGTTTCAAACAAAATCATCTCATCATCAATAGGCTCACGACACAAGTCTTCAAAGATAGCTACCATATCCTCTAAGGGCATCTTATCGGTGATTCTTTCTCTTAAAAATTCAAGTGATTGCTTCATACTTCTCCTCTTTCTAATTGGAGTTTCGTTCTTAGAAAAATCCTTTTAAAAAATAGAATCCCTACACCCTTTATTATACTACATTAACAGAAAAAAGACTGAAGCAGATGGCATTCACGGATCTATACTATTGTAATCGGTCAATTCCCTAAAATGATTACCTAGTCCATTTTATTGTATACAGATGAGGTGTTATTTGAACATGCCCTTTTATAACTCAATTAGTATTAAAAATAAGATAGAAACTTCAGGATGGCTACTGTCTTGTAGCATTTTTTTAACCTTGATAAATTTAACAAATCGTAGAAAATAGTTAAAAAGTCTTTAAAATTAAAAAAACGTATAATATCAAGATTTCAAAAGAGAGTTGATACGATACGTTTTATAATGGGCAGATTTACTTAATTTTATCTTCAATTTTGATTTTGCTCATCCGAATCCTTCTTCTGTCTTTGAATATAGACTATCGATACCAACGAAAGTAAAATAACTCCAAGTCCGATAATCAAAAAGGAAGCTAAGTGCACACTTGGTAAAAATGTCATCACACCTTTTGCAATCGGCATAAAGAGAATTGCCAGTGTAAAAATGGTACTCAATACCCTCCCCAGATAGTCTCCGTCAACCTTGGTCTGTACCTGCGTAAAGAAGTGAATATTAAAAATCGTCATAAATAGTTCACAAACAAGGTTTCCTGAAAAAGTTAGAAAATTTGGCAGTGGCAAGCCCATCATGAAAACTCCCACTCCTGTGAGGATCAATAAGAACAAAAGTGTATTCATACTGGATTTAAATTTATTTGCAATCAATGCTCCGATGATTGAGCCAATTGCACCCATGGTTAAGATAGTTGCATAGGCTCCTTCTACACCATAAAGTTTATTTGAAAAAGGGAGCAAAAACTCAAAAGCTGCAAAAAAGAAATTCACACTGGAAGCCACTAACAAGAGAAAGAAAATTTCTTTTTGATGCCAGATATAGTGCAAACCATCTTTGATATCCGCAAAAATATCTTTCCCAGTAAAATGTTTCTGCTCTTGAACCTTTGGTTCTTCTTTTGGAAGTAAAGCAACTAGAGCAAAAGCAATGAAAAAAGTCAGTGCATCTAATAAGAGCGTCAGATGGAGACTTGCAAATTGTAAAACAAGGAAAGAAAGCACCGGAGAACTGACTCCTACAACCTGTAAAACTAACTCCAAGCGAGAGTTATAGGTCACTATCTCGTCCTTTGCTACAACTTCCGTTATGATAGCTTTATTGGCAGTGCGAGAAAATGCAAAGGCAACTGCCTGAACAATATTAGCAAAAATCAAAGCGCCAATCATCAAGCTATCATTTCTTATAAAAGAAATAACTAGACAGAGAATCCCACAAACCAAGTCTGTTGTCATCAAAATCTTGCGACGGGAAAAACGGTCTGAAATCACGCCTCCAAAGGGATTAACTAGTATGGATGTAACGAGTTCAGAGATCTGATAAATCCCTAGAACGGTTTGCCCAATCGTTCCCATTGATGCCAACCAAACACTATTTCCATAATCATAGAGCATATTTCCTAGTTTGTTAATAGCTCCACGACTAATCAACTGTATTGCATATCGATTCATAAAAACTCCTCTCAAATTTTGAAACTATTGTATCAAAACTTGAAGGAGTTTCTCATTTTTCCCTTATTTGGGAAATTAATTTTTTACAAATTTATCGTAATGTTCCTGATAGTAAGCTACTTGCTCCGGAAGCTCTAGTAGGTCAAAAATATGCATTGCTTCCTGCATTTGTTTACAACCTTCTTCTTTTTGCCCCTTCTGATAAAGAGCAAATCCCTTAAGAAAGTGGAAAACATTACGCTCATAGAGTTTGATGCTCTTACCTATGATCTTCTCTATATAAGCTTCAAAGTAGCTGGCATTTTCAAAAGCAAGATGTTCTAAACAATGCTGGTAACAGTTAAGAGCTAAAATCAAGACCAGTTTTCGATGGCGACCAATTTCTTTATAGAAATCTTCCCTCTCCATCACTTCTCTACCAAGGCGAGCAACATAGTCCACATCATAAAAGCTGTAGAGATTGCCAAACAGAATCAACTCATACATGGTCCATTCATCAGTTTGGAAAAGATAATCTGCCACCTTATCTAGATCAGCTTGCTTCATAGTGAAGCTAGTATCTCTTTGACAAATCAGACCTTGTAACAAAATCCAGTTCAGCTCAAAATAGAGGGGATTTGTTGAACTCTTAGCTTTTTCAAGTTGTTCTTCTTGAAGCTTTTGAAAACCTGCAATATCATTTGAGTAGTAAAGCGGAATAATCTGAGCCATCAAGCCGACATGCTCATGATGTTGAAAATTTCGAGTCTTATCCATAAAATTCTCAATCGTCACGTGAATATTATCTAATATTTCAAAGAAACGAGATGCAGCCAGATCCGACTCCCCCAATTCAAATCGGGATAATTGGGAGGTCGAACAGGCCTCTCCTGCAGCTTCTTTTAGAGAGTAATTTTTACTGATTCGAAATTCACGAAAGACTTTTCCAAGATTTTCCATCTTACACCTGCTCCGACAATTCTTCCCACTCCAACATAGCTTCTTCCTGACGATGGCTAATTTTATCCAGTTCTGCTTGTAATTGCATGAGTTCATCTGCATCATTGGTGGTATGCATTTGGTCAGAGATTGCTTGGGCTTGAGTTTCCAGCTCTTCGATTTCTGTCTCAAGACTTTCAATTTGTCTCATTAACTTACGAAGTTCTTTTTGATTCTCTTTTTGCGCTTGGTAGTCATTAACTGGAGAAGCCTCTTTTTCTTGGCTATAAGCTGAAGCTTCTTCTGCTTGACTAGCTGCTAGCTCTGCTTTTTTATCAACATAATAGTCATAATCACCTAGATAAAGAGTTGAGCCATTTTCAGATAATTCTAGAACATGAGTGGCTACACGATTAATAAAGTAACGGTCATGGCTGACAAATAGAAGAGTTCCATCAAAGTCAATCAAGGCATTTTCCAGAACTTCCTTGCTATCGATATCTAAGTGGTTTGTCGGCTCATCGAGGATCAAGAAGTTGTTGTTTTCCATGGAGAGTTTAGCCAGAAGCAAACGAGCTCGCTCACCACCTGAGAGCATTCCAACTGATTTCTTAACATCATCACCTGAGAAAAGGAAGGCACCAAGTCGATTACGGATTTCAACTTCTGGCGTCAATTTAAAATCATTCCAGAGTTCGTCTAAGACCGTATTGCTCGGTGTCAGTTTGCTCTGAGTCTGGTCATAGTAACCAACCTCAACATTAGCACCAAAGCGCTTTTCACCCTTGATAAAGGGAATCTGGTCCACAATAGACTTAATAAAGGTTGACTTACCAATGCCATTTGGACCAACAATGGCAATAGCGTTCATCTTACGAAGATCAAGGTTGATGGGTGCTGATAAGATTTCACCATCATAGCCAATGGCAGCATTTTCAACTGTCAAAACAACATTACCAGATACTCTATCAGAATGGAAGGTCATATTAGCTGATTTTTTACCAGCTTCGGGTTTATCTAAGCGCTCCATCTTCTCCAGTTGTTTTCGTCGAGATTGAGCTCGTTTGGTTGTCGATGCTCGGACAAGATTTCTGTTAACAAAGTCTTCTAAGGCAGCAATTTCCTTCTGTTGCTTTTCGTAGTTTTTAGCTTCAGTTGCTAATTTTTGTTCTTTTTGCTCAACAAAAGAAGAGTAATTTCCCACATATCTATCTAGAGAATGCTTAGTTAAGTCCAAAGTAATGGTTGCAACCTTATCGAGGAAATAACGGTCGTGGCTGACGATAATTAAAGCACCGCTATAATTAACTAGATAGTTTTCTAACCAGGCTATCGTTTCAATATCTAAGTGGTTAGTCGGCTCATCCAAGACCAAGAGACTAGGCTTTTCAAGGAGCATTTTGGCAAGGGCTAAACGGGTATTTTGCCCACCAGAAAGCTCAGCGATTCGCATCTGCCACATGGACTCGTCAAACTTAAAACCATTTAAGATAGCACGGATATCAGCTTCATAGGTAAAGCCTCCAGCCTGACGGAAATTCTCTGATAGGCGATCATAATCAGACATGAGTTTATCTAGTTCTGCACCAGTCTTTTCTCCCATCTCTAACTCCATCTGTCGAAGTTGTCTTTCAGTACGACGCAAGTCATCAAATACATGTAGCATTTCATCGTAAATAGTATTTTCAGACTCAAAGCGACTATCCTGTGCTAGATAAGAGAGGGAAATATCTTTTTTCTTATTGATTTCACCAGTGGTTGGCTCCTCTTCTCCAACCAATATCTTGAGCAAAGTAGATTTTCCAGCACCATTTTTTCCAACGAGGGCAATGCGGTCTCTTTCATCTACTTGTAGGTTTATATTATCAAAAAGAACCTCTCCTGCAAAAGATCGTTCAATTTTATTAGCTTGTAAAATAATCATACAGTTAGTATAGCATGTTTCTGTAAGCCGTTCAAGACTTGTGGTTTAGGTATATTTCATAACTTTTTCAGAAACTTATGCTAACGTTTTACTAAAACTTCAAATCGTGGTATAATGAAGGCGATTAGATTATATATTAAAGGAGATTTCCTATGGCTTACCAAGAAAACTACCAAAAATGGGTTGATTTCGCAGAACTTCCAGACTATCTTCGTCATGATTTGGAAAATATGGACGAAAAAACTAAGGAAGACGCATTCTATACAAATCTTGAGTTTGGTACTGCAGGTATGCGTGGATTGATTGGCGCTGGAACTAACCGCATTAATATCTACGTTGTTCGTCAAGCAACTGAAGGTTTGGCTCGTTTGATTGAGTCAAAAGGTGGAAATGAAAAAGAACGTGGTGTAGCCATCGCTTATGATAGCCGTCACTTCTCTCCAGAATTTGCCTTTGAATCTGCAGCAGTTCTTGCTAAACACGGTATTAAATCTTATGTTTTTGAAAGTCTCCGTCCAACACCAGAACTTTCATTTGCCGTTCGTCACCTCAACTGCTTTGCAGGTATCATGATTACTGCCAGCCACAACCCAGCTCCATTTAATGGTTACAAGGTTTATGGTGAAGATGGTGGACAAATGCCTCCACACGATGCGGATGCTTTGACAACTTATATCCGTGCTATCGAAAATCCATTTGCAGTTGAAGTTGCTGATGTGGAAGCTGAAAAAGCTTCTGGCTTGATTGAAGTCATCGGCGAAGCTGTTGACGTAGAATACCTTAAAGAGGTTAAGGACGTAAACATCAACCCAGCCTTGATTGAAGAATTCGGTAAAGACATGAAGATTGTCTACACACCACTTCATGGTACTGGTGAAATGTTGGCTCGTCGTGCTCTTGCCCAAGCAGGATTTGACTCTGTTCAAGTCGTTGAAGCTCAAGCAACTCCAGACCCAGACTTCTCAACTGTTAAATCTCCAAACCCAGAAAGTCAAGCAGCCTTTGCCCTTGCAGAAGAACTTGGTCGCCAATTAGGCGCTGATGTTCTTGTTGCAACTGACCCTGACGCTGACCGTGTTGGTGTTGAAGTTCTTCAAAAAGATGGTAGCTACCTTAACCTTTCAGGGAACCAAATCGGTGCCATCATGGCAAAATACATCTTGGAAGCCCACAAAAATGCTGGAACTCTCCCTGAAAATGCGGCTCTTTGCAAATCTATCGTATCAACTGACTTGGTAACAAAGATTGCTGAAAGCTACGGCGCAACCATGTTCAACGTCTTGACAGGTTTCAAATTCATCGCTGAAAAAATCCAAGAATTCGAAGAAAAACACAATCACACTTATATGATGGGATTTGAAGAAAGCTTCGGTTACTTGATTAAACCATTCGTACGTGATAAAGATGCTATCCAAGCTGTTCTTGTTGTTGCTGAACTTGCAGCTTACTACCGTTCACGTGGTTTGACCCTTGCTGACGGTATCGAAGAAATCTACAAAGAGTATGGCTACTATGCTGAAAAGACAATCTCTGTTACTCTTTCTGGTGTTGACGGTGCTGAACAAATTAAAGCAATTATGGCTAAATTCCGCAACAATGCACCAAAAGAATGGAATGCAACAACTATCACTGTCGTTGAAGACTTCAAAGCACAAACATCTACTGCAGCCGATGGCACTGTAACAACCTTGACAACTCCTCCAAGTGATGTATTGAAATACACTCTTGCAGATGGTTCATGGATCGCAGTTCGTCCTTCAGGTACAGAACCAAAAATCAAGTTCTACATTGCAGTTGTTGGTGAAAGCAACGAAGAATCACAAGCTAAGATTGCTAACATCGAAGCAGAAATCAATGCCTTTGTAAAATAAAAAACTATTTAAAGGTCGGGAAAAATCCTGACCTTTATTTTTGATGATAAAGTAAAAGCTGACTGTAATTTATGTCTTCTTCTATCTCTTTTGACCAGAACTTTAGTTGCTATTTCTTTAAAGATACAGAAATATAGGACTAAAAATCAGACTTAGTCTACTGCTTTCTGCACCACCATCTATTCTCGTATCAAAACTGAGCAATTTTAGAAAATTTATGGCATACTAGACATATCAATGAAAGCGAGGTAATCTCATGGAACAATTTTTAGAAAACATCAAAGATCTTGAAGTTACAACTGTAGCACGTGCTCAAGAAGCACTTGACAAGCAAGAAACAGCAACTTTCTTTATCGGACGCAAAACTTGTCCTTATTGCCGTAAATTTGCTGGTACATTGGCTGGTGTGGTGGCTGAAACCAAAGCGCACATCTACTTCATCAATAGCGAAGAGCCAAGTCAACTTGAAGCTTTACAAGACTTCCGCTCACGCTATGAAATCCCTACTGTACCAGGATTCGTCCATGTTGCAAATGGACAAATCAATGTCCGTTGCGACTCTTCAATGTCAGCTCAAGAAATCAAAGAATTTGCTGGGTTGTAAAATAGTCTATAAAAAAGAAGGCTTGTGCCTTCTTTTTTATATCTCCGTCAATGGTGTTGCAGTGTCTGGTGAAGTATCGTAAACTTGAAAGTCTACTCCAACTCCAAGATCTGCTTGAGCTAACTGATTGACCATGGTCATGTGGGCCAGTTCCTTGATATTATTCTCCTTAGACAAATGGCCTAGGTAAATCTTCTTGGTACGATTACCTAGTGTACGAATCATGGCGTCTGCTCCATCTTCATTTGAGAGATGTCCAAGATCAGACAGGATGCGTTGCTTGAGTCGCCATGCGTAAGATCCTGCTCGTAGAATTTCCACATCATGATTTGATTCGATCAGATAGCCATCTGCATTCTCGACAATGCCAGCCATACGGTCACTAACATAGCCCGTATCCGTCAGCATGACAAAGCTCTTATCATCCTTCATAAAACGATAAAACTGGGGCGCCACTGCATCATGACTCACACCAAAACTCTCAATATCGATGTCACCGAAGGTTTTTGTTTTACCCATCTCGAAAATATGCTTTTGCGACGAGTCAACCTTACCGAGATACTTACTATTTTCCATAGCTTGCCAGGTTTTCTCATTGGCATAAAGATCCATGCCGTACTTACGAGCCAGAACGCCCACGCCGTGGATATGGTCTGAATGCTCATGCGTAATCAAGATAGCATCCAAATCCTCTGGTTTGCGGTTGATTTCACTCAATAGGCTTGTAATTTTTTTGCCTGATAGTCCTGCATCTACTAAAATTTTCTTTTTTGGTGTTTCCAAGTAAAATGAATTTCCACTGGAACCCGACGCTAAAATACTGTATTTAAAACCGATATCACTCATTCTAGTCTTCTAGTTCATCCTCCCAAATCTCTTCTTTCACGGCATCCTTATCGTATGGAAGTACGATAGTAAAGGTAGATCCCTTGCCATATTCACTCTTGGCCCAGATAAATCCCTTATGTTGCTTGATGATTTCCTTGGCGATAGCCAATCCTAGTCCTGTTCCTCCTTGAGCACGACTTCTAGCCTTATCAACCCTATAAAAACGGTCAAAAATCTTTGGTAAATCTTCTTTAGGAATCCCAAGTCCTTGATCTGAAATAGATAAAATCATCTGATCATCTGTAGTTTTCATGTTAACAGTGATTTTTCCACCATCTGGTGAATACTTGATAGCGTTATTCAGGATATTGTCAATCACCTGGGTCATCTTATCTGTATCAATCTCAATCCAAACAGAAGTAATCGGATAGTCTCTCACCAACTCGTACTTCTTCTCCTCATCTTGACTTTTCATTTTATCAAAACGATTAAGGATAAAGGTGATAAAGGCCGTAAAGTTTATCAACTCAACATCTAAGTGACTAGTTGCGTTGTCAATCCGTGAGAGATGCAAGAGATCCGTCACCATCCGCATCATACGGTTGGTTTCATCAAGAGAAACCTTGATAAAATCTGGAGCAACTGGTTCTGTCAGCGCTCCTTCGTCCAAGGCCTCAAGATAGGATTTTACACTGGTCAAAGGTGTACGCAACTCATGACTAACGTTCGAAACGAAAAGCCTTCTCTCACGTTCTTCCTTCTCTTGTTCAGTCGTATCATGTAGAACTGCTACTAAACCAGAGATAAAGCCAGACTCTCTACGAATCAAGGCAAAACGAACGCGCAAACTGATATACTCGCCATTAAGATTCTGCGAATAAATCATCAGCTCAGGGCTCTGAGTAATAAGTTCTCTCAGCTCATACTCTTCTTCAATCTTGAGTAATTCTAAGATATTTTGATTAAGAGCATCATCCCTTTCAACTCCAAGTTGCCTCTTGGCCATATCATTGATCATGATGATTTGCCCACGACGATTGGTTGCAAGCACTCCATCTGTCATATAGGACAAAATACTATGCAACCTTTTACTCTCTTGTTCCAGATTTTCCTGAGTCAGACGAATGACTTCAGACAAATCATTAAGATTGTTAGTGATATTAGTTATCTCTGAACTTCCCTGCATATCCAAAACCTGAGAATAATCACCATCAATCAAATCTTTTATTTTCTGATTGATCTGCCTCAAACGAATATTATCACGACGACTCTCAAGCAAGAGAAAAGACACTAACAGAATAAAGCCAATTAAGATGAGGATAAAGATAAAGTCGCTCGTCAAAATTGTTTGTCTAATTACTTCAATCATTATTTCTCATATAATATCCTACACCACGACGAGTTAGGATGTATTCAGGTCTACTTGGTGTGTCTTCAATCTTCTCGCGCAAACGCCTAATGGTTACATCAACTGTACGGACATCTCCAAAATAGTCATATCCCCAAACAGTTTCAAGAAGATGTTCTCGAGTAATAACTTGTCCAAGATGAGAAGCTAAATGATGCAAGAGTTCAAATTCACGGTGGGTTAGGTCTAACTCTTCACCATATTTCTTAGCCACGTAGGCATCTGGTAAAATCTCCAAATCGCCAATCTGCAGACTTTGTAATTTCGTTTCAGGTTCTTGGCTATCAACTGAAACAAGATCTGTACGACGGAGAAGAGCTTTAACACGGGCCTGTAGTTCACGATTTGAAAATGGCTTGGTTACATAGTCATCCGCTCCAAGTTCAAGACCGATAACCTTATCAAACTCGCTATCCTTTGCTGAAAGCATGATAATAGGAACACTACTTGTCTTACGAATAGTTTTTGCGACCTCAAGTCCATCAATCTCAGGAAGCATCAAATCCAAGATAATAATATCTGGTTGCTCAGCTTCAAATTGTTCAAGTGCTTCACGACCATTAAAAGCAGTTACAACTTCATAACCCTCCTTGGTCATATTAAATTTTATAATATCTGAGATGGGTTTTTCATCATCTACAATTAGTATTTTTTTCATTTAGTCACCTTTTTCCTTATCTCATTATACCAAAAAAATGTAAAGAAGACACGCAAGACCGATGCTAGTGGTTTCTTTTCAAGTAGGATTGCCAGATCTTTTGCTGAGGTTTAGCTAGGGGATAATTGCTAAATTCTTCTGGACTTAACCAAAGGACTTCTCTATCAACATATTCCTGTGTCTCAGCAACTCGCCCTGAAATTATCTGGATATGCCATTTACGATGGCTAAAAATGTGCCTAACCTCTTCAAAACGTAGTTCTTGCCAATCAACTTCAAGATCATAGTCCTGTTCAAAACTCTCCTGTGGAGATGGTCCAAGCTGTAAAATTGGTTCCGCTACTTGACTAAAAAGGTCCAAGTCCTGAGTCTGGTCTGAGAAGTCATCAACTTCAATCAAGGGAAAATGCCAAAATCCTGCCAAGAGTTTTTCACTCTCATTCTTCTCTAATAGAAATTGGCCCTGACTATTTTGCACTACAAGAGCCTTTAGATAAATAGGGATTGGCTTTTTCTTGGGCGCCTTAATGGGATAGCGATCCATGGTTCCATGTTGGTAAGCAGCACTGAACTCCTTAACAGGACTCTCCTCCGGTCTTGGATTAACAGGAGCCTCAATATCTGAACCTAAATCCATCAAAGACTGATTGAAATCACCTGGACGATCAGGATCTATCAGAACTTCCATCATCGCTTGAAATATTTTTCGATTGCTAGGATTTCCAATATCATGATTGACTTCAAACAAACGTGCCAAAACACGCATGACATTGCCGTCTACTGCAGGCTGTGGAAGGTTGAAGGCAATACTAGAAATTGCACCAGCTGTGTAAGGACCAATCCCTTTTAAGCTCGAAATACCTTCATAAGTTGATGGGAATTCTCCATCAAAGTCCTCCATAATCTGCTGAGCTGCAGTTTGCATATTGCGAACACGAGAATAATAGCCAAGTCCTTCCCATGCTTTTAATAAGCGCTCCTCAGGAGCATTTGCTAAGATTTCTACGGTCGGAAACCAGTCTAAAAAACGTTCATAATAGGGAATGACGGTATCAACTCGAGTCTGTTGCAACATAATTTCAGATACCCATATATGATAAGGATTCTTACTCCGTCTCCAAGGTAAATCCCGCTTGTTTTCGTCATACCAGGCTAATAGTTTTTGACGGAAAGAGAGAATCTTGTCCTCTTCCCACATGGTCACACCATATTTCTCCAAATCTAACATATTTCTAGTATAGCATAACCTTTTAGGATACTCAAAAAATCAAGATAGACATTCAATAAAACAAAGACTATAAGACTAAAAGGAAATCTAAAGATTATCTTGTTTAAAATTTGAATAAACACATAGTTTAAAAAGTTTATCAAAATTTAAGATGTCCGGAAACAAAAGTGGAAAAGATTTATTCTGTTCATAATACTCTAATTTTTATATAGTCACTTGTCAATTTTTATTTTTAAATGTTGATTTAAGTTAAATATAGTGGATTGAAATAAGATGTGAACAAAGAGTCAAACTAATTTCTAGCAATGTTTTAGAAGTCGAAATGAACTATTCTTTATTTAGCCTACTATAATAGTTATGATGATTCCCCAAACTTAAGCTAAAAATACAAATAAAAAGAGTTTGAGAAAATCCCAAACTCTACTATTTTTTGATTTTATTTTCTAGCTATCTTTTCATCTTCTTCTAGTTGCTTAACTAATTGATCAACGCTATCAAATTTTACCATATCACGGATACGGTCCAACCAGGAAACGATGACAGTTTCCCCATAGATATCGTCGGAAAAATCAAAGATATGAACTTCAAAACGCTCTTCTTCGCCATCAAAGGTTTCATTTTTACCTAGACTCGCCATACCACGATAGACTTTTCTTTGAATTTCAACGTCAACAGCATAAACACCATCAGCTGGCATATATGTCCTATCCAAGTTGACTAGATTAGCTGTCGGGAAGCCAATAGTTCGACCTCGAGCATTTCCGTGAACCACTACACCTCTCGTTGGTAAAGGGAATCCCAAAAGTTTGCCTGCTTCTTTTACATCTCCTTCTAGAATGGCTTGGCGAATGCGCGTTGAACTAATTTTCCCCTTTTCGTCCTCAACTGGTGGAACAATAACTACTTCACCATGGAAAAGTTCTTTTAAATCCTCAGCTGTTTTTCTATCTGAACCAAGAGTATAGTCAAAACCAACTACAATCGTATCTGCCTTTGCTTCCTTGACGTAGGTATCAATGAATTCTTTTGCAGTCATATTTGCTACTCGACTAGTGAAATCCATCAAATATAAGCTCTCAACTCCAGCTCTCTTCAATCTACGTTCACGTTCACTAGCATTCAAAATATGCAATAAGTGTTCAGGTGAGTATTGATTAAGTGTTAGTTTTGGTGATTCGTTGAAGGTTACTAAAGCTACTCCCTGGCGCTTTTCAGCAGCAATCTTAGAAGCTATATCAAATAATTTTTGATGTCCAAGGTGAACTCCATCAAAATAACCAAGTACAAGGACGTTTGGTCCTGGTGTTGCAATGTCTTTTTCTGTTTTAATAGGTACTGTAATAATCATAGTATTTATTATACCAAAAAAATGGCGCTTTCAAAACAATTTAGACTGAATTCACCTCATAAAACTTAGAGAAAACTTTCTTTCACTTCTTTTCGCAACAACTCTAGACTTTCAACCCCGTACTTGTCCATAACTTTAGGTAGATTTTCAATGATATCAGGGCAGGCGTAAGGATTCGTAAAGTTTGCTGTACCGACTCCAATCGCTGAGGCACCCGCCAAGTACATTTCTATTGCAGCTTCAGCAGAATCTACTCCCCCCATACCAATGATTGGAAGATTAGTTGTTTGAGCTACTTGACGGATTAGTTTAAGAGCTACCGGAAAGACAGCAGGTCCAGACATTCCACCAGTACCGTTGGCAATGATTGGTTTTCTAGTTTTGAGATCAAATCGCATACCAACAAGGGTATTAATCATGGTTAAGCCACTAGCTCCTGCGTCCTCTACTGCTTTTGCGATGGTTACAATATCAGTTACACTTGGAGTCAATTTAACGTAAACAGGAACTGACGATGCCTCTACGGCTGCTTTTACCACATCATAAGCCAAATCAGGGTCTTGCCCAATTAGTAGTCCGTGATTTCCATGGTCGACATTTGGACAAGAAATATTGAGCTCAATAGCTTTCACGTTTCTTGCCTTTGAAATTCCATGAGAAACTGTTGCGTATTCTTGTTTCGAGAAACCTGCTACATTAGCAATTATAGGAAGATTGGGATACTCTTTTTCTAGCCAAGGTAACTTTTCAGAGAGAACTACTTCTAAACCAGGATTTTGTAAACCAATGGCGTTAAGCATACCAGCAGGTGTTTCTGCCACTCGTGGAGTAGGATTCCCAAAACGTGGTTCAAGGGTTGTAGCCTTTATCATGATAGATCCTAATTGGTCTAAATCATAGTATTTGGCATACTCTTGACCAGACCCAAAACAGCCTGAAGCAGGAATGATAGGATTCTTTAATTCTAATCCTGGTAGAGAAACTTGTAATCGATTTGTTGTCATGTCACTCTCCTTATATAACAACTGTTCCTGTTTTAAAGACAGGTCCATCTTCACAGACACGTTGACTAACTGTTTCACTATCTGGAACTTTTAAGACGCAAGCATAGCAAGCCCCCATCCCACAAGCCATACGAGATTCTAGAGATAGATAAGCTCTTGGATGGTCGAAAAATGTTTGATTGATGTATTTCATCATACCAGGTGCTCCGCATGAGTAGATGGCATCAAACTCACTATCCAATTCATTTATCACTACCGAAACATTTCCTTTGATACCATAGGAGCCATCGTCTGTTGTCACAAAAACTTGACTATATTGAGCTAATTCGTCTTCCAAGATAACAGCATCTTTAGTAGCAAAACCTAGAACAGTTGTAATTTCTACACCTCTCTCATGAAGTTGTTTAGCTACTTCAAGTAAAGGAGGTACACCGATTCCTCCACCAACAAGAAGAACTTTGCTATGCTTGTCTAGTTCAGATAGATCAAAGCCATTTCCTTGAGGCCCCATAACATCTAAACTATCACCTGATTTTAAGCTTGAAAAGATTGCTGTACCAGAACCCTCAACTCGATAAATCAGATGACATTGTTTCTTAGGCTTATCTATGGATGAGATTGAAATTGGACGACGCAAGAGATGGGCATCATCGGGCACACGCAAATGAAGAAATTGTCCAGCTTTCATAGCTTCAACCATTTCTCCTTCGAGAACTAGTTCAAAGATCACTGGTGCGATTTCCTCTTGCGCAATCACTTTCATGTTTTCTAAACGAATAGCACCCATACGCTTCTTACAATTTGGATTCATAACTTTTCCTCCTTAAATTTTAAGGGGATCAGATAAAGAAAAACCTTGCAATTGCAAGGTTTCAGGTAAGATATTTACACAAAAGCAGCAAATAAGCACTTGCTTACTTGTTTCAATCGTAGTTTCTTTTCTCTGACACCTTGTAAGTCTCTCTGGACTTCCCTTAAAGGTTAAATTTTCACTAGTATACTGTATCAAACGTGAAAAGTCAAGTAAAAATAGGTAAGGTATCAGTTCATGAAAGTGGCTTACTTTTGTGAAGAAAGAATCTGCTCTAATTTTTGATAATCTTTGACACTATCGATTTCATAGATAGAATTTTCTTCCAACTCTTCTACATAAACATCTAGTTCTTTGATATTATCTTTAACCATATTGTCCCAATAGAGGTCAACAAACTCGCCACTTGCATAGGCTTCATCGATAAAATCAACAATCTTTTCAGCTGTTGGAGCATCCCAGAATGATACACCACTCAAGATGCGTCCATTTTTGCTATCGACAATGATATCTTGAACTTTGTAATCATCTCCATAAACTAGGAACCACTCATTATCACAGTCTTCACGATAAACACTAAAATAAGTCGAACGAGTCAAATCATTGCGGAACATATTCTTGAAAAGATAGTTATCTGCGTCGATAACATAGCTGTTGGCTAGCTCTTCTTTCACCAAGTAAAGTGAGTAAAAGTTATTGTAATCAGCATACTTATCGTTGAAGACCAAACGAACTCCGTACTTTTCTTTAAGATAGTCGAATTGTTCTTTTAAATAACCTACAACGATGATAATGTCATCAATTCCGCGTTCTTTTAAAAATTCAATTTGATATTCAACCAATGGCTTTTGATTGACTTTAACCAAGGCTTTGGGAGTGTTTTCTGTCATGGGTCTCAAACGAGTTCCCAATCCCGCTGCTAAGATAATCGCTTTCACGCGTTTTCTCCTTTATTCTTTAATAATAATATAAACACCAGCCATTACGATAAGTGAAGTAATGATGGTCAGTAAATTAAGGGGCGACCCCAAGAAAATTGCTGCAAACAAAACAGTCCATACCACATAACTCACATTTAGACCTGTTGCTTTTGCTGGCTGTAATCGATTAATAGCAATATAGTAGGCTAGATAAGAAATCATATCAAACGCTGCAAAGACTATCAATAGACCAAATAATTGGCCATTTGCCACTTCTACAAATGAATGATGTGTAAAGAGTACAATGACTAAATAAGACAAGAAGGATGTGACTTGTCGAATCAAGAGGGCTTCAATTTCACTGAGATCACTTTCCATAGCAAAAGAGCTAAGAACACTTTCGCTTCCCCAAGCAAGGGCACAAATCAATGCACATAAAATTCCGATATAGAAAGAATTCACTTGCTCTGCTTTATAGGTCTGAGCAATAATCCCAGCAATGATTAGAAAGATACCAAAAATTGTATTTTTGGAAATCTTGTGCTTCAAAAAGAAGAAGGCTAGCAAGACTGAAACAGCAGGATAAATCGCTGAAACAGACGATGCTAGAGAACTTCCAATATACTTAACTGCATAGAGATTGGCCTGCATACCAATCGGCCCTGCCAGTAAAGCACCAATAATAACACTGACATTTCGAATATTCAAGAAGATTGAAAATCGTACTTTTCCTTCCTTAACTAGAAGAAATCCTAGTAAGATAAAAATACTGAGGAAGTCGTGTGCTGCTGCTACTACAAAGGGCGATAAATCAGTGAATATTGAAAAGATATAAGCACTAATAGTTAATCCTAATCCCCAGAACACACCTGATAGTAGCCCAAAAGAAACCCCGTTTTTAGTCTTCATCAGAACCTCCCATAGAATTCAACTCTTTCACAGCTCTATTGTAACGAGAGATTCCATAATCTCCGAAATCTGCACCATTTTCTTCTTTGTAGATAGTCCAGAGACTCCAAATAATGTCCTGCAAGATTTTGTAAATACGAATTTTTTCCCGAGAAACTGGTGTCAGGTCACTTTCATAATGACTTAAGAAGTTCTCTTCTTCGTCTGAAGTAAACTCAGATTCTAAGAAGAGGGCTGCCAAATCCCACATAGGATCATTCATAGATGAATATTCCCAATCAATCAGATAAAGGTGACCATCTGGTCCTTCTATGAAATTTTCAGGAACCAAATCAATGTGACATGATTTCTTATCGATACCAATTTCTTCAAGCTCTTCTTTCAGAGAAAATACTAACTTTCTGACAGTTTCATAGTTCGGATAGGAAATCTCCCCTTGAATCAAGGTTTCATATTTTTTGATTTCCTCAAAAGGAGCAAACTCCCCTTTTAATTCCTTACCCGAAGCATGAACCGTTTGTAAAATAGGCGCAATCTTTTCAAACTTAGTCTTGATAGTAGTGGAATTAAGAGTATTCGCAGATTTAATGTACTGATTAACCTTGATACCTGCTTCAATATCGAAAAGATAATTTTCCACATCAAGTTTTAAATCTTTTAACAAGTCCAGATTAAATTTCTCATTCTGGCGGTTGATCAATTTATCTGTGCCTTTTCCGAAAAACTTAACGATATACTGATTTGAGGTTGTCTTAACCAAATAGTTTTGATTAGTCATTCCTCCTAGTTGTTCAACACTTAAAATATCTTCATCAGTTGATAGTAAAGATGTCAGTTTTTCCTTAATGATTTTTTCCACAATCTTCCTCCATTAGACTTCCCACTTAAAGACTGTCTTAAATGCGGTATTTAAGTCAGTTGCAAAAACTCGGTGAATATCCTTAATTTCTCGTACTGGTTCTTCTAAATAAATGATATTTTTCAAACGATTGGCAAATCTCTTAATCTCCATCATTTGGATAGCTTTTTCGAAGTCAACACGTCCTGAACGAGAAGAACCTACTAGTAACAAACCTTTTTCCAAGGAATCTCGGGTATTGATGTTGACCTTGTACTCACTAACACCCATCATCAGAATAGTACCTTGTGGTTTGATGTAACGGATGAGATCATTAATAGCAGGTCCGCATCCATCACCACCACAACATTCGAAACCATGATCAAAACTAAGATCTTCTGGAATACTATCTGTAATGTATAGCTCCTTAGCAAAAGAGAAGAGTTCTAATTTTTCCCAATGACGACCAATAACAATAATCTCAGCTTCAGGCAAGGTATAGTTGATAATATTAGCCATTACAAAAGCTAAACTACCATCGCCAATAACTGCAATACGCTGACGTCTGCTGTGAGAAACCGTCAAGAAACGATTCATAGCGTGCATACCCACACTGACAAATTCAGTAATGGCAGCTACTGTATCTTCGATGTCCTCGTAAGCTACCACACGATCCTTAGGTAGAGAAACAAATTCTCGCATAAAGCCATCATACCCACTAGACAAAAAATAGGTTCCTGTCATATAGTTTTCATAAAATTCCTCATCACTCTGCATAGGTGGTTGATTGGGAATCATGACAACCTTCTGACCAACTTTGTAGGTACCTGTGGGATCAGAAATAACAGTTCCACAAGACTCATGAATCATAGCCATTGGAAGTTTCTTTGATAAAATTTTTGGATCACGTTTTCCTTGATAGTAACGTTGATCCGCATGACAAACCGCCATAAAGTTTGGTCGAATAAGGATATGATTCTCTTGATCAATCTCTTCTTCTTGGTATTTGATATTGATAAATTTGGGTTTTGTCAGTTGATAAATTTGATTAATCATGTCTCTAGTCTTTCTCAATCATGCTTTTAGCAATCTTCAAGTCTGTAACTGTTGTGATTTTTAGATTTGAGTATTCACCCTTAGCCAAGGCTACATCTTTACCCTTAATGACAAAGATTTTACATGCATCTGTCAAAATTTCTTTTTCTTCTTCGGATAAAGAACCATACAAATCAATAAAGTCTTTACAACGGAAGGTTTGTGGAGTCTGTCCTTGGTATAGATGAGCGCGATTTGGAATATCTGTGATGAACTGACCATTTGTACTTTCAACAATGGTATCCACAGCTTCAACCACGGTATCAACAGCATCATGGTTTTTAGCGAGTTCAATATTATCTTGAATCATTCGAAGAGTGATGAAAGGACGAACTGAATCATGCGTCACCACGATATCATCTGCTGTCAGTGGACGGTATGCATCAATAGCCTCAATAATCTTTTTAATACTAGAATTACGGTCTGCACCACCTTTTGTGATGATAATACGGTCCTTGTGGAGTGGAAGGAATTTTTCAACTAAATCTTCTGCGTGTGTAACCCAGTCACCATGAACTCCAACTACAATCTTTTCAATACTTGGTTCCAAAACAAATTTTTCAATAGTATGAATCAAGATTGGGCGATCTCCCAACTCAAGAAATTGTTTGGGTAAATTACTAATCCCCATGCGCGTGCCGGTTCCACCTGCTAAAATTCCAGCGTAGATCATTTTAATACTCCTTTAGTCTGTTCTTAAAAAAACTCATTCTTTACTATTATATCACAACCTAGCCCTTTATCGAAATAAATACTAGAATTCTCTAGTCAGAAATAGCCTAGGCATACCTTTAGGGAAAGTAACTTGAATGATAAAAAATCTCAACTCTGTTTTCAACAAATATAGAGTTTTTCAGAATAGTATAGAAAACTTAAAGAAAACTTAAAGAAAACTTAAACTAAATAAAAAGTTGAGATTGTAGCCAGAGATAATTCCAAGCTAACAATTCTCAACTCTATTCAATCATTTTTCGTTTATTTTTCTTCTTGCTCACCGATGCCCTTAACAGCTTTCTTAAACTCGGCAAGCATTTTTCCTACTGACTCGCCTAACTCTGGTAAGCGTTTTGGTCCAAAAATCAATAGCGCTCCAAGGACAATGACTATCAAGCCTGGTGCACCAATATCACGTAAGATTCCCATTTTTTTCTCCTTTCCTTTTTCTCTTAATCATCCATTTACTAATAGCGATACTAACCTCATACAAAAGGATTAGGGGAACAGTCATCGCTAAATCGCTAATAAAATCAGCAGGTGTCAATATAACTGCCAATACCAATAAAATGAAGTAAGCATAACGTCTATAAGCAATGAGTAGGCCAGGCCCAATCAAACCAATTGAGGTAAAAAAAGCAATGATAACTGGCAATTCAAAGATAAATGCTAGTGGTACAGTAGTTTGAAAGACAAAAGCTAGATAATTTTGCGCCGTTAACTGCGTTTCAAATAAGTTTTCACCCAGTCCCAGTAAGACCTGAAGTAAAGCTGGTGTCACAAAATAAAAGCCAAAGGCTAATCCCAAGATAAAACAAAGGAAAGTTGCAGGGATATAAGCAAAAATCGCTCCTGCTTCTTCAGTTTTAAGTGCTGGTCGAACAAAACTCCAGACTTGATAGACCGTAAAAGGTAAGGTAAGGCTAAAGGCCATTAAACTTGCTAAACGGAGATAAATCCATAAAATATCATTCGGCCCTAAGACGATTAACTTCTGACTAAAACCTTGTGTGATATACTGATAAACCTGATCGGCAAATAATATTGAAAGGCAGAAAACTAGAAAGAAGCAAACAACTACTGCTAGCAATCTCTTTCTAAATTCTACCAAATGTTCAATAATTGTCAATTCCTTTTGATCCATCATTTTTCACCCTGTCTAATGGTAATTAGAAAAACTACGAGGATAAAGATAATCTGACCTGCTAACCCTTCCCAACTAGGGTAAATTCCCAATATATCAATACTTGGTATTCCTGAGATCAGATGGTTTGGAATCATATTTGTCAACTGTAAGGCATGGATACTGACTCCCGTCATCTTAAAGGCTAAGACATAAATCATCCAAGTCAGGATAAAGAAAACCTTATGAGGCAGGAAAAATTGACTAGCCTTGTTCATCACAAAGGCAATCACGACTAAAACTGAGAGGGCTAGAGAAATTCCTAGGACAAAATCAAAACTAGAAATCCTTGGCAGAATCCCCACATAGAATAAAACCGTCTCAGCACCTTCACGAAATACCGCTAGAAAACTCAGAGCAAACATAGAAAGAAAAGAACCTGTTTTCGTAACAGTTTGCATCTGCGATTCCATAAAAGCATTCCATTTTTTAACAGAGGATTTGCTATGAAGCCAAATACCGATTAAAATCATCATGATAACCGCAAAAATCCCGACTGCACCTTCGATGATTTCACGGTTAGTTCCTGAGGTGACTGCTGGAAAGGCAAGCTGTAGGATATAGGCAATTAAAAGACTGGCCACTATTCCCGCAAATGCACCACCATAGACCCACTTGAGCCCCTTTCTCATCTTAGCAGCTTTCAAAGTTGTCACAAGCGCCATGACAATCAAGAGGGCTTCTATACCTTCTCGGAGCAAGATGAGCATGGCGTCAAATGCATTATAGGAAGCGCTAGTATCAATTTGAGATAGCTCTGCAATCAAGCTAGAAAGCTTTTCTTGATATTCACTTTCCTTTCCCTTAACCATGATGACAGGACTTTCACTTTCAACCTTGGTATAAAGTGAAGGATTGGTTGTACTTACAGAACCTTCGATAGTTGGCCAAATAGTAATAAACTCCTTCATCGTCGCAGCTGCATCACTATCTTGACCAGCTTGAAATTGTGTCAAGGCCTTTTTTAAAAGGTCTATCCCATCCTTCAGTGTCAGATTGGATGATGTCGTCGCAACTTCTGTACCTTCAACAAAGTTAGAAATAGCTTTTTTCAAATCATCAAAGGATGCCTGAATAGTATCAAAGTTCGTTGGTTCAGTCTCAATGCTACTACGTAGGAAGGAAATTGCTGTTTCCACTTGTCCGTAATGAGCTGTACTATGGTCGCGAACCACTGCTTCATTGATGGTCCAGGTTGAATTCATTTTTTTATAGGCTTCTCTTACTGCTTCCAGATCTTGAGAAGCGATTGCCTTGTCTAAGGCTTGAAAACGAGGTTCTAATCGTAAAACAAGTTTCTCTTTTTCTGCATCAAGGTCGACTGGATTTTGCTCTTTCTCAAATGTCAAAAGGGCTAAAGAAATCTGAGTTAGCTGGTCTTCAGTAATATCACCAGTTAAGGCCAACTTTTCTTGAACTTTACGTCCTGCTTCAGAGTCAGAATTCTCGACTTTCTCGAATTCTTTGGTCATTTCATCGATTAGTTTTCTTGCCTGATCTTGTTTGCCTTCTTTAACAGCTTTAGTTGCATCAGTTATTTTCACAAAGTAGGGACTCAAATTTTCCTTAGCTCCTACCGGAAAAATCAACAGAAAGAAACAAGCACATAGGAGGATAATACTTTTAAGGTTCCAATAATTTCTGCCCAATGTAACCTCCCTTCTCTACTCCACCAAAGCAGGCAAAAAGTCCACTGCCTATATGGGTAACGTACTCATTCATTTTATCCGTAGCCCCCAGATTGGTCTGCACCTTAACAAAGTTATCTGGGTCCTTTTGAAAAGAAATAAAGAGTAAACCAGTGTCAAACTGACCAGTCTTTTCATCTATGCCATCAGAATAAGAATAAGAGCGACGCAGGAGAGGTTTATCCACTTCTTTTGCTAAGCGTACATGAGAATCGTCAGGAAGAAGACTCAAGTCCACCTCATCAAATTCGTTTTTCTTACCAAAAGGAGCTCCACTTTCCTTATAGCGCCCAAAGGTATTTTCTTGCTCCTCCAGATTGGTTCGGTCCCAAGTATCAAGGAACATCTGGATGCGACGAACGGCCATGTAGGAACCATTTTCCATCCAGTCCTTACTGTCTGCCCACACAATCTGATCAAATTCTTTCTCAGTAGTGACATTAGCAGTCCCGTCTTTAAAGCCAAAGAGATTCCGAGGAGTTTCCATACGATTACCGATAGCTGCAAAACCTGATTGACTCCAACGAAGAGTAACTGCATTCCTACCCTTACGAATAAGGTTACGAATAGCATGAAAAGCAACTTGCTCATCATCAGCACAAGCTTGGATAACTATATCTCCACCCATGTACTTTTCTCGTAACTGTTCTTTTGGAAATGGAGGTAAATCTCTGAAAAGTTTGGGACGTTTGTTCTCTAGTTTCAGCTTTTCTAGGAAACTAGCCGAAATTCCAAAGGTCAGGGTCAAACGATGAGGATTAAGCCCAACTGTTTCTCCAGTATCACTCGGAGGCAAGAGGCTATTGTTACCATCTTTTTTAACCAATTCTCCTTCTACAAGTTTGGCACTATAATCCGTCCAATCTTTAAATAACTGGATGATTTTCTCTTTGTCAGTTGTATGCAAATCTAAAACCACAAAATAAATGTTTTTCTGCATAACAGTTGTAATGCCAGCTTGGTGTTTGCCATAGAAGGCTATCTTTTCATCCCCGTACGAGATTTTCTCCTGACCATCAAGCTTAGGTGCGAAAAAAGCAGAAGCACCGGAGAGACCAAGTGCGAGACCAGCACCTCCGATACCTGCTTTTTTTAGAAATTCTCGACGGTCCATTTTTTGTTCAAAAAATTTTTCGCCTTTGTTTGTCATATTACTTATTCTCCACCAAGAAATTTACCCATTTGTGATAATGGTTCACCAAGTTTTGTGACTGCTTCAGACAATTCTTTGGTATCTTCTTTCGTTAAGTCTGTATAGAGCTTATAGTGTTCCTTATCCGTCATGTGTTTGTCTAACAAACTATTGACAGATTTGAAATCTTCCTCTAACTCCTTAACCAAGGCTGCATCTGATTTTTCAAGCAAAGGTTTAAAGAGTTGGAAAATCTTTTCAGCACCTTGGATATTGGCACGAAAATCATACAAATCTGTATGAGAATAAATCTCCTCTTCGCCAGTAATCTTACTTGTCGCTACTTCATTTAAAAGATCAACAGCCCCAGTTAGCATAATCTTGTAATCAACATCTACAGTCGCAATCTTAGCCTTCAATTCCTTAATGTCATTTACCAGTTGGTCACCATACGACTCAGTTCCTTTGGTTGTGTTTTCCTCCCAAAGAATGCGCTCGATACGGTGGAAACCAGACCAACCTTCTTCGGTCTTGTTTTCATCTAAGTAGTCTGCTAATCGAAAATCAATCTTCACATCAGATTCTCCAAAGCTCTCTGCAATCGGCTCTGAACGTTCATAAGACATACGGATTAAAGGGTAGGCCTTTTTAGCTTCTTCTAGCTTACCATCCTTCAATAGTTGAACAAAACCTTCTGTATCCGTTAAAAGTTTATCAATCTGTTCTTCCACAAAGGTTTTGTAGTCACTAGTTGCCTTATCCAATAGTTTTTGGTTATCTTCTGACAATTTTGCGACCTGAGATGAATCACTTGTAGTTGACGATTGTTCAAAACGAACTGCACAAGCTGATAACAACAAAGTCGAAGATAAAAGGATAAAACCAAGTTTTTTCATATAACGCTCCTATTAAATCATGGGAATCCCATTTTTTAATAAATTATATCATAGTTTTTCTAATTATTCAATAAATTGTCAGAAAATTTAATGTTACAAGCTGTAAATTAACATTAGACATTTCTATCTAAAATTGATAAAATAAGGAGTAAAAATTGTTAAAGGAAACCTTAAATCTTATGATGAATATGCAAAACATGATGCGTCAAGCTCAAAAACTTCAAAAACAAATGGAGCAAAGTCAGGCTGAACTTGCTGCTACAGAATTTGTTGGAACTTCTGCCCAAAACCTTGTAACTGCTACACTAACAGGGGACAAGAAAGTTACAAAAATTGATTTCAATCCAGCAGTTGTTGACCCAGAAGATATTGAAACTCTATCAGATATGACAGTTCAAGCAGTCAATGCTGCTCTTGAACAAATTGATGAAGCAACTAAAAAGAAACTAGGTGCTTTTGCTTTTGCTGGTAAATTACCATTCTAATAGCATAAAAAGAGGCTGATGTTCAATTCAGCCTCTTTTGTCTTACCTAGAAAGTAAATATTTCTGCTGCTTTCTTGAGAAGCAAATCCGTATATTCAGGATCTTCCTGAGCGGTCTCAAGCTCTTCTTTAATTCTTTCTAGATCATCTGTTATCATACCATCAACTCCCAAACGTAGGGACTTATCAAAGGATTCCGAACTATTGATTGTCCATACATAGAGTTTTTGTTTTGTATTCCAAAGCTTGGTTACAAAATATTCATCTAAGGTAGAATATTCCATGGTATAGCCTGTTGCATTCGTTCTTGGAAAAACGGAATTATAGGGAAGAATGAAATAGACTGGAATTTCCTTATCATACTGGGTTACTTTTTCAATAACATGGTAATCCAAAGATTGCATCTGATGCCCATAGACTTTGATCTTTGCCCCATATTGATCTAGAAAATGATCCATCATTTGAGCACTATCTTTTCGACTCGTTTTTATTTCGATCAGCAATTTCTGATGAAGGTCATTGGCACGATTTATATAATCATCAAAGCTGGAAATTTTGGTCTGATAACCATTTTCATAAATATCTAATTGCTTCAACTCATCTAAAGTTAAGTCTTGCGGTGTTACATTTAATCCCGCTAAACTTTTTAGGTTAGCATCATGCATCATGACAAACTGACCATCCTTGGTTTCCTGCACATCCATCTCAACTAAATCTGGTTTTAACCGAGCTGTTTTTTCTAAGGATTCAACTGTATTTTGGACACCATTCCCATTAGAAACTCCTCTGTGAGAGATGACAAGTGGAGGATTGACTACGGGTGCTTCGAGATAAATATAGCCTTCAATCGCAAAGAAGATACTTGCGCACCCCATTACACCCCATCTCATAATATGGTTCTTTTTCCGTCTTGGCATAATATCCAACTCCTCTCCAGTTAAAAAGGAGGTAAACTTAACCAAGAAGTAGGTTAAAGACATATAGTGGATATTTTTAATCAAAATATAGTTTGAAATAGCTAGAATCAAGGATTCTCGGTGTGTGAGACCATCTGCTAAAGACTGGATCATCAATAGAGGAATTAAAGGTAAATAAAAGAAAAGATTCGTTTTGACAAGGATTAGAAAGAGATGCCAAGCGTAAAACCAGAATTGATTTCTAGTTCTTTCAAGACTATAGAGCACAGCTTCCTTGACTGTCATCTTGTCATACAAGATTTTTGGAAGAACAAATACTAACTTAACAGAAACGTAGAGGAAGAGGATTGACAAGATGATAATACCTAGCCACCACATCCAGTATTTATCTTCCATGTAGGTCTGAATAAACTCTGGGATTACGATTTTATTAAAATAATAAATCTTTAAAATCTTCCTGATAAAAGGAAAAAGCATGGCAACATAGAAGAAGATAAATAAGGCTTTTGTAATTGTCAGACCTTTCATAAAGACAAGACTCTCACGAAAGACCTTACGACTGTATTCTATCAGTGTTCTTTTCTCATGATAGAGAAGATGACGCGCCCCTATAAAGAGAAGACTGAGTTGAAAATAAGCAACTAAAAGGTTAAGAATGATTAAGATTAAGAAGCCAATACTGACTATAGGAGCATTTTTGATAATGGCAAAAATGTTATTGTAAGAAATAAACAAATAGCCCGTCTGACTTAGCAAAAAACCCGCTATCAATGAATTCAAAGGTAACCAAATATAGTCGACCAACATAAAGATTAAAAAAAATAGAAAGAGGATTTTATCAAGATTGAGGTAAATCTTTTTAAAACCCAATTTTTTAGGCTTTTCAGGTTTCATAAAAGCTCCTAATCAAACAGTTGTGATAAATCTAAACCACCAAAAGGATTAGAGTTAAGACTACTCTTGACGTCCAGTAAGATTTTACTTTCGTCAGACTCTAGGAATGCTTCATAAACACGCGCAGTCATACGAGCATCCTCTAAACTG
The DNA here is from genome assembly GCF_041432385.1 of Streptococcus sp. 27098_8_91. Lineage (NCBI taxonomy): Bacteria > Bacillati > Bacillota > Bacilli > Lactobacillales > Streptococcaceae > Streptococcus > Streptococcus sp. 27098_8_91. Next base: position 255,354 of record NZ_JAPVZN010000002.1, read on the forward strand.
TTATGAGATTGTCCCTTAAATCCTAGAAAACTTGCAACAGTTTGTAACTTGAGATTGGCAATACCATGAAGATCAGAACTGCGTCGCTCAAATGCTTCATCATAGAGATCCACTAGATATTGGCTACTATAATCCAAACCATGCTCCAACAAAATCGGTAAATCACTCTTGGCTGCATTATAACCAACAAGGGGTAACTCACCCACAAAGTCTTGAAAATTCTTAAGAACTTCCTCCACCATCGGTGCATCTTTCAAGGTTTCAGACGTGATACCCGTTAAACCATTAATAAAACTTTTCAAAGGCACATCGGTATGAACATATGAGTCAAATGCTCCTACTTCTTCACCATCTTTAAAACGGACCGCAGATACCTGAATCAAGTGAGTTTTATCTTGGTGTTTATTAAATTCCAAATCAAATGAAATATAATCTCTTAATTTTTCCATCTTATCCATTCCTTATTGTATTTGAAAAAGAAACTACTTGGTTATACCTAGAAACCAAGCAGTTTTTTCTTATCCTCCAAATAAGCGAGCAAAGAAGCCTTTCTTCGTTGCTTGTACTTCTTGCTTAGCCTGATCCAACTCCAACTGAAGGTTTTCTTGGTCCTTCATGGCTTGTAGGGTTAACTGTTGTTGTTGATCCAATTGCTTATCTTTTTCTGCGATTTGACGGTCTTTGACACGCATCTGTTCATCTTTTTCAGCTAACTGTTTGTCTTTAGCTTTTAACTGCTCATAAAGACGGATGATCTCAGCGTTCTTTTCATCAACAAGAATCTCCATTAACTCACGTTGCTTCACATCATCACTAACAGGTTCATCTTCAAAAATGGTTTTTTTGTAGATTTCTTCAAGCTTAATCAAGCCACTGCGAGTTACCACAGTGACTCCTTTATCATTTTTAGTCGTATCTTCTTCAGGTAATTCCTTGACACGGTTATTGATTGCTTGGCGGGACAAGCCCAAGACCTCAGCAATCTCACTAACAGTCATCTCAATACTCATAATATCCTCTGAAAGTTTTCTAGCTTTTCTTTATTTAAATATTATCATAAGCAAGCAAAACTGTCAAATATCACCGTGTTTTCAACCCTTTTTCAAAACAATTTTTCTTCTAAACTAGACTGTCTATCAGCTTTTTTAAACTAAACATCAGTTTGCAATTTTTCCACCAGCTCTAATCAATAGAAAACCTTTCTTGGTTTATAAAGATGATCTCGTTTCTCTAAAATGGCTAATAATTTATCACCTTCAAAGCCAGCCAATTCCTTCTCAGTTTGCTCCAATGCAATAAAACGACCAAAACGCACTTCTTCTGCTTGTTCTGGAGTCAAATAAACCTTAACTAACTCACCTGTTCCAATCTCAATCGGATGTAGAAAATCTAGTTGTCCAGCCTCAACTTTTTCGGAAATTTCTTCCAAGGTCAAAGCATCATCTAACTGCAAGCCCGCAGCGCTTGTTCGTGTTAAATGAGACATATGAGCTGCATAGCCAAGTTTTTCTCCCAAGTCAACTGACAAGGTACGGATATAAGTCCCCTTGCTGCATTTTACACGAAAAGTAAATCTCGCAAGTTTATCCTCATAAGAAATCGGGCTGGTTCTTTCGAACTTATAAATCGTCACCTGACGTTCTGGACGCTCCACTTCCCGACTAGCACGCGCATATTCATAGAGTTTGCGACCATTGACCTTGACAGCAGAGTACATAGGTGGAATCTGAGTGATAGGACCTGTCAAACTGGCAATCGCTTGATCAACAATCTTTTCATCTAAGGGAGACAATACTGGTGTCTCAGCAACCAGCTCACCACTAGCATCCTCGGTTGTTGTTGAATAGCCTAGGGTGATTTCACCTTCATAGACTTTACCCTCGTCCTGCATAAACTCGACCATGCGGGTTGCCTTACCGACGGCAATCGGCAAAACACCGACAACATCAGGGTCTAAAGTCCCCCCATGACCAATCTTCTTAGTTCCTAAAATCCTACGCAGCTTGAAAACTGCATCATGCGAGGTCATCCCCGCCTCTTTTTTTAAGTTGATAATACCGTTCATTGTTTAACTTTCTAAAAATACTAAAACTCTTTTTTGGAAATCCTTATTCTGTTCATAGAGTGCATGTCCACACCTTGGTAAAATAATCAGTTGGCTACCTCTGATATGATGATGCAATCCAAACGAACCATCTACGCCAAGAACATCATCTTTTTCTGCTCCAATGATTAACGTAGGGCAGTTGATTTTTTCCAAAAAATCTAGACTATCATGTTTCAAACAAGATACAGACTGAATATCAATACGTTGTTTATCTTTAATATGACCAAAAATTCCCATTATTCGATAAAGGTATTTAAATTTTCCGAAGGATTTAGTCGTGTAAGAATGACGAGCGATATCAATCATCAGATCTTTATAAGTTCCTGTTTGACTCAGGTTCAGCCAACAACTAATTCTATCCCTACCTAGATTACTTAGTTTTGCAGTTGTAAGAGCCAAAACTAACTTTTCAACCTTTTCTGGAAAGTTTACAGCTAGCCATTGGGCAATCATCCCACCTTGTGAAATCCCCATAACATAGGCACTGGTAATATTTAACACCTCCATTGCTTCTGCAACATCTGATGCCATATCCCGTGTCGTATAACCCCGCCTCAACTCATTGATTCGAGAAAAAACATAAATTTTGTAACGTTCGGCAAGTATACGGTATGTGATTGAAAAAGGCATAGCCATACCTTTAACGGTCTGAAGCCCATCCCCCAACCCAGGTATGATAACGAGAGACTTCTTTCCTTTACCAAAGGTCACATAGTCCATGCTCTTTTCGCTAAAATATAAGGTTTTCCCTTTTGTTGAAGACATTACTTCGTTCCCTCTACTATTTTTTCATGATTTATTCATGTTGAGTTTTTAAATGCAAGGCAAATCCGGCAGTCACTTTTTCAAATCCAACTGCCTGATAAAACTGATGTGCAGCATTTCGTTCAGCGGTTAATCCACTATTTAGAACCAGTGCCGTAACTCCTTCTTTTACAGCTTGTTTTTTCAATTCATCGATTAGCCTACTAGCAATTCCTTGTCGTCTTGTTTCTTTTGCAACTGACAAAGCTAAAATACGATAGTAAGATCCATCTGCTTCAAAAAAGAAGAGCTTTGCATAACCTAAGAAACCTAAAATTTCTCCGTTTCTTTCAGCTAGAAGACAGCCATAATGTGGTTGAGAAAGAATCATTTCTAAACGTCGAGACAGCTTAGAAGCGGTCGTTGGATAGCCCAAGTCTTCGTATAGAGACAGTAGGGCTTCAGCATCTTTCATGGTTGCTTTTCGTATCTGCATAGGATCCTCCTATTCCCCCTTCAGCGCATCAAATTTTGCTTTCATAGTCGGATTTTTTCGTGTCAATTTTTTAACGGAAACATCATCCAATTTGTTGTTAGCAAGGCGCAGTTGGTTTTCTGATGTGGTCAGGAATTTCTTGACTTCTTCCATACGCTTAATGGCCTTGTCAATTTCATCAATGGCCTTGCCGAAGTTGACAGAAGCTGAATTATAGTTCTTTGCAAAGGCTACCTTGAAAGCATCCAAGTCTTCCTCGAAATGAGTGATATCAATATTTTGTTCACGAACAAGCGCCAATTCCTGCTTGTATTTGAGAGAATTCAGTGCAGCATTTCGTAAGAGTCCAATCAAATGGATAAAGAACTGGGGACGAATGACATACATCTTCTCATACTCGTGGCTAACATCGACAATCCCTGTATTGAAGTAGTCGTTATCAGCCTCAAGCATAGTTACCAAAACTGCATACTCACAGTTTTTCTCACGACGATCCTTATCCAATTCTTTGTAAAAATCCGAATTCTTATGCTTCTTCTCAGTACCATCAGCTTCATTTTTCATCTCAAACATGATGGAAATGAATTCTAGTCCATTTTCATCAAAATCACGGAAGATAAAATCGCCCTTAGAACCACGTGCTGAAACCTTATTGTCCTTCTCAAAGTAGGCATTTGGAAAGGCAAAGCTACGAACCTTGTTGAACTCACTCTCAGAATAATGTTCCAAACTTTCACCAATTGCCTTGGTTGATTGTTGCGACTTGAAATTCTTGTAGAATTCAACCTGCTCACTGGCTGCCTTTAGCTGGGCTTCATAATTTTGTTTTACAGAGGCTAGAGACAACTCATTTTCTTTTTCTTGTAAAAGGAGCTGGTTTTTGACCTGATCACGTTCTTTCTCTAAATCAGATAGTGTTTTTTGTAGTTGATTTTCATGCTTTAAGCGCAAGGTAGCCAATTGATTTTCGAGAGCTTGGACTTCTTTTTCCTTCTCTAGCAAGCTTTGACTTGCACTTTGCTCCACTTCTTTCTTAGCCAATTCTTTTTCTGTATTAAAGTTGTTAATTTGACTTTGAAGCTGGGCTATTTCTTGATCTTTTTGAGCCAGTTTTGCCTGTTGTTCATTTAAGGCTTTTTGTTCCACCAATGTCAACTCTTGTTTGATTCGTTCATGCAATTCCTTATCAAACTCTGCAGTGCGAACTTGAGAAAGCAGTTCTGCATATTGGCTTTCATTGACTGTAAATACTTCGCCACAATTGGGACATTTAATCTCGTTCATGTTATTCCTCTAAATTTATCTATTCTACTTTCATTATAGCATGGATAAACAAAAAGAAAAAGTTGGAATGAATCCAACTTTTAATCTACATATGTATCTTCGTTTTTATTTAAGAAGGCGTAAGGTAATCCCATGAGTAGACCACCACCGATAAAGTTACCGATGAAGGTTACACCCCAGTGACGAAGAATATTTCCAATACCGAAGTTTGCGATTGAATCAGCAGCAACACTGAATTTCACAATAGCAAATGATGCAAAGTTTGCGGCGATGTGCTCGTTTGTTAAGAATACAAACATGTAAATGGCTGAAAGAACCAACCAAAGTTTTGCTCCACCATCCTTAACTAAAACGAATGAAAGAATCGCGATATTTACAAAGACATTAGCCAAGATAGCTTCAAGCAAGACAAGTTCATTTGAACGGCCCAACTTCATTTCCACAACTCCAGAAATAAAGCTATCATGTGTTAGGTTTGCATAAGCTGCTGAATGGGCGAATCCCCAACCTGCTATAAGAGCACCGACTAAGTTGAAGAAAGTACAGTATAGAAGGATTTCAGCTGTTTTTCTCCAGCTAATCTTTTTCAAAAAGCTACCAGCTGTCAAGAACATCATATTAGATGTAACCAACTCAGCATTTAAGAAGACAATATAAGCCAATCCCCAAGCGAAAACAAATGGGAAGAGGAAACGTCCACTACCTGGAGCAATCTTATTAATCAAGTCAGCTCCAACTGCACCAGCTGCTGTACTAAATGTTAAGAATGCACCAGCAAACATTGAACGGATAGCGTACTTGAATTTACTTTGACTGTAAAGACTTTCCTTTTTCTTACAAGCAAACTCAATTTTTGAGATAAATTCTGAAGAAACCATATAAACTCCTAAAACTTTTATTTGTGAATATTATAACATAAAATCGAAATTATGGGAAGGCTTTCTTAATTCTATTTACAATATTTTTATCACTTTTAGCAATCGTTTCCATTTGCTTTGTATCAGCATCTTTAATGTTTTCAACTCTTTAATTTCAAATTCTGACTCAATATATTTAATATATATTTTTTGTTCTATATGAATTTACAAAAGAGTCTCTTTAGTTTTCAGCTAAAATCCATGCACTAATAATTTGTTTGAATTTATAGACAGAAAAATAACGTTTTTATCAAAAGCTTCTTTGGACAAAAAAATCGAGGTCTGGATTTTTAGTCCCGACCTCCTCTATTATTAATATTCATTTTATTTTCAAAAGCTTGTACTAATCAACATAAGTCTCTTCATTTTTATTAAGATAAGCGTATGGTAAACCTATCAAGAATCCTCCACCAATCAAGTTAGCAATGAAGGTAACACTCCAATGACGGAGGATATTTGGAATATCAAAGTTAGCAATTTGGTCAGAAACAATGCTGAATTTAATAATGCTAAAGGATGAAAAGTTGGCTGCAATATGCTCGTTAGATAAGAAAACAAACATAGAAATAGCTGATAAGATAATCCATAGCTTAGCACTGCTATCCTTAACTAAAATAGAAGATAAAATAGCAATATTTACGAACATATTTGCCAAAATCCCCTCCAACAATACCAAATCACTAGGTCTTGCTAACTTCTTAGCTACAATCTTTGGAAGATAACTATCGTGAGTCAAATGTGAAAATGCCGATGAATTAGCAAAGCACCAACCTGCTAACAGAGCACCAACTAAGTTGAAAAAGGCACAATAGAGCAAAATGACAAAGGCTTTTTTCCAATCAATCTTCTTCAAGAATGTTCCAGCTGTCAGATACATCATGTTTGATGTGACCAATTCAGCATTTAAAAATACAATGTAAACAAGTCCCCAAGCAAATACAAAGGGAAAAAGAAAATAGCCAGCACTTGGAACGATGCTATTGAGTAGATCAGCACCTATAGCCCCAGCGGCCGTACTAAAGGTTAAGAAAGCACCTGCAAACATCGAGCGAATGGCATATTTAAACTTGCTTTGGTCAAATAAACTTTCTTTCTTATGGCAATAATAATCAATCTTTGAAATAAATTCTGACGAACTCATATAAACTCCTTAAAACATCGTTGTTAATATTATAACATAAAATATTTTAAGTGGAAATAAATTTTTGTCCTTTACATTTGATTGTTTTTAGTGCTTGCAAAAGCTTCAATTTCTTCTGCAGTCAACCCTACCAGCTCTGAAACCCACAAGCCGACAATATCCGACAAAACAGAATCACAAATGTATTCATTCTCACCATGACCATATTTACAAGTGAATTGAGGGGTTCTTATGGCTGATTGATAAAAATTGAAGGCTAACTCTTGCAGTTTTTCTGGCTGAAATTCAAGTCCCAACTCTTGTGCAAGTTCAGCTCTCACTTTATCCCACTCTTCGCCTTTTGACTGATAGTTTTCTCGTGCATTGTCGATAAATCCTTTACAGAATTGTGCCAGCAAATGCTTGTTTTGATAGAGCAAACGACAGGAAAAGTCTGAGATAGATCCAGCATGAAGTAAGAAGGCAAGTAAGTCATTAAGGCTTTCTGCTACCCGACCAACTTGGCCTTCACTCCCTATAAAGCCGATACTCTCATCCTCAAGAATTACATATTCTCCCTCGCAAAGGCCTGACAAGCTAGAGAATATTCCTCATCGTTGTTAGAAAACTGCACCTCTCTGATTTGATCATAAAAGTAAATATCACACTCATCTAAAAGTAATCTTCTTAAATGCTGATTATTTCTGATTATTTGTAGCCTTTCCATCTTTATCCCTCTCCAATATTTGGAATTGTCAGTGAATGATAACTTTGATATGATACTTTTTCGTTTCATTTTTTAAATTTCTGACAAGCTTATCATTCTCTTTTGATTGGCCAAAGAAATAGGCCAGAGATTTTCCGCTCTTTTGTTGGATACTCAAAAAATATCTAGCTCCATTCAATTTAACACTTGGAATAAAATCGACCTCAATCTTTTTAATATTATTCAGTGGCATAATGCGCTTTCTAAAAACATAAGCATTATGGATATAAAATCTTCCCTTAGCAATATGAAACGGGGCAAAAAAGTTACCACCACTTTGGCGCACAATGACATAACGACGCCATAGAATTAGTAAAAGAAGGAAGGAAATAAAGTAAATAGCAAAAGTCAAAACCGAGCTTTTCATCATAGATTTTAGCCCAATCAAAAAATAATCTATCATAATTAAAGCTCCTTTTTACCTTATTATATCACTTTTATTGAGCAACTAGTTTTATGGACAAATCATGACCACCCGTCAAACGGGTGGTTTGTACCAGGGCTATAAGCCCAGATAACTAGCCAGCGCCTAAAGACGCTGGCTTTCACTTTGTTCAAGCCTTATTGCATTTGACTCGTCACAAGCCTCTTAAAGAGGCATATGTACTACTTGCCACTATCCCTAAAGGGAGCTTCATATTCTTTTACACTCAACTTATCTAAAGCAATATCTTTTCGCTCTTGTTCCTGAATGTATTTCTTTATTGTGGCTTCATTGAGGCCAACTGTACCCACATAATATCCCTCTACCCAAAAATGTCGATTTCCAAACTTATATTTCAGATTTGCGTGTTTATCGAACATCATTAGAGCGATTTTACCTTTTAAATATCCCATGAAACTTGAAATACTAATTCTAGGTGGAATACTTACCAACATATGAACATGATCTGGCATTGAATGGCCCTCGATAATCTCAACACCTTTATAACTACATAATCTATGGAATATTTCTCCCAAACTACTTCGATATTGATTATAGATCACTTTTCGTCTATACTTAGGGGTGAACACAATGTGATATTTACACATCCATTTTGTGTGTGATAAACTATGTGCTTTTTGAGCCATATTTTTCTCCTTTCGCTTTACAATTGGCTTGAACACCTTAATTGTATCGCGTTTGGAGTTTTTTGGTATAACCTTCGATGCGCACCCGCATAGCGGGTGGTTTTTTTGTCTCGCACCTAACGGAGCGAGACGGACTGAAAGTCACATAAGAAAACGACTGAACAAAGTTCAGACCTTTTCATGAATACTTGATGTGATTTCTTTATCTGGTCAAATCAAGACGTTTACCGATTTTTCCGATAAGAATAGCACCAACAATCAAAGAAGCGAATTCTCCGATAGCAGTTGTAAACCAAGTTAAGAAGAAAGGTGCTTCTGCTACGATGTTCAATTCAGCAGCAATGGTGATCATTGAAATCGAAAAAAGAATTGAAAAGAAGAAATGATCTTTACGAATCAATCCATTAAAAAGATAGTCTTTTTTATATTTGCTAAACAACCACACGCCTAAGCTTAGGAAGACAAGAGTTGATCCTCCACCAACCGCGACATCGATGATTCCAAAACTGAAGAAATTAGCAATCATACAGCCAAGAGTAACACCGATAATGTACTTAGGATTGTAAAAGGCAAGAAAATTCATCATTTCAGAAATACGGAACTGATAAGCACCGTAACTGATAGCATTAAGGGGTGGTGTGATTGTCAAAACCACATAAATTGCTGCGACAATGGCAATATCTGCCAAATCACGGACAGTAAGTTTTTTCATCTATTATTCTCCTTTAGCGATTAACCCGCGTATAATATGCTTGGTGAAAGAAGCTAAGCACCAAGGGTTGAACAAGTCAACCTTTCAAGTATAGCACATTTATGTGCTTTATGCTATACTATTTTTATGAAAACATCCATAAAAAATTTTTTCGACAATGAAATCCTCTCCTACTTATTTTTTGGAGTTGCAACGACACTTGTTTCGATTATTGTTCGTATCACGATTTTTTACCTTTGCCAACAAGAATTATGGGCGACTGCTCTGGGAAATATAACTGGAATTTTGTTTGCTTTTTTCACCAACGATACCATTGTTTTTAAACAGAAACGAAAAAATTGGTTCAAACGTCTGATAAAATTTACAACTGCAAGATTCATAACTTTTCTATTAGACCTCCTTCTGACCTTTATTTTTGTGACGAGTTTCCCTCACATCATCGGTCAATTTGTAGGTGATAATCTCAATACTATCAACACAATTGAGACTATTTTTGCACAAGTTACGATCATAGTCCTCAATTACATCTTCAGTAAAGTTTTTGTTTTTAAAAAACACTGAGCATATTTCTTGAATTCAACAGATGATTGAGATATAATTTAGACTGTAAAATTTCGAAAGGAAAAAGAAAATGTTAAAAGATCTTAAAGAATTTTTGCTCCGTGGTAACGTTGTAGACCTTGCTGTCGGTGTAATCATCGCTTCTGCTTTTGGTGCTATCGTGACTTCATTTGTTAATGATATCATCACTCCACTTCTATTGAACCCTGCTTTGAAAGCTGCAAAAATTGAACGTATTGCTGAACTTTCATGGAATGGTGTTGCTTACGGTAACTTCTTGAGTGCTGTTATCAACTTCCTTGTTGTTGGTACCGTTCTATTCTTTGTGATTAAAGCAATGGAAAAAGCTCAAAACCTTGCCAAAAAAGAAGAAGTTGCTGAAGAAGCACCTGCTGGTCCAACTGAGTTGGAAGTTCTTCAAGAAATCAAAGCTCTTCTTGAGAAAAAATAATCATCTAGAGGATTCGGTTCAATACTGAATCTTTTTTACTTCTCTTTTTGCTGAGTTTAGAAAAAACTTGAGTTCAGCTCTCTTTTTTGATATAATAATTAAAGTTTCCACCCTTAGTGTAATGGATATCACGTAAGATTCCGGTTCTTGAGATGGGGGTTCGATTCCCTCAGGGTGGATATTTTATAAAGAACTTACCAAAATCTGTAGATAAAGCTGTAAGGATTCAGGCTCTATAATATTTCTAGTGGATAAATTCCCTATAGATATTATGGAGTCTATTTTATTGTTGAAAAGGTTTACTTTTATCTAGGCTTCAGTCTAGTTTTTTTATAATCGGAAATGCCTCTGTAAGGACGTCTATCCCAAAATTAATTCCCTGTACTTGGTAGTGATAGATGGGGGCAGGATAAAACTTTTGAACTCGGTTTTTAAGGTGAGTGTCTATCATTTCAAGTAAAATCCCATCTGATAAATAGGGAAATTCTGGTCCGCTGAGTAAATCTTCTTCTAGTAAATTCAGGTCCCACCCCTCATCAATAGATCTGCAAAAAAGAATCTTACCAAAATCAATACAGTATTTGAGCTTTTGATTCTTTAAGCCCTCAAGAAAAATTTGCAGGTGATTTTCTTGAGAAAGTTGACACTGTAATTCATACCAATTATACTTGATTTCCTCACCAATATGAACCCACTTCATCCTTGAACGACCTCTTCTATCCTTATATCACTCTCTTGATTTTTATAGAGAATTAAGTCAAAAACTAGATTCTTAGCATAAATACGAAAATGAACCAAGTCTTCTTCAGTCAAAACTCCACCCGCCCTATGAATCACTTCTGTAATCAGGCTACTAGTCTCTAGCTTACAAAGATTTGACGAACTAGGAATCTTATGAAGAGCATCAAATAAGTCTCTATCTGTGATTTGGTAAAAATGACAGAAGGGAAATTTCAATCGAATCAGATGTTTCTTTCCCTTCAAAGTCATCGTAGAAATCTCGTAATGACTATTTTCACTAAAAGCTGCACTAGCTTCATATTCATCCTCTGGTACAGATTTCCACTCTAGCATTAAATCTCTCCCTCCACTATTTTCTCATCACACACACTTTCTCTCTATAAAAATCTAAAATAGTTTAAAAAACGCACAGCTACTTGTTATTGATTCACCATTAAATCCATCCTTTTTCCTTAAATTCAGCAATACGAGCTAAATCCTCATCTGAAGGTTTATTGGAAACAATTTCTTTTGTAATAACCGAATACTCTTTGTTCCATTTTTTAAGAATTGCAATAATAGAATCTGAAATCCTGATATCTCTTTTCGAAATTGACTCTAAATTCCACTCTTGAATTTCAGAAAGTCCCATAAATTTTGTGATTTCGATCTTAGAAGCTGCATATTCTTTTTTCTTTTTAGCAAAGTAACCATTTCCTGCTATAATATTTAACTTCTTTTCAAATGGTAATTTATTGCCTATATGCTCGATTTTCTCTCGGATTTTATGATCTGATTCATCTATAAAGTAGTTAGTTTGCCATTTTTGAGGGAAGATATGCTCGATTTCCCATTTACTTGGTAATAATGAATCCTGATGTTTATAAGCAAGTGTTTTAAGCAACATTCTCACCACATTACGGTGAGGATTTTGGATTCCTGCTTCAAGTTGAGCTTGGTCTAGTTCTTTGAAATCAAATTTAGGAATATCTGATACAACAATTGCTGAATTTAATTTTAAAATATCACCTTTAACAGCATTGATAGTTGGAATAAGAATGTATTTTGTCATTAGTTCAGCGAGTAATTTGTTTAAGAATCTTGCAAATTTATCTTCAAAGTTTTTATCCTTACGATAACAAATATAATATATAATCACCGGATATTTCCAGAACTCATTAGGATATGAAGTAAGTGTATCTAATGTTTGTTTTATCTTTATATTTGATGACCAACTCTCATCTTCCAGCACTTCACCTTTATTAATTACTTTCCATAATTCGATCATTACGAATAAATTATCTAATAATTCAGATTGATAAAGGCGTTCAAATTTGTTACTCGAATAGTATTTTCTGACACCAGGTGTAGTACTTTTAGTATCTTTTTCCAAAGCTCTAAGATAGAACATATAGTAATAAAATAATTGTTGGATACTTTCATTAGCTGCTGTAGCTTGTTCATCAAGCTCTTTCCAGCGTTCAATAAATGTTTCCTTATCTTTTCCCTCAAGATGGTTATAAATCTTAGCTTTAAATATATCAGCATCAGATAGCGGTAAACCTCTGTCATTTAGAGTAGAGAAAATAGTCAATGCTGTATCTTGGGTATCAGCAGTTATTGGTAAAAGAATAGCTTGATTTAATAGGGAATAAATGAACTGATAAATCATTAAGGGATTCTCACTTGAATGTTTATCAAGTAACTCCTGAAAATGAATATAATTTCTAGAATAATTATCTTTAGAATCTTTATTTGCTCTTCCAGTTTCGAGAATTTTACGAAGAATTTCATTACCTTCATTATTAACAACACGTGATGTTAGAAGAGTAGTCTTATAATCAACTGTTCCAGTCAGTTTATTAGTGCGCCAGATTGAGGGTTCAATCTTACCAATAAAATTGTTCGCTTCTGGAGTTCGTTCTGATAATGGAGAATTAAATAGCTTTGTGTAAATCGCTCTTAACAATAAAAACAGAGAGGTAATACGTTGCTGACCATCAATAATTTCCTGTTCACCATTATCATTTTCATACGAAACGATACTTCCAAGAAAATACGAACCTTCGCGTTCAGTACCACCATTACTGACGGTAAATTCCCATAAATCTTCAAACAGTGTTTCAACCTGTTCATCCGTCCAAGCATAAGGACGCTGATATTCTGGAATAACAAATGGTTTTGTTCTTCCACTACCAAGTAGTGCTTCAACACTCTGCTTATTAACTTCTATTGTAGTTGGCATCTTAAACCTCCATATTATATTTGCTAAAATACTACATTTTTTATTGATTATTTTGAAAACTATATCAAATCGCTTTAACTAGCAATCCTACACATTCAAAACGAACTTTTAGTAACTATTGCATATCTTCCATGGCTTCTTTCACATATCCTTCTACATCTTCAATCTCTAAAAACGAAGGATCAAGGTGACACAAAAAGTGCCAATCTTCGGCGCCTTTTTTTCTATAGACAATCGCTTCCCCGTCTTCACTTCCGAAAAAGTTTCTGTCGACTTCATACCCGTTGCGCTCTAAAAAGTCCTTTGCCTGATGATACTTGACTTCTCGTGCTTCGATATAAGCTTTGACTTCATCGTTGTTAACGATATAGGCATCGATTTTTGAATCCCCTTCGATTACTTGATTGTTTTTAACGGAAAGATTCGAAATTTCTTTCCAAATAATCTCGACATTTTCTTCAGGTTCAAATGAAAATCTAGATAAAGGGACAATATTTCCATTGAACACAATTTCCATATAATCTGGCAAGTGTTTTGGGTTCACATACTCCACTTGAAACCCATCTTCTGTTTCTAAAGTATATCCAGGAATTTGAGCTACAAAGGCTTTTCCATCTTCTAAAGAGTCAAACACGACTAAATCTTTTGAATAATGATTTTGATACAATTCCAATATAAGCATTGATAATCTCTCCCATTTTCTCTACCAATATTGTATCACTTTATTGAATTGTACTACAAATAATAAAAAGCTATTCTCTATCAACTCCTAAATACCTTTTCCAAACATAGGTAGTTACAAAAAAATCTGAGTGCCCCAATATTAGCTACACCCAGAACTTCTGTAATATCAACGATATTGATCGTAAGCTATTTATCGCCAACCTAGTTACCCTACTTAAATTTTTAAGTAGGATGGTCTTTATAAAAATAATTAGAAAAACAATTTAATGATTATTTTCAATATAACCCTATGCAAGACCAATCCATCCATATCCTTGTACTGCCATATCAACAAAATGGTTAATGAGTAATGATACCTTAGAATCAAAGGCTGCTTTGTCATAACTCTCAGGAAGATCCTGATTTAATGATAATTCAACTTCATATTTAAGTTTGGCACGCGGCTGTTCATCTTTGTACCAATCTACCACAAGAAGATTACTACGATTATCCATCAATTTCTTAAACAGATTTTTTGCAGACAGTTTTACTTTTTGCTCCTCAACCTGTGTCAATTTCTTTCCAGCAATCAACAAATCGTAAATTTCCAGTTCTTCTTCCGTAAGACCTTCCATATTTGCACGATTGTCCTCTTGACGCATCTCTTCAAGAAGTTTAACAAGCTGTTCGTAATAATCTTCATTTTCAGTACCGCCTGCATTATAGGAATCAATAATGCGTTTGAATCGTTCGGAGAATTTCGTTCTAGTGCAATTTCTATTAAGCATTTGTTCTAGTGCTTGCTCTATATATTCCTTCAAATCATCAATTTCAATAGCTTTATACTCAGCCAATTTTATTTCTTGTCTTAGCTGTTCAATATCTACTTTAGATAAATCTATGGCCTTTGTCCCTTTAATCATGTACTGAGCTTCTTTCCCCCGAACATAATTAGCGAAATCCGGACTTGCAATTACACTACCGTCCAGAATTTGATTCATTTTCTGTCTGGCACGAGCTACTTTTTCGTCATCAATAGTATGATAAAACAATCCATGTAAATAAACGAGTGGTGCAAATTTATCATTAGTCCAATTTCTTTCAAAGATTTCTGGTTTTGATGCTTCGTAGAGATTCGTTAAGGTGTTCAGTATAACCTTGAATTTCTCTTTAGCATCATCTTTAGCAATAATAGCGTCATAAGCTCTTCTTAAAGCATCCAGTTTATCCAGAGTATTGGAATCTGCAATGATTTTCTCTAATGAAACACCTAAAGAAAGCAAGAAAGAATCTGCCTCATGAATTGTACCATCAATGTATCCGATTAGCTGTTCTATATCTTTTGCAGGAAATTCTGTTCCGTCATTACCCGTGGCATATTCTGTTAATGCTTTCTTCATATATTTAAAAACATTCACATAATCAACAATAATTCCAGCAGGTTTTCCAGGATAAACTCTGTTGGCACGAGCTATGGCTTGCATCAACGTGTGTCCCTTCATCGGCTTGTCAAGATAGAGCGTAGAAAGGTTTTTCACATCAAATCCTGTTAGCCACATAGCACACACAAATACTAATTGCAAAGGATCATCTGGACTCTTGAACCTATCCTCGATATCTCTACCATCAGATGTGATTTCTTTCATCTTTGCACGATGCTCCGATATTCTCAACCCTTGTTTAGCAAACTTAGCTTCTTCATCATTCTCTTCAGAAATAACCACTGCCATTTCCACCTTATTCATATAAGCAAGAATATTTGTGAGCTGATCACGTTCTTCCTTTGTAGTGGCAGAATTTCGCTGTTTCGTAATATTTTGTTTTTCAATAGCCCAGTAATGCTGAACCTTGTCATACATCTTGACAGCTGTATATTTGTCAACTGACACAACCATTCCCTTCCCAAGAAATCCTCGTCTTGGGAAGTGGTATGCAATATCCTGCGCAACCTTATCCAGTCTGTCATCACGCTTAATAACTTCTAAAATACGAGAGGATGCATTTTCTAACAGACGGATTTCGTCGTCGTTAAGATTTTCTTCTTCGATAATATCTACAACATCATCATCAAGGAAATTATTTTCAAGACCTACTTCCGGAACTCGTCTGGAATAGAACAATGGTACAGTAGAACCATCTTCGACAGATTGTGCAAAGTTATACTCTGACACATACTCACCGAACCATTGATTAGTAAGACGCTTAGCCCCGAGAAGTGGTGTTCCTGTAAACGCAACAAAATTAGCATTAGGAAGTGCTGTTCTCATGTTTTCTGCTAAATCTTTGTACTGTGTTCTATGTGCCTCATCAACTAGAACAATGATATCATCACGTGTAGAAAGAACAGGATACTTCTTCGTCTTATCGTATCTAAACTTATGAATTAGTGTGAAGATAAATGCTTTGTTAGTAGTTAAAAATTCTCGCAGCTGCTTGCTGTTTTTTGGTTGACACTCTTCTTTAGAACCAATAACTTCTGTGCGTACAAAATTCTTATGAATCTGCGTATCCAAATCTTCACGGTCTGTGATAATAAGGAATGAAAAATTACCAGCCACTTTGCGTTTAACCTTACGGGCAAACATAACCATAGAGTAGGACTTACCCGAACCTTGTGTATGCCAGAAGACACCCAGTTTACCATTTAATTCTTTTCTGTTTTTTACTGATTCCATCAGATTATTTACGCCTAAATACTGATGGTTTTTAGCGATAATTTTTATTTGTTGATTCTCAAAGAGAATAAAATTTTCGATATAATCAATCAATTTATCCTTGTTTAATAAACCATCAACAAAATATCTTACAGAACTATCTTTTACATTTTCAGCTGAGTGAATAGCTTCTCGATCCAGTACTTCTTTTTCACTATCAACTTTAAGCCATTCAAAAAAGTAGTCATAGGTCGCATTGAAGGCACCAAGCTTTGTTTCTAATCCATTTGAGAGAACACAAATTTGATTGAATGCAAATAGATTTGGAATATCTCGTAAATAATCCTTTAAATTATTATTATAGGCTTCTTCAATTTTAACAATGCTATTCTTCAGTTCAATGAACACAAGAGGCATTCCATTGATGAAGATAAGGATATCCGGTCTGCGATAATAGGCCTTTCCTTGAATCCACATCTGAGAAACTGCTGTAAAAGTATTGTTCTCCGGATGCTCAAAATCAATTAGCTTTACAAAATCAAAGTCTTCTTTGTCGTCTTTGCGAACTGTGATTTTTATATTATTGCGGATTTGCCTGTATATTTTATAGTTAGTATCAACAATATCTGTACCTGTGTAATCCTGCCTTAAGTTTTTTACTATTTCCTTGATTTTATCTTCAGAGATAGTAGGATTAATGCGTTTCAAAGAAGACAGCATAACATCAGGAAGAACACATTCTTTCTTAGAAGCTCTTCCTGTACCATCATTCAAATCATCTTGCTTACTCAAATCAGCATCACAAATGAGGATATCATAGTTAAATGGTTCCGTTTTTAATTTTGCAAGTATAGCCTGTTCTATATCATCTTCAGATATAAAATTACGCATAGGAACACCTCCTTACACTTCAATTTTTCCGCTCATTAAGCGTGGCAAAAGCATATCTCTCTGCTTAGTCAAATTCTCATTAATATCATGCAATTTAACTATCTCAGATCGTATAGGTTTGATTCGGCCTGAATATAAATCTAATACATTCTCGCTTGGAACTAAAATTTTGAACCTTCTCATAAAATTCAAGCCCACAAATTGTTGCGATGCTCCATTGGTTTGTGTTGCAAATATCGCTTGAATTGAATCAGAATTCAGCCACGAATATAAATAATTTGAAACCTTTATATTACCAGGTTTGAAAATAATGACATTTTTTACACTGAATTCTCTATCATAATTTACAAGACATGTAGTACCGACAGTTCCAATATTACTGAAAAGAATATCCCCTGTCTGCAAACCACTTCTTTTGGAGATGGATTCATGATCTTGATAACTAATATTATATGGTTCATTAAAATCGATGAATCCGTTCTTGATACATTTTCCTGTTACCAATGGAACACCACCATCGTTTATAGGTTTTGGGCTATCATGAGTTCCGTCAGTAACATAGCAGAAGTCACTCATTCTTAATATCTGCCAATCCGAAGGAATACCATCTACAAATTTTGTATTTTCATATCCCGGAAAGCGAAATCTCACAAACCATTCTTTATATAGATTCTCTGCCATTTGCTCCAACAACTTGATCCGCTTGTTGTTGTTTTCGATGAGGTTGTCGTAAGTTGTCAATATCGATGAAATCTTCTTTTGAATAACAAGTCTTGGTAGTAAAGCTTTGTGTTTTGATAAATTATTTATTGTGATTTGTGATTGAGCCGCCCCCGTATCCAAGTATCTCAAATTATTGCAAACAAATTGATAATATAAGTAACGCATATCTGCAACACTTTCATCAAGATCAACAATGATAGATAGATTCGTGATATAAGATTTTGGCGGTGAAATTTTTACATCCCCTGTACCTCCAACTCCTCTTGCTACCACAATTAAAGTCGGATTTTCAACCATGTATTCACTATAATATCCTGTTATTCTATATCCGCTGAAAACAGGATATCCATCGTCAAGAAACTTATCTTTATCAGGCATCTTTCCATAGCGAAATTTTGCTATATTCCCCAATTTCACATATTTCATATCACTCACCCAACAATTCTTTCAGATTATTTGCGATGAGCTCTTCAAGTTTCTTTGCCTCAGCACTTAATGAAGTGAACTCGGCATTCAAGGATAACATTTCTTCCTTAAACTCTTCCTCGGTTAATCCATCATCTTCTATCACTACACCTACATAACGACCTGCATTGAGGGAGTAGTCCTGTTCAATGATTCCGTCTTCACCATTCATAGGTGCAACTTTACAAAGGCCGATAACATCAGCATATACACCATCTGGGAATCTTTCCGTTAACCAATCAATCTGTGATTGCCAGTAATCTTTAGTTAGGACTTCTTTATCATCAGAAGATTCTGGAGCATTTGCAAGTTCTGTTTTATATTCATCAAGCAAGTCAACAAGAGCTTGTGTATCACCTTGATATAGTTTTGTTATTATGCCAAGGTTCTTAATCTGCTCATCTGAGAACTTTCTATGAGCACGGTCAATCTGAGTAAATATATTTCTGGCATCGATAAATAAGATTTCATTTTTCTTATCAGTGTTTGGCTTCTGTTTATCGAAGAACCAAAGAGTTGCCGGAAGTGTAACAGATGAGAACATATTTGAAGGAAGAGTCACCATTTGTGAAATAATACCTTCTTCAATCATTCTCTTTCTGATTTCATATTCTGAACCAGAAGCATCCGAAGCGGAATTAGCCATAACAAGAGCTGCCTTACCATGCTCATTTAACGCAGTGGCAAAGTAGCCAATCCACAAGTAGTTAGCGTTTGGTACTGTTTCTTTTTTATCTGATTTTTTCTTTGTCGATTTTGTCTTATTTCTTGGTACGCCATACGTATTGAAACGGATATCGTCAGAAACTTTCTCAACCACAACCTCATCAACATTAAAGGGTGGATTTGCCATTACATAGTCAAACTGTCCAAATGCATTATATGGATCAGAATAAAATGAGTTAGCTTGTGTAATATCTCCACGAATATTATTCAGAAGAAGGTTCATCTTTGCCAGTTTAACGGTGTCTGGTTCCTTTTCCACACCATAGCAACGGAATTTCATCTGTTCACTCTCGCTGGCATTGTGATTATGCATGTACCTTGCTGCCTGAACAAACATCCCTCCTGAACCACATGCTGGATCTAGGAACTTCTTTTCACCGGGCTGAGGATCTAATACTTCAACCATATATCTTACAACAGTTGCAGGAGTGTAGAATGTTCCTCCATCCTTACCTTCCGCAAGTGCGAATTTTCCTAAAAAGTATTCATAAATTTCACCAAAGATATCAATAGTGCTATTTTCAGGAATATCCTTGAAAATACGCACGATGTTAGAGAGAAGCTCTGGTTCCTCATCCGGAACAAGCTGTGCGTATACTTCTTTAGGAAGAACTCCTTCCATTCTAGGGTTTTCATCTTCAATAGCTTCCATAGCTTCCTTTACGATGATAGCTTTGTTTGCATCGTCCGGTGCGTCATTGATAAAGTCATAATAAGCACATCCTGGAAGATAGAATCCGCATTTTTCTATTGAGATTTCTTTCATGGATTTTTCCATACGTCCACCTTTAAGACGATTATACTCTTCCTCAATATCTTCCTTATGTTGTTTATATAAAATATCTGCATATCTAAGGAAGATAAGCCCGAGAATAGGCTGACCATATTTATTCGCAGCTAAATGCGCACTTGCACGAAGAACATCGGCAGAATGCCATAGTTTATCTTTTAATTGTTTTAGTTCTGTATCTTTCATTCCCTATTTTTCCTCCTTAATAAATTCAAGTACATCGTTAGGATAGGAGTACCGTTCAGCGATATACAGATACTCTCTAATTTATCTAATGCCATATATTTCCCTGTTGGAGTTATACTATGGAATGGAACTATTAAAATTTATTTAGTAAGTAAATTCCCTAACTCACTGCTCAATCTCTGCTTTATAGAACAGAAATCAAGCCCCTGAACTTTCTCTGCACGTAATCTAATTTTTTCTTCAGTAGTATAAGAATCTAACTCATCTTGAGTGAAAAAATCTTTTGCATCATATCGACGTATAGGTATAATTATTTTATTATAATAAACCAGCATTTTAATAGGATTGGCTCGTAATACCTCGGCCAACCCAGAATCCGCAGTTGCAAAATAGTGGAGATAAATCACATCTGGGTTTTCAATACAATTTAATAAAGTACTTTGCTCCAATAGTCTTATATGAAAAATATCCCATGCTGTATTATGTATTTTATCAATTAACTTATCAGCCTTTAACTGCAACTTTTTAAATATTTCTTGAACCGCACTATCATTTTTCAAAAAAAGTATTAATAAAGTCATTTCCAATTCTAAAAATACACATAAATCCTCAATACAATAGCGTTTAAACTCAGCCACTTTAGCTTTTGTAGAAAGATTTTTTGTATTTTTCAAAATGAATGCTTTCAATATATAGCAACACACTGCCTCATAATGTTGTATCACCTCATCATTACTTAGGTAGTATTCTGCATCTTCCCAGATTTCTTTCATCCAAATATATTTATCTGGTTTTAGAGTCTGAGGCACATTAGATTGAAATACTTCAAAATTAATGCTATCAAAATAAACATAACTTTCAATCATTTTAGCTAATAATTCACGATTTATTGGGGTGGTATATCTTTCCATTAAAGCAGTTGAAATATTATTTGTTAGACGCAACGATTTAATCTCGTGTAAAAATCTAATTAAATTCTCCTTATCTAGGATATTTCTTCCTCTATATAAATCATGTATGTAAGTAAAAATGTTTAGGTCGTAATTGACAATTCTAGCAACGGGTAAGAAATTATCCTTAGCATTCACAGTATTTTTATCAATAACCCAAATTTTTTGGTAATCTCCCAAACCAATCAGATTAAACTTTCCATAGCTAAATGATTTGCCTATATTACCAAAATTTGACTTTTCTTCATCAAATAGAAAAACTCTACACTTATGAAGGTTCCATCTATTGAAAACTTCCATTTTCTGTATGGTCGTTTCACACTTAACTAGCTCCTGAATAAAAGGATATATTTCAAGCATAGGCGTTTAACCTCCAAAAATACTTAGTTGTCTTGTTCATAACGAATAATTTCTTCCCAATAATCATACTCATCACAAATATACAACATTGCATTAAGTAGCTTCAAAAACTCTTGTTCTTCTATTTCTTTCTCCCACCTACCATGTCCAATCATATGTCGATTTGGTTCATCAAGTGTAAACCTATTTGTATCTTTGAAGAAACGATACAGCCAGTGCATCAGTCCTACATCGCTAAACGACTTATCAATAAATATATTATCAATTTCTTTAATCGCTCGGTGACCTACTGGTATTTTTTTCTCTAATGAAGTCAATTCTGAAATTCTATTTAGCGCACCATCAATTGCCAAACTCCCAAGAGTGTATGCTGCATAAAAGTTTTTATTAAAGTAGCAGTCAACCATTGATTTTACTAGGGGAGCCGAGTAACACGGCGAATTTTGTAAGGAAATAATAAATTTCTCATTTTTTAGTTTATCCCTAAGCAACTTAATCCATTCGTCCTCCAAGGTATTCCATTCCTCAGCAAGTATACGCTGATAAACATTTCTGTCACGAAAATAAATAACCCATCCATTTTCTGCTAGCAGTTGAACTCGAGATATAATCTGCTCGATTTCTTCTTGTGTGTAAATCGAAGGCAGTGATTTTAAAAGTTCATTGATGCCACTAAAAATCTTTGAATAATCAATTTGATAGCTAGCAATTAAATTTTTTGCAGAATCTGCAATGTTTTGAATTGCTTGCAAGTGTGTGCTTGATAACGTTTTATTGTACGAAGCAATCACTTCTGACATGACATTAATAGCGTTTTTGTCCACTTGAATTAATGAAGGCAGACTTACTAAAGGAGTCGTCAAATTAGCAATATTCACTAATTTAGCTGAACTTAATACATTTGAAGTTGCAATTAATTCTGAAATAATGTTAGCATTTACAGTTGCTTGAAAGTTACTAAAGGTATCAGCCAAAACAGAAATAGCTGCAGTATTTTGTCCCAATTTTATCTTCTCAGAGAGGTTTGTTGAGCTGTCTAAGGCAATTTTTATAGAGTCTTTTTCAACTTTCTTCACTTTATTACTATCAGTCATTTCGTCCTTCCAAAACAGCTTATTCATATTGTTTATTATACCACTAAAACCCAAAAAGACCTTAACCATTCGGTCACAGTTACTGACAATTTTATCTTAGTCCATCTGTCAAATTTTCCCTTTCTATGTGCTAATTATTCTGTCCAATAACTAACACATAATTAGCACATTAAAAACTATTTTATTTTCTGAACTAAAAATTTTAATCGTTAACTGAAATAATATTCTAAAAAGTTTTTGACTCCTGTCAGATTGTAAAACTTACTATAAAATTGCTTGATTTCCTGTAAGAATATAAACTACTATACTACTTCTACTTCGCTGATGCCTCAGCTCGTACAAGCAGTGATACTGCCTCAACATGATGCGTCTGCGGAAAAAGATCCACTGGCTGGACTTTCTTCAATTCATAGCCCAACTCTTGGTAGAGTTTGATATCACGCGCCATAGTAGCCACATTGCATGAGATATAGGCGATCCGGTCAGCTCCTGTTTGTGCGCTTGCCTTAATAAAGCTATCGGTCAAGCCCTTACGTGGTGGGTCGACTAGGATAGCAGTTGGTTGGATGCCTTCCTTGAGCCAATTCTTCATGGCATTTTCAGCAGTATCACAGACATAGTGGGCATTGGTGATACTGTTTAAGGCAGCATTCTTCTGGCTATTCTCTACTGCTTCTGAGATAACCTCTACGCCGTAAACTTCCTTGACATGATTAGCAACAGACAACCCAATAGTCCCAATTCCTGAGTAGGCATCAATAACTACATCATCCGACTTCAACTCTGCAAAGTCAATGGCTGTCTGATAGAGCTTCTCTGCCATTTCTGTATTGACCTGGTAAAAGGCTGGTCCAGAGATTTGGAAATCATTGCCCAACATTTGGTCGGTAATGTAATCTTGACCATAGAGCGTTCGCCATTCTTTTCCAAAAATTGCATTGGTATTCTGGTCATTGATATTCTGCATAACAGACACAATTTCTGGAAATTGCTTGAGGAGTTGTTCAATTACCTGTTCAACTCTGAAAACTTTAGGACGAGTTGTCACCAAAATAACCATAATCTGACATGAATGGTGTCCACGACGCACAACGAGGTTACGAATCAATCCTGACTGTTCCTTCTCATCATATGGTTTCAAGTCATAGCGACGGAGTAAATCACGTAGGGCTAGAATAACCTGATCAATAACAGGATCCTGAATATAAAAATCTTCTAGAGGCATAAGGTCATGAGAATTTTTACGGAAAAAGCCAGTTTCCAGAACACCATTTACTCTACGTACAGGAACCTGAGCCTTGTTGCGATACTTGATAGGATTTTCCATACCTAGAGTATCAGCAATCTCTATATCCCTGATTCCAGCAATCTTATAAAGACTGTCTTTTACTTGCTTGGTTTTAAACTTGAGTTGCTCTGGATAAGCTAGATGTCCCAAGTCAGCAATCCCTGAACGCAGGTAAGCCAAATCTAAGTCTTGATTACGGTGAGGAGATTGTGTAAGGTATTCCTCAACCTTACCAAAGCCAATCTTCTTGTTGACTTTAAGGACACGCATAAGGATCTTCTCAGTCGGTAGAGCATTCTCTACAAAAAAGACCAAGCCATCTACCTTGGCAACTCCTGCTCCTTCATGGGTCAGATCGACAATCTCTACTTCTACAATATCATTTTTCTTTAACATAATTTTCACTTTCTATCAGCCGACAAAAAAAGACGGCAACTGTTCTGTTACCATCTATTATACCATGAATTAGCCTAAGCACCAAAACTCTTGAAAAAGTTTACAATTGCTTGCCAAATAGCACTGAGGATATTGCCACCGTCTTGAATAGCTTTATTAGCATCAAAGTTAAGGTCAATATTGCTAAAACTATCTCCTGCTTGCGCAACGATACTTTGTTTCAAATCCTTTAAAGTCTTTGTGAAATCTTCGTTATTGAGAATATCGCTCTTGGAAAGATTGAAGGCAAAGTTGATGATGATATTGACTTGGTTCCCTGTTATAACCTGATCCAGCTTATAATTTTTCAACGTATCTTCAACAATCTTACGAACATCATCTTCAGTAAGCTCGCCCTTAGACTCTTTGGCTTTAGCGATAGCAGATTTGATATCGGCAAGGGCTACATTGAGTTTATTGGCATCATAGCCTGATTTGTCCTTATTTTCATCGTTGATGTCTGACAAGGCTTTTAGTTCTTCCTGAGCTAGGTCTTTATTTTCTTGAGGAAGTTGAACACCATTAGCTTCTAGTGAATAGTAAATACCTGCTAGAGCACTTTCACCTGTTACAGGGATTGGTGCAGCTACGGTTATACGAGCATGCTCCACACCCAAGGTAACGGCCGCATTACGATACATGTCTTGGGTCACTTTAGTGATATTTTCAGGGGTTTCAATCTTCACTTCAAGTGGAGATTTTTCACCTAATTTTTGAATTTTTGCAGACGAATAGAGCTGGAGACTAGAGTCATTGGCGACGTTCATAATCTTTGAGTAGACATCTGGCGTCATAGTCTTCAGTTCTTTGGTATCTGTAGAGGCGTTATAGCCGAGTTTTTTTAATGTTTGATTTTTTTGATCTTCTGTTAACGAAGAACCCAAGACATACTCAGGTTGAACATAAGTTTCATCAATTACTTTTTGAACATCAGTGGCTGCTTGAGCGCTTTGCAAAGTTGCAACTGCTAAAAGAACTGCAGCACTAATCAGAAAGAATTTCTTTCTCATTGGACTCTCCTCCTTTTCCTATCTAGGATAGTCGATTAGCCTTAAAGAAAGCTTATAAAAGCACCTAGAATTTTCTAAGTGCTTAAAATAGATTAAAAAATTTAAGAATGTAGAGATTTAGTTGAACCTGTCTAGAGTAATAATAGTTTCCACCATCCACATAGAGTTCTCCACCTTGAAAGATGGAAATTGGATTGACATATCGATAGGTTTTTCCAGTTGTATTTCCTAAAATCGGAGCAACGGTATCTCTTGAGTATTGCTTGGCTAGTGCAAGGGTATTTTCTTTCCCATTTTGGGCTATAAAATCGATATAAGCAGGCCCAAAGTTATAGGCCTGTACAGCAGTCCAAACATCTACACCCTTTTCTTGAGCTAAATAAAGATTCTCTGTCAAGGTTTGAATTCCCTGACGAATACTACTCCTATTGTCAGAGATTGTATTTGTAGTTCCGCTGGCAGACTCACTTGACTGCATCACATCACTTTCTTTACCTTTGGTTTCGGTATAAATCATGGCCAGGACTAGTTCTTCATTTGCGGGTGTATCTTGCTCACTTAAAACCTCTCGTACCAAGGATTGATAGGTCATGACCTGCTTCACATCCCGATACATATGAAAAAGTTTATAACCAGTAAATAAGATAAGAACAAGCACCAAGACCCTTCTTATAAATTTAAACATTATTTGCTTTGTATATCCTCGATGTTTTTGATTAAGATAGAGTAGGTACCATTGTCATTTTGGATAAATTCGACCGACTCAGCATCTTGATAAATATTATTGGGTACGATTAACTCAATCCCATTTGACAGAGAAAGTTTTTGGTTTTCAAATTTCTTTAATTGACGACTGGCATCGATTTCATCAAACTGAACTGGCTCTGGCACTGCTTCCTTGACTTGGTCAATAAAGCTAAGACGTGCAGTGAGATTGTTGTCAAAAAGGTCATTTGCCAATTTTTCAGGAGACAATTCATTACTTTCTTCAAGATTATTGAAAATAGCAGACTTGACCTTAGATTGAAATTGAAAATCGTCCGTATTGAAGGTTTCAGCAATTCTCTGAGCTGTTTTTTCCAGTTCCTTGATTGACTTCTTAGGTGAAATTTTGGGCTGAGCCTGTATTAGATTCTCAGAAAAATAGTTCAAAAAAGTTCCGTTATACTTGATTCGTTTTTCGATCAGATGGTACTTGCGACTCTGAAGATTGACCACCAAGGCCTCATCTGCGCCTGTACCAAATCCTGGAAGATTGTTTTGAGTTAGCTTGATTGGATTATCAACCTCTCCACCGAGGTGAGTTAAGGTCTCACGCAGTGCAATTCTTAGGAAGGCAAAATGCTCTACACCTTCTTTAGAAAATTGCACAAAAATCAAGTCGTTGGTCTTGAGATTTTCAGAAATGCTGAACTCCTCTTTCCAGAGGTTTGCCAGTGTCACCGACGTCTCCAACAAATCGTCTGTGATGTGATTGAAGAAGGGATTTTCTTCTTCGAAAATCCCAGTCTTGGCTTCATCTGAATACACACGTTCGATTTTCTTACGTAAGTATTCTTCGATTTTTGGAGTGATATTGAGAAATTTATCCGCTAGAAACAACTCTGTGTCATCCGGGCTGAACTGATGGATAATAGCTTTCTTAATATAAATGTCCATAAAAATTTTAGTCCTCGTATAATGGGAAGGCATCTGTCAAGGTTTTGACTTCGCTTCTTACTTCATCTAAAATAGTTTCATTTTCTGCATTCTTAAGAGTTTTAATGATAAGTTCAGCCACTTTACGACTTTCTTCTTCACCAAAACCACGTGCAGTTGTTGCTGCTGCACCGATACGAATCCCACTTGTCTTAAATGGTGACAAAGTTTCGTATGGAATTGAGTTTTTATTTAGGGTAATATTGACCTCATCTAGCAAGTTTTGAGCAACTTTTCCGTTTTCTACAACCTTAGTTACATCAACTAGAAAGAGGTGATTTTCAGTACCACCAGAGATAATACGGAAATCAGGGTCTTGCAAGAAGACTTCTGCCATAGCCTTGCTGTTCTTAATAACATTTGCTGCATATTCCTTGAATGCTGGGTCCAATACCTCTTTAAAGGCAACAGCCTTAGCAGCAACAACGTGCTCTAATGGCCCACCTTGGATACCTGGGAAAATAGCAGAATTGATCTTCTTAGCAAGCTCTTCGTCGTTAGTCAAAATCAAACCACCACGTGGCCCACGAAGTGTTTTGTGGGTCGTTGTTGTTGTAATATGTGCATAAGGGACTGGACTTGGATGAAGACCTGCAGCAACCAAACCAGCAATGTGCGCCATATCGACCATGAGTTTAGCACCAACAGCATCAGCAATTTCACGGAATTTTGAAAAATCAATAATTTGAGAATAAGCTGAAGCTCCTGCTACGATTAGTTTGGGTTTTACTTCTTGAGCTTGTTTCAAGATGGCGTCAAAGTCTAAAAGTTCGGTTTCAGGATCAACACTATATGAAACGAAGTTGTAGGTTTGACCTGAGAAGCTGACAGGAGCTCCGTGAGTCAAGTGCCCACCTGCTGCCAAATCCATTCCCATGACCGTATCACCTGGCTCAATCAAAGCCATGTAAGCTGCACAGTTGGCTTGACTTCCTGAGTGAGGTTGGACATTGGCAAACTTGGCACCAAAGATTTCTTTTGCACGTTCAATAGCTAGACTTTCAACGATATCTACTACATCAGTACCACCGTAATAACGACGTCCTGGGTAACCTTCGGCGTATTTATTGGTCAAGATAGACCCTTGAGCTGCCATAACAGCCTTAGAAACAACATTTTCAGAGGCAATTAACTCGATGTTGTTTTGTTGCCGTTCTTCTTCTTTAGCAATAGCATTCCAAAGATCTGCGTCATAAGCTTTAAAATCATCTTTGTCAAAAATCATATGTCTTCTCCTTTATAGTGTGACAGGTCTTTAGTTTGTTTTTACAACAAGAATATAAAATCCAAACTAAAAAATGCGAATAAACCGTTTCTGCGTCTTATCACAGGTATAACCAACTTTTTCGTAAAATGCATGGGCACCCAGACGATGGTCTGCAGAATTTAAGCGAATAAAGTTATAGCCTCGTTTTTTTGCTTCTTGTTCCAATCCTTGGAGCAAAGTTTTTCCGATACCCTGACCCTGTGTTTGAGGCAAAACAGCTAAAGCTAGGATATTAAAACCTGGTTTTGAATAAAGGGATTCATAAACCTCGGCATGAACATAACCAAGTAAGTCATGGCTGGTCGAATCCTCGAAACCCAGTAGGTAATGATGTGAGTCTTGAGATAACTTAGCTAGTTGACTAGCCGTTTCCTCTAAACTAAACGAATAGCCTAAAATTTCTTTATTAATCTCACAAATAGCTGCAACATCTCTTGTTTTCAAATCACGTAGCATATCATACCTCCTCAAAAGGAATTTCAGGTAGCTTGGCAAGAATGTCTTCTTGCGTGATTGAACCTTGCCGTATAATTTTTACCTTCTTACCAGTTAAATCTAAAATAGTAGAATCTTTACCTGTTAAAAAACTATCGTCTTCAAATCCCAAGACCTCTTGGTCAAAGTCTTGAAGAATCTTTTGAAAATCTACTCCACTTGATTGACCTGAAATATTGGCAGAAGGTCCGATTAAGGGGCCAAACTCACGAATCAACTCCAGAGTTAAAGGATGACTCGGCATGCGAAATCCAACTGTCGTCAAATTTGAATTGACCCAGTAAGGAACCTTGTCATTAGCTTCTAAGATAATGGTCAAAGGGCCTGGCAAAAAACTTTCAACCAATTGTTGTAAATAAGTTGGCTGATTCCTAGAAAAGTTCAAGATATCGTCTAAACTAGCAACATTGAGATTGAGTGCCTTATCTCTTGGACGACATTTAAGCTGATAAACATGGTCAACAGCCTTTTTATCCAATGCTTTTGCAAAAAGTCCATAAACTGTCTCCGTTGGCAAGACAACAGCTCCACCATTTTCAAGCTCGTGCTTAATTTTCTCCATCATCAATGACAACCATCCTATCTTGGCCAAATTGGTCTTTCAGAGTTCGAACTCGCTTCCCAGGAAAATTTTCCTTGAAAAGAGCTGGAACGCTTTGTCCTTGTTTGTAGCCAATTTCAAGATAAATCTTACCACCATCATTTAGATAGTCCTTTGATTCTTCCGCGATTCTGCGATAGATCGCTAGACCATCCTCATCTGCAAAGAGGGCTAAATGTGGCTCTGAATGGAGAACATTCAAACCAACTTCTGCCTCATCTACTCGAGATATGTAAGGTGGATTGGATACAATTATATCATATTTTGAAGAAATTTCGGAGAAACAGTTAGATTTAATAAAGAATAATGTTAAACCTTGATTATTAGCGTTTTCCATCGCCAAATCCAAAGCATCCTGAGAAATATCGGCAGCTGTGATTGTCCAATATGGTCTATTTTTAGCTAAGGCAAGAGCTATAGCTCCACTACCTGTTCCAATATCTAGAACTTTGAGATTTTTCTTTGGATTCTCAGCCAGGGTGAGCTCCACTAGTTCTTCTGTCTCTGGACGGGGAATCAAGACCCGCTCATCTACTTTTAACTGCATCCCAAAGAATTCAGCATGACCGATAATATACTGGGCGGGTATATGATTTGCCAATTTCCTGTAAATGTCCTCTACAAACTGTCTTTCTTCCTCTGAAATTTCTTGCTGAAGAGCAAAGACAAAGTCTGTAAAAGATAGATTTTTCAGGCTACGATAGACAAAAGAGAGGCTTTCAGCTTCCTCTCCTTGTGCTATCAATTTTTCCTCAAAATCTTTAAACATTTGAGCTAGTTTCATTATTTGTTTAATTCTTCCAATTTTTGCGTTTGATCATAAAGAACCAAGGCATCCACAACTTCATCTAGTTTACCAGACAAAATAGTATCAAGTTTTTGGAGGGTCAAGCCGATACGGTGATCTGTTACACGGTTTTGTGGGAAGTTATAAGTACGGATACGTTCTGAGCGGTCTCCAGTACCGATAGTAGACTTACGCTCTGCGTCCTGCTCATCTTGGGCAATCTGTGCAAAGTGGTCAGCAACACGCGCACGAATGATCTTCATTGCCTTCTCACGGTTTTTCTGTTGGGTACGTTCTTCCTGCATCTCAACCTTGATATTGGTTGGCAAGTGAACGATACGAACGGCAGTCGCAACCTTGTTGACGTTCTGTCCACCAGCACCAGAAGCGTGGTAGATATCCACACGAAGGTCTTTTGGATCAATATCGTATTCTACTTCTTCCACTTCAGGCATAACGAGAACTGTCGCTGTTGAAGTATGCACACGACCTTGACTTTCTGTCACAGGGACACGTTGCACACGGTGGGCACCAGACTCATACTTGAGTTTAGAGTAAACTGACTGACCAGAAACCATGGCAACCACTTCTTTAAAACCACCAACACCGTTCATTGAAGCTTCCATAACTTCAAAGCGCCAACCTTGGGCTTCCGCATACTTTTGGTACATAGTTAGAAGATCTCCAGCGAAGAGAGCTGCTTCATCTCCACCAGCTGCACCACGGATTTCTAGGATAATGTTCTTATCATCGTTTGGATCTTTAGGAAGAAGCAAAATCTTCAGTTTTTCTTCGTACTCTTCTTTTTCAGCCTTAGCATCTTTCAATTCTTGTTTGGCCATTTCTTCCAAGTCCGCATCTCCGCCTGATTCTTTAATCATCTCTTCGGCATCGATAATGTTTTGAAGGACTTGTTTGTATTCGCGGTAGGCAGTTACGGTGTCACGTGTCCCAGCTTCTTCTTTGGATAATTCCATAAAACGCTTGGTGTCTGAAACTACATCAGGGTCGCTCAGCAATTCTCCCAACTCTTCATAACGGTCTTCTACAGCTTGTAGTTGATCATAGATGTTCATTTTTTCTCCTTATTTTTCAATTGTTAAATCGTATATGGCTACTACTTCGTTCTCAAATATTTCCCCAGTTTCTTTAAATCCATAACTGAGGTAACAAGATCTTGCATGTTCATTTTCTGGTTCATAAGACAACCAAAGTTTATTGGCTAAACCTGCTGGCGCTGTCCGAACATAGTCTAGCACCTTATCCATAATTGGTTTAAAATATCCTTGATCTTGAAAATGCTTATCAATCATGAAACGAAATAGTAAATAATTTCCATTACTAATTCCGATTTTTTTATCATAAGCTAACATTACAAAACCTATGATTGCATCATTATCATAAACTGCCAATGGAGCTACAAAATCTCCATTTTTTGTGTAGACATATGCTTCAGCTAAACTAATTACGTTGGTAGCAATAAATTGTTTTTGATATTCCTTAACATCCAAATTCAGAACATCAAAATAATTTTCCATTGTAACATCTCTTAGTTCAATTGTCATAGTCTTGTTCCTTTTTAGATGTTATCAGTGGGGCAAAATAATGTTTACGGCAAACCGAGATATAGGTTTCATTCCCACCTATCTGGATCTGCTCACCATCATAGACTGGCAGACCATTCTGCGTACGCAACACCATGGTTGCTTTTTTCTTGCAATATTGACAAATGGTCTTGATTTCGTCAATCTTATCTGCTAAGAGCAGAAGATATTTTGAACCTTCGAATAGTTCATTACGAAAGTCATTTTTTAAACCAAATGCCATAACAGGTATGTCTAACTCATCCACAACACGAGCTAGGTCGTAAACATGGTGACGCTTTAAAAATTGGGCTTCATCGACAAGAACACAGTAAGGCATTTCAGGTAAATCTCGGATAAATCCAAAGATATCCGTTGTTTCCTCAATAGCAACTGCTGGTCTTTTCATCCCAATTCGACTTGAAACATAGCCAACACCGTCACGCGTATCCAGAGCCGAAGTCATAATCACAACTCCCTTTCCTTGCTCCTCATAGTTATAGGCTACCTTGAGAATCTCAATCGTCTTGCCTGAGTTCATGGTCCCATAACGATAATACAACTGTGCCATGCTTCTATTTCACGTCCATTTCTAAATTTTTGCTACATTCTAGTATACCATATTTTCTCAAAGCTTTAAACGGCAAATTGTGGTAAAATAGAAGAAATCAAATAACTAGTGGAGGACGCAATTATGCCATTTGTACGCATCGATTTATTTGAAGGACGCACGTTAGAGCAAAAGAAAGCCCTAGCCAAGGAAGTTACGGAAGCTGTTGTTCGCAACACTGGTGCACCTCAGTCTGCTGTTCATGTCATTATCAACGATATGCCTGAAGGAACCTATTTCCCACAAGGCGAAATGCGCACTAAGTAAAGCTTAAGCAATCTGCTTAG
Organism: Streptococcus sp. 27098_8_91; assembly: GCF_041432385.1. Classification (NCBI taxonomy): domain Bacteria; kingdom Bacillati; phylum Bacillota; class Bacilli; order Lactobacillales; family Streptococcaceae; genus Streptococcus; species Streptococcus sp. 27098_8_91. Next base: position 288,111 of record NZ_JAPVZN010000002.1, read on the forward strand.
GCTTTTCTTTATAAGTAACATTCATTGAAGAAAATACTAAAATTTGTTACAATTTGAAGAGATATTAGTCTATACAAACAAATAAACTATAAAGGAATTGAAATGATTACACGGGAATTTGATACCATTGCAGCCATCTCGACACCGCTTGGTGAAGGGGCTATTGGGATAGTCCGCCTAAGCGGAACGGATAGTTTTGCCATTGCGCAGAAAATCTTTAAAGGCAAGGACTTGAGCAAGGTTGCTAGCCACACTCTTAACTACGGCCACATTGTTGATCCTCATTCAGGTAAGGTCATGGACGAGGTTATGGTTGGGGCTATGAAGTCTCCAAAGACCTTCACTCGTGAAGACATTATCGAGATTAACACCCACGGAGGGATTGCCGTGACTAATGAAATCCTCCAACTGGCTATCCGTGAAGGGGCTCGTATGGCAGAACCTGGAGAATTTACCAAGCGTGCCTTCCTCAACGGTCGTGTGGACTTGACTCAGGCTGAAGCTGTTATGGATATCATCCGCGCAAAGACAGACAAGGCTATGAATATAGCGGTCAAACAATTAGACGGTTCTCTATCTGACTTGATTAATAATACTCGTCAGGAAATCCTCAATACACTAGCACAAGTAGAGGTTAATATCGACTACCCTGAGTATGACGATGTAGAAGAAGCCACTACTGCTGTTGTCCGTGAAAAAACTATGGAGTTTGAACAATTACTGACCAATCTCCTTAAAACGGCACGTCGTGGGAAAATCCTCCGTGAAGGAATTTCAACGGCTATCATTGGTCGTCCAAACGTTGGGAAGTCAAGCCTTCTTAATAACCTCCTGCGTGAAGATAAGGCCATTGTAACGGATATTGCAGGTACAACCCGTGACGTCATTGAAGAATACGTCAACATCAATGGTGTACCACTTAAGTTGATTGATACTGCGGGTATCCGTGAAACAGATGATATCGTCGAACAAATCGGTGTCGAGCGCTCCAAAAAAGCTCTCAAGGAAGCTGACTTGGTACTACTTGTCTTAAACGCCAGCGAACCTCTAACTGCCCAAGACCGACAACTTCTTGAAATCAGCCAAGATACCAACCGTATCATCCTACTTAACAAAACTGACCTACCTGAGGCTATTGAAACTCAGGAACTTCCTGAAGATGTCATCCGTATTTCAGTCCTCAAAAATCAAAACATTGATAAGATTGAAGAACGGATTAACAACCTCTTCTTTGAAAATGCTGGCTTGGTCGAACAAGATGCCACTTACTTGTCTAATGCCCGTCACATTTCCTTAATTGAGAAGGCGGTTGAAAGCCTACAAGCAGTTAACGAAGGTCTTGAACTCGGTATGCCAGTTGATTTGCTTCAAGTTGATTTAACTCGTACTTGGGAAATCCTCGGAGAAATCACTGGAGATGCTGCTCCAGATGAACTCATTACACAGTTGTTCAGCCAATTTTGTCTGGGTAAATAAGAAAAAACTAGGTCAAAAAATGCTAGTCACCTAAAAAGAGGTTGGGACAAAAAGATCCCGACCTCACTTTTTATTATCAATCATAATTTGACGCGGTAGCTGATTGAACTTTTTGTTCGTCTTTTAGACTCCAAAAAGCTCCTAATCATCCTCGCGGGGCTGGGACTACGAAATCAAGACTTTGTCTATCGATTTCTGTCCCACCGCCTTTTCTTTCACCTTCTAAGTTATATCCTGCCTTAGCAGAAATCTGAAACAAACCTTATACTCAATGAAAATCAAAGAGCAAACTAGGAAACTAGCCGCAGGCTGTACTTGAGTACGGCAAGGCGACGTTGACGCAGTTTGAATTTGATTTTCGAAGAGTATTACCAGTTCTTTTCTATTTTCACTTAGTCTTTGGGTAATTTGCCAGCTTTTTCAAGCATTTTTTTGATTAAATAAGGCATCTTGACATTTTCACGACCTTTTTTCTCAATTAATTTTTTAACAAATTCTGGCATTTGTAAGTCTTGTGATTCATCTAAAATATTCTTAGTTTCATCCGAAGGGACTAATTCATCAAAGGTTTCTTCTTCTGGGAGGAATTCTCTAAATTCTTTATGTTCGTTAGCTCGGACAATATTGACCAAGGCATCAATCAAACGAGAATCTGTATTTGGCATTGGTGGACGATGGTAGTTCACCTCCAATTCCTGACACAAGTCATGACATTCCACATCGTTGTCAAACAAGACTTCAATATGCTCACTGATAAAACTAATAGGCACAAAAATATAATGCTCTGGATGTTCTTCCTGTTCTCTAAGATACTCCAATACATCTGGTTTGATCCAAGGAATACCAATATCACTTTCGCTCTGCCAAGTGTTGGTATATTGCTCTGGTTTCAAGTCTAATTTCTCAGCAATTAACTTGCTATTTTCGAAAATCTGGTCGATATAGGGATCACCAAAATCCAAGGCAAAAATGGGCACACTGTGGGCAGAAAAGATGACTTTAAAGCTATCCTGTTTCACCTTTTCTTTTAAAATCTTATCAATTTCAGCTGTCCAATAATTTAATAGTGCTTCTTCTTGATACCAGTCCTTAATAACTAAAAACTGAATTTGTTTGCTTTCCAGAAACTTTTCGTACCCCATGACAGAGTAAAAGGAATAGTGTGGCTCCAAAATCAAGCAAATACACTTTTCAATTCCATCTGCTTCCATTTGCCGAATTACATCTGGAATAAAAGGGGTTGAAAATTTATTGGCAAAATAGACACTATATTCATTTCCTAACCTAGCTTCTACCAAGGCAACTTCTTCACGGGTAATTCTTTGAAGTGGAGTTCCTCCAATTCGAACATAATTATCATAAAGGGTTTGAATCTCGTGGTCTTGAGGTCGAACTCCTCGACGAATGTTGGTAAAAAAATCGGCTACCCCTTCAAAGGTAATCTCTTCTGGTGAACCAAATGTCATCATTAAAATCGCTTTTTTCATATTTGCATCCTTGTGATATTTTTATCTTTTTTATTGTATCACTAAAGAAGCCATAAGTAAACGCTAACATAAGAATTTTATCTCCTTTCTGACTTTTGTTTTTCTCTTCCTTCTATGATACAATGGTTTTAAAAGAAGTAAAAAAGGAGTTTTTATGAAATACCCAACTTTGTTGGAGCGTTTTTTGACTTATGTCAAAGTCAATACACGTTCTGACGAACATTCAACCACTACACCAAGTACCCAAAGTCAAGTAGACTTCGCAACCAATGTCCTCATCCCAGAAATGAAACGTGTCGGTTTGCAAAATGTCTATTATTTGCCAAACGGTTTTGCTATCGGTACTCTTCCAGCTAACGATCCTAGTTTGACTCGTAAGGTTGGTTTTATCTCCCACATGGATACAGCTGATTTTAATGCTGAAGGCGTTAACCCACAAGTTATTGAAAATTATGATGGTGGCGTTATTGAGCTTGGGAACTCTGGTTTCAAACTAGATCCAGCGGATTTCAAGAGCTTAGAGAAATATCTAGGGCAAACCTTGATTACAACTGATGGAACTACCCTTCTCGGGGCTGATGATAAATCTGGTATCGCTGAAATCATGACAGCTATCGAATATTTGAACGCACACCCTGAGATTAAACATTGTGAAATTCGTGTTGGTTTTGGTCCAGATGAAGAAATCGGAGTAGGTGCCAACAAGTTTGATGCAGAGGACTTCAATGTCGACTTTGCTTATACAGTCGACGGTGGACCTCTAGGTGAACTTCAATATGAAACCTTCTCTGCTGCGGGTGCTGAATTGCATTTCCAAGGTCGTAATGTCCATCCTGGTACAGCAAAAGGCCAAATGGTCAATGCTCTTCAGCTAGCCATTGATTTCCACAACCAACTTCCAGCTGGTGACCGACCAGAATTGACTGATGGTTACCAAGGTTTCTACCATCTCATGGATGTATCTGGTAGTGTAGAGGAAGCGCGTGCTAGCTATATCATTCGTGACTTTGAAAAAGAAAACTTTGAAGCTCGTAAAGCTGCTATGCAAGCTATTACTGATAAAATGAACCAAGAACTTGGTAGTGATCGTCTTACTTTAACATTGACGGACCAGTACTACAACATGAAGGAAGTCATTGAAAAGGATATGACACCAGTAACCATTGCCAAAGCAGTTATGGAAGACCTTGGTATCACACCAATTATCGAGCCTATCCGTGGAGGAACAGACGGTTCTAAAATTTCCTTTATGGGAATTCCTACGCCAAATATCTTTGCTGGTGGCGAAAATATGCACGGTCGTTTTGAATACGTTAGTCTACAAACAATGGAACGTGCAGTCGACACCATTATTGGAATTGTAGCTTATAAAGACTAAAGAGATCGGGAAAAAATTCCCGACCTCTTTTTTATCAGCAGCCTACTTTTGACACGGTAGCTGTCTAAGTTTTTTATTATTCTGCTACTTTTTCTTTCGTTTCTGGAGAGCTAGTTGCAGGAGTTAAGTTTGACTCAGCTTGTTTATCGTTTGTTTCTGTATTGGCTGTTTCTGTGCTAGCTTCAGCTGGCTTGACTTTGGATTGAAATTCTTGGTTTAACAAAACGATTTCTTGAGCAAGAGCTAAAAGAGCTTGCTTGTCTTTGCTTGCGGCACTAAGCTTATCAAATAAGGCGTCCACTTTTTCAAAATCAGCATCAGAACCATTATTCATTTCTAAATAAGTATGAAGGGCAATGATACCATTATAAAGTTTTTGGTAGAGAACTAAAACTTCTGGGTCTTGGTTAGCATTCTCACGTTCATTCTGAATGGTTAGTGAAATACGTTTCAGAAGATCTTGGACTTGCGTATTTAATTCATCAAGGTCTGCTTCATCTTTATCTAGAGCAGCTTTCAGATTTTTCACTTCGTCAACAAGTGAAGCTTTAACACCTTCTTCTTTCACTTGGCTTACCAATTCTACAGCTTTTGTTAAAAGTCCTGCCACCTGACCTTTTAAGACATGGTTACTTTGTTCCTCAGGTTGAATATCATCAAACAAACCTTTCAAGAACTCATAAACTGCAGTTTTAGCACTATGACCATCAACTTTTTCTCTATCTAAGATTGTTTCAGAAGGCTTACTTGCAACTGGTTCGTTTTTAAGAGCTTCTTCAACTTCTAGTTTTGTTTGATAGATTTCAGGGAATAGTTTGTTCAAGTCAGTCGCCTTGAGGAAGGATTGTGACTGATAAAGGGTCCAAGTTAAGTTGGCAACCTTATTTCTAAGAGTATCATTTAAACGACCATCTGACAGATGTTGATAGAAATACTTAATGTACTCAACTGTTGTAACTCCAGTACGATCATTAAAGTCTTGAAGAGCTTCTAGTTTAGCTTCAACAGCATCTAAACCAGCCTCATCTTGAGCCAATTTATTTTCTTGGAGTTGAGCCAAGAGATCCTTTTTAGGAAGTCCATAAGCATCCGTATCCAAGGTATTAATCTTATCTACTAAAGCTTGATATTTCTTGTCTAAAGGACTGATTTCTGTTGGTTTTACACTAGAGTCAACGTGGATATACTGCTTGTCAAAGAGATCTAAAGCAGCTAGATAACCAGCTGTAGAGTTTGTTGAGAGCTTCTTCATATTTTCAGAGAATTGTCCCAAGGCAAGCTCAATCTGTCTTTGTAAAATTGGTTTATCCTTGTAAACTTCGCGACTTTCTGCTAAAAGTTGATCAACCTTATTTTGAACAGTAGCTTCATCAAAGGCTCCTGGTTGGTAGTTGGATTGCAAGGCAGGAATCTTATGTTTCAAAGCAACTTCATAACCTTTAGTCTGAACTTTAATGTAGTGATTATGGTCACCGTGAGGAATAACAAAGCTACCATTTTCCACCTGCAAACTATATGGAGAGACACCATCACGAAGTGCAGTTGTATAGAGTTCGTTTAGGAAATCAAGTTCTGCATCGCCTGTTTGAAGCGGAATACGAACGTGTTCTTTTCGAACTGCATAAGGGTGAATGTGAGTTGGGTCGTAAGCCTGGTCTGGATTTCCAAATACAAAGAATCCATTTGAAATACGAATCGCTTCAAGCGGAACACCATAGGTTTTAGAGATATAAGCTATCTTTTCTTCATCGCTGGCATCTCGAGAGAAACTTTCTACAGTCTTGGCAAGAGGTTTAACAGGTTCTGCCTGATGATGTTCCTTCAAGTGCTCTTGAGCATCCTTAATCTGCTCTGCTGATAAATCCTTTTTAAAGAAATAGTGATTGTGGTCTCCATGAGAAACGACAAAACCTTCCTCATCTTCACTTATCACTCGGTCAGCATCGAATCCGTGATCGTGATCTTCACCATGGTGGTTATCATGTCCGTCTTCATCATGGGGCTCATCTGATGGATTAGGTTTAACTTCGGTTTTACCTTTCAAGTGTTCCTGAGCTTCTTTAATCTGTTTGGCCGTCAAATCTTTCTTGTAAAAATAATGATTGTGGTCCCCATGAGAAACGATAAAACCTTGCTCATCTTCACTTATAACACGATTAGTATCGAATCCGTGATCGTGGGGATTGTCATGATTGTGGTCATGGTCATGGCCTTGTCCTTCGCCTTCCTGACCATGATGACCCGGCTCTTCTTGGTCGTGTCCATGGTGTTCATGATCTTCACTTGGTTTGTTTGGATTTTCTACAGGATTTGACGGACTTACTAGACCTGAAAGTGGCATCAAACGAGCAATCTTTTGCTCCAAAGCAGATAGACTACTATAGGGAATGAAATGGTAGTGATTACCGTGTGGAATGGCCACCCCTGATGGTGTACGACTGGTAATTTTAGCTGGGTCAAATACCAAACCATCAGATTCTTGATAGCGTTGACTAACTGGTAAAACATCTAACTGAGCAAGAAGACTTTGGAGGCTATCCTCTTGATCTACTGGGATGCTTGTTGCTGGGCTATCGGCTTGAGAACTTGGTGTAACACTTGGATTTGGTTTATAATCCGTCACACTCGGTTGACTTCCTCTTCCAGCTAGATAGGCTTGAGCTGCTGCTAATTCACTTGAAGATAGGGCACTCTTTGGAACGTAGTGATAATGCCCACCGTGAGGAACGATATAAGCATCCCCTGTATCTTCAATAATATCTGCAGCATTAAAGACATAACCATCATCCGTTGTATATCGACCTTGTGCTCTGGCAGCAAGAACTTCCTCACTTGCACTACCACTATCTGATGTGTGTTCTTGTTTTTGCTGCTCGATTTGTTCTTTGGTGCGAATATTATCAGCGTGACTCACATCTTTTAGATAGACATAGTATTTACCGTCCACTTTGATGATATAGCCACCTTTAATCTCATTGACAATATCTTTATCCTTCAGCTGATAGTTTGGATCTTTCATGACCAGTTCTTCACTAAAGATAGCATCATAAGGCACCTTACCATTATAGTAATGGAAATGGTCGCCGTGTGAAGTCACATAACCTTGATCAGTGATTTTGGTAACAATCTGTTCAGCTTCTATTCCTTCCTTCTTGCTAACTTGGTCTGGTGTCAGAGTTTCATTCTTTTTAGCTTCAGACTCTTTACCATCAACGTAGGATACACGGTTGTCATCTTTTTTCTCAGGTGCTTGATGTTGATTTAAAGCATAAGCACAAACACTTAAGGCAAGGACCACTGCAGATCCCGCTAGATATTTTTTATTAATCTTCATAATCTCCTCATTTCAATTCTTCAGCTAAGATAGCCATATTTTCTTCTAAATTTTCCAAGTAGGACTTGTCATTTTGTGGGTCTGCCTCTAAAGGATTGAGGGTTTTAAGACTCACACCTGTTGATTTAACAAGAGTTTCAGCTACTTTTGAAGAAGCATTACTTTCTGTAAAAATCGTTTTAACCTTATAGGTTTTTACAAATTCCTGAATTTCTGTTAGTTGTCTCGGACTTGGTTCTTGTTCTGGAGAGATACCTGCGATTCCAAGTTGATTGAGTCCAAATCGCTTAGCTAGATAAGAAAAGGCTGTGTGTTGGGTTACAAAAGTCTTTTGATTAGCTTTTTCAAAGATGGGTTGGTATTTCTTGGTTAATTCTTGAGCTTTTTTGATAAAGGCTTGCGCATTTTTCTGGTAAGTTTCTTTATGCTCACTATCAACCTCTGAAAGTTTGTCAGCGATAATTTGCGCTTCTTCGCCAGCTTTTTCAGGATCTAACCAAGTATGAGGATCGTACAAGGTCTTCTCATCAATCCCATCTCCAGCTTCCATATCTTCTAAGCCAGGCACGCGCTCCAAGGTCATACCTTCTGATGCTTCTAAGACCTTTACCTTGGATTTTTGCAGGCTTGGATCCAAACTTCCTGCCCAAGATTCCAAGGTATGGGAATGATAGACGAAAACATCAGCATCATAGATGGCCGCAATGTCATTTGCAGAAGGTTCAAAGGAATGGATACCAGAACTAGACTGAATCATCCGAACATCATTTAGATCACCTGAAACTTCTTTGACCATGGCATAAACAGGATAAAAACTGGTCACAATTTTCATCCCCTTAGTTTCATCACTCTTGTCTTGACTGGTCTTTTGTCCACATGCTCCTATGGTAAGAGCAAAGAAGGCAAGCACAAGCCATAGGAAACTTCTTTTTTTCATAACAACTCCTTAACTAGTATTTAACCATTTAATTAACTAGTAAATAGTTTAACTTTATTTAGAAAATATGTCAAGAATTTTTACACAATTTCATAAAAAAGAGAACAGAATCCATATTCTGCTCCCTTTTTATCTTCTATAATAGTTGTATAGTTACTTACTCTCCTTTAACAAGACTAATAGCTTTTCAGCTTCTGCCATAATAGTATTGTTGTCCTGAGAAGCAAATAACAGGTTATTTTTTAATCCTGTGAGAGTTTCGTTGGCATTAGACTTAAGAATTGGATCCTGAATCTTTTTAAGTAACTCTTCCGCCTCTCTCAGTTTTTCTTCAACCTTTTCAGTTTCAACCTGAGGTTCCTCTGGTTCCGATGGTGATTCTTCTTCTGATTCCTCTGGTTCTTTTGGTTTTGGAGATTCTGCTTTCTCATTTTTCGGTTTTTCTTCGCGAGGTTTTTCCTCCTCAATTTTTTCTGTCTGAGGTTTCTCTGTTTGATTGTTAGCAGCTTGACTATTGTGGTTTCTTTGAACATGATCGCTCGCATTGCCCCAACCACTATCTGAATGCGGACGTTCGTTTGGATGTTCAACATAATACTTCACAGTTTCAAATAGCTCTTCTAAAGTATACCCCTTAGGTGCCTCATAAAGTCCTTCGTCAAACCACTCAAATTTGATGTTATGGTAATGGTCATAATGAGGTATAATCAAACTTCCATTTTTAACTTCCACAGTATGTTGGAGATTGTAAGGCATACGGTCAAGTGGTACCTTCTTAGCTGCTTTTACTCGATTGTAAATCGCTTCTGCTCCCTTAGCCTCAGAATTTCCTGAACTTTGATTATTTGTTGAAGGAGGCGTCAAACCTTTCTCTTTAGCATAAGCTTGACCTGCTGCTCTTTCAGCTTCAGATAAACTTTCTTTCTTAATCCAATGACTGTGGCTCATATGCGGAGTTACATAGGCATCCCCCTCATCACTTGTGATATCACGGGGGTCAAAGATATAGCCATCTTCTGTTGTATACTTGCCTGCCAACTTGGCTACTTGAATCTCATCATCTGTGTAAGCTATTTGTGCATTTGGTTTTCCTAAACGTTCTGGATGACGAATCGGCGCTAGAAAAGCAAGGACATCATCAACTAACTTGACTTTATCACTTGACTCATCGTTGAGACGTTCCAATAGTCTATCCAAACCGTCAAAATCAGCTTTGCGCCCTTTATTGGAAATCAAATCTTGATGAACTGCTGCTAGTAAATCATAAACTTTGTTGTAAAATTTTTGATCACCAGATACAAGATTGGTTTTCTTAGCTCCTAACTCATGAGACAAACTTTCTTGTTTAGCAAGTTTATCATCAATGGCTGCAACAGTTTCTGCTGAAAGTTCCTTGGCAAAAATATAACGCAAAATTCCATTCTCTTCGAAGACATAACCATCAACCACCTTTCGAATCGCCTGTTTTACCAATTTTCCATCAATTGGATTGCTTGGAGCTGGTTGAGGATTTGGTACAGGTTGTGGACCTGGTATTGGGGTAGGCTCTGGAGCAGGGATTGGATTTGGAAGACTTGGAGTCGGAATTGGTTTTAATTCTTTACCACCTGCAGTTGTATGATTTCCTTGATAATTTTCAGAAATCATTCTCGCAATCTTCTGCTCTAAATCAGACATTTGAGAATAAGGGATAAAATGATAGTGATCCCCATGAGGAACTGCAACACCATTCGCAGTTTTTCTTGTAATTTGCGCTGGATCAAAGACAAGCCCATCTGATTCCACATGTCGTTGGCTGAGTGGCAAGGCATAAAGTTGTTTCAAAAGACTAGATACGTCTTCACTTGGACTTGCTTGATAACTATTATCCACTTGTGGGCTAACACTTGGGGTCCATCTTCTAGTATTTGCCTCAACATTGCTTTGATTCGTTTGTCTATATGTACTACTATTCGAAGCATCTGATGAGCTGCTAGAAGAATTTGTTGACGGTCGATACCCAACTGAGCTTGTTTGACCACCTTTAGCGGATAGGAAGGCTTGGGCCGCAGCTAATTCACTGGAAGACAAGTCACTCTTTGGAATATAATGGAAGTGATTGCCATGTGGAACGATGTAAGCATCGCCAGTATCCTCAATAATATCACTTGCATTAAAAACATAGCCGTCATCCGTTGTATAACGTCCCTGAGTCCTTGCTAAGGTAACTTCATTGCTAACTTTTGTTCCACTACCATGTCCGTGTTCTTGCTTCTGACGATTAATCTCATCCTTACTACGAATATTCTCTGCATGGGATGCATCTTTGAGGTATACATAATAGCGACCATCAACCTTAATGACATAACCACCCTTGACTTCGTTGACAATATCCTCATTTCGAAGTTGATAATTCGAATCCTTCATCAAAAGTTCTTCGCTGATAATAGCATCATAAGGAACCTTGCCATTAAAGTAATGATAATGGTCTCCATGTGAAGTTACGTAGCCTTGATCGGTAATCTTAACGACAATCTGTTCAGCATTAATCCCCTCTCTCTGACTAATCTCATCAGGCGTCAGATTTTCAGTCTTAGCACTAGCCTGATTCCCTTCTATATAAGACACACGATTAGACTCTTTGCTAGTCTGTACCGCTTGGTAACGCCCCAATTCATAGCTGGAAAGGCTTAAGGCTAAAAGAGCTACCGAACCAAGAACATATTTTTTATTGATTTTCATCTAAACACACTTTCTATTTTCATTTATTCGTTAAAGAAGAACTATACTTTTCCTAAAGAACATCCTTAACCGGTTAAATATCGATTTAGAAAAATAACTCACTTTTAAAACTCCTTCTATTTTCTATATTTCAAACAAGATTTGAGCGAGTGAGTTACCTCTTTATGTGCTTAACCAGTTATTTAACTAGTTAATAGTTTACTCCTATAACATAAATCTGTCAAGAAAATTTTTAAAATTTTGGTAAAAAGTAGATAAAAAAGAGGAATATCCCCTAGTATGAGATAGATTCCTCTTTATAATATTTTAGTGTTGAAATGGCATAAAATCCGAAACAAAGAAAATGTTATCCTTATCTTCTGCGTTTACAAAATTTAAAAATAGCTTTTGAAATTCTTCAAATTCATAGTCTGAATGACAAATCCACTCCTTACCAGTCGAGACATACCATTTTCCAAGACTTGCAAGTTGCTCCTTGGTCAAGGATGGTACATGAGAGCAATGTTCAAAGTTAATAATATAAACTTTTTCATAGATTGATTTGATAAAATCTTTGAGCATAAACTTTCCTCGCTTAAATTCTATACCTAATAACTAGTTGTACTATTCAATCACTTGGGTCTCAGCTAGTTTTTTGTACCAGTGAGCTGATTTCTTTGGATAGCGTTCTTGTGTTTCAAAGTCCACATAGAAGAGACCATAGCGTTTTTCATAACCATTTGACCAAGAGAAGACGTCCATGAGAGACCAGATGAAGTAGCCTTTGACGTTTGCCCCATCCGCTATCGCATCGGACAGAACTTCCAAGTGTTGCTTCACATAATCAATCCGTCCATCGTCATAAACCGTATTGTCCATAAATTCATCTTTGTAACCAAGACCATTTTCTGTGATGTAGATTTTCTTGTAGTTTGGATAATCCTTTTTCACGCGCATGATTTGGTCGTATAATCCTTGAGGATAGATAATCCAGTCCCAGTCAGTACGAGGTACATAGTCAGGAGCTACACGACGTCCAACACCTTTGATTTGGTATTTAGAGCTTCCTTTTTCTCCTTTACCATTGTGGATGATCTCAGTTTCACCATCAAAGGCTTCCATCCAGTCACTCATGTAGTAGTTAATTCCGAGGAAGTCATTCAAATCTTTAGCTGCTTCAAGCGCTAAAAAGTCTTCGTCACGAAGATCTAGGCTACCACCATTTATTGATAAAATGTGGTTGACCCCTTCCATGGTTTTTTCAGAATAATGACCAAGATAAGTTGCATCCAAGATGAATTTATTGTGAATGATATCTTCTAACTCAGCTGCACGAACGTCTGCAGGGTTTTTAGGATCTAATGGATACTTAGTTGGAAGGGCGTGAACAACACCGATTTCACCTTTATAGCCTTTGTCCTTGTACAATTTCACAGCACGGGCGTGAGATACCATCATGTTATGGTGTGATTGGAAAACTTTAGCAAGGTCATACTGAATCCCTGGAGGGAATTTACCTACCAAATATTGACCATCACCGATTGGTCCGATTTCATTGAAAGTAGTCCAGTAGTTGACTTCTGGAAATTCTTCGAAACAGAAGGCAGCATAATTTACAAAGTGTTCGATATTCTCACGATTCAAGAAGTCTCCATTTGAGTGAAGAGCTTCAGGTGTATCAAAATGGTGAAGAGTTACGAACGGTTCTACATGACGTTTATGACATTCTGCAAATAAGTTATGATAGAATTCTACCCCTTTTGGATTTACTTCACCATAACCAGTTGGAAAAATACGTGACCAAGCAATTGAAATACGGATACCGTTTACCCCATATTCCTCAGCTAACTGCAAATCTACTGGATATTTATGGTAAAAATCACTAGCTGGTTCAGCTGTGTACCAATAGTTATCTGCTAGGTATTTGTCCCAGGCAACAGGACCTTTACCATCTGTATGAGTAGCTCCTTCTGCTTGATAAGCAGCTGTTGCGCCACCAAATATAAAATCTTTAGGAAGTGTTTTTGTCATTTTTTCACCTATTTCTTGATTGAATAAAATGAAAAGCGAGCGGAGAGGAGCTAGTGAGCTATCCATCTCCGTCTCACTTCTTGTAGCAAGTCACCGAATTGTGACATGAGGAGGTAAAAACGATATCTTTTTACCGACGAATTAATAAGGCGATTAGGAAATTCGCCATAGCGATTTCCGTAACGATAGGAGACTATTTCAGAGTCCCTATCGTTAATCGAATTGAGCTTGAACAAAGGCTAGAGCACCTTTTCCATCACGAGTCAACTTGATGTATTGAGCTCCTTCAGTCTTAGCCAATTTGATTCCAAGTTTATCTGTTTCAGCCTTCATGTCCTCATAGTTTGAAGCTACTTGAGGAGCAAGGATAACAAGGTCAAATTCTGGCAACATTTCACGGTGAGCACCATAGCCACCAGCGGCTGCCTTAACAGGAACATTGTATTCTGCTGCTGCTTTGTTCAAGGCGTTGGCAAGAAGACCACTTGTTCCTCCACCCGCACAAAGAACGAGTACGTTGGTTTCTTCTGTAATTGTATTTTGTGCTGATTCTAGTCCAGCTTTTTCAAGGATAGCATCAGCTTTAGCAGTATTAAAGTTTGCTGCTACTTTTTCTTTTAATTCATCATTAGCTTTACCTGAACGTTCTTCTTCAAGAATTTGTTCATCATAAACCTTGAGGAATGGATAGTAGATAACAATATCTACTACAATTAATAATGCTGCAAGAGCGAATGATAAGAACTGGAAGTTTGTACCAAGGACAATCCCCAAAGGTCCAGGAGTAACCCATGGAAGGTTGGCAGTAAATGAGTTCATGCCAAGTGTTTCGATAAAGAACTTAAAGATCCATACGTTTGCGATAGGAGCAAAGATGAATGGGATAAAGAAGATTGGGTTCAAAACAAGTGGTGCACCAAACAAGATTGGTTCGTTTACACCGAAGAAGGTTGGAACTACTGAAGCACGTCCGATGGCACGATTACGCTTAGACTTACACAACCACATAAACATGAATGGAACTACAAGAGTTGCTCCTGTACCACCCATAGTGACGATAAACATTTGTGTACCAGATGTAAGGATCTTATCAGCGTGCATACCTTGTTGAAGAAGGTTCAAGTTGACTTCGGCATTTGCATAAGTGATTGCTGCAATCGCAGGTTCAACGATAGATGGTCCATGGATACCAATAAACCAGAAGAATGCAAAAGCACCGAAAATGATCGTAATTCCAACATAACCATCTGCTGCTGAGAATAAAGGCGCAAAGAACTTACCAATTGATTCAGCTACGCTTGCACCAACAAATTGACGAGCGAGCAAGTCAAGAGCATAAAGAGAAACAACTGAAAGCGTAAACGGAATAACGTCTTTAAAGACTTGTGAAATATTCGGTGGAACTTCGTCAGGCATGCGAATAGTAACATTATTCTTCACACAAACCTTATAGATTGCTACAGTCACAAAGGCTGCTAGGAAAGCTGAAAGCAAACCTTTTGTTCCGAGGAATCCTGTTGCAAAGCCACCTTCAATTGGATCAGCTGCTAACATCAGTAAACCAACAATAGCCGCTAATAGCGTTGACATATAGTTGATTTGGTTGGTTTTTTCCATGCTACGGTTAACAGAGTCTGTTAATGATTTAGCAGTCGTACCAGCTAGCAAAAGTGCGAGAATACCCATTGAATAGCTATAAGGTTTCATCAATAGAGCCACTACTTCATCAGACCATTGGAAGCCCCAAGAGTTTGGAACAAAAGCAATCAAGATAAAAATACTTGAGAATAGAATGACTGGCATTCCTGCGATAAATCCATCACGAATAGCACGAAGATAGATATTTCGAGATAGTTTTTCAAAGAAAGGCTTTCCTTTCTCGATATAGGCAATTAACTTATTCATTATTTAGCTCCTCTTTTATAAAGTTCAATTAAATGATGCATCAAATCTTTTAGCAAGATTGTTGTCATCAGGTGATCTTGACCATGCATCATGGTCACGCTATAGGCTAAATCTTCACCTGCAGCTTCCTTTGTTAACAAGCTTGTTTGGGCGTGGTGAGCCTCTGCGATGCAAGCACCAGCTTCCTCAACTAAGCTATCCGCTTTCGCAAAATCACCAGCTTCAGCAGCCTTCAAAGCTTCCAATAGTTTTGAACGAGCATCGCCAGCATAGGCAACAATCTCAAAACCTAACAATGTCACTTCTTCTCTATTCACGATAGATTTCTCCTTATATATTTTTTAGTAAAGCGTTATGACAATAAACGTTGGATGTGTAGAACAAGATAAACTCGTTCACTCTTGTAGAGGTCAAGACCAGTTTCCTGAGCAATGACTTCATAAATTTTACTACCAATCTCGAATGCTTGTGGATACGTAGTCTTTATATGTTTTTCCATATCGAGCAAGGATTGATTATCATCGCGACTACGATCCAGATAATCCAAAAAATAATTTAGATGAATCATAAAGCGGTCGTAAAAATTATTATTTTCAGGTGTTCGCTGGATTTTATAACTCTTCAAAACGCTTTCGACCCTCTTTAAAATTTCCTTTCTCTTATCAATTGACTCAACAACTTCGACTTCATTCTCACCTTCGGCATTTATGAAATGATAAGCGATACGAATGATTTCGTCTTCAGGAAAATTTTCTGTCAGTTTTTGACGATAAATTTCAAAAGCTTCTTGTGCAATTTGAAAAGCGATAGGATATTTGGCAGAAATGTCAGGTAAGTTACTATCCTTATAGCGTCCTTGGCTAATAGCCTGATAAGAACAATAGATATGGTCTGTCAGAGTGACGTATAAATACTCTTGGACAGGATATTGATATTTTTTAGAAAGATTATCAATAATCTCATAAGTGACCGTAATAAAATCAAGCGGTACATCCTTGAGAAGAGCCATAAAGTTTTCTCGCGACTCTTCTGTTTTCATCCGAAAAACTTTTTCAACCTGATCCTCAGAAATCAAATCTCCCTTCTTCTTACCGAACGAAATCCCCTTACCAATTACGATCAACTCCTCTCCCTTGCTATTCCGCACGAGAGAAACATTGTTATTCATTGGATTTAATATCCGATACATGGCAACCTCCTTGCCCTATTATTTAAGTTTTGTGAGCATAAAAAATGACCACAAATGAGTTCAGAAAATATAGCTCTGAGTCATCTGTGATCATGCCTAATATTACTTAGTAACACTCACTTTGTATTAACTTTTGACTTAAGTATAGCACAAGAATGATTTTTTGTAAACCCTAACATACAACTTTTTTTAAAAGTTTTTTAGCTAGGTTTTAGGACATAAAAGGGGGGGAAATTTAGACACGTTCAGTCCATGAAGTAGCTGTTGTTTGAAGTACTTTATTGAGTTCGTCAATGTTCTCAAATCCAGTTGTACGCAACCACTCACGAGCTGCTGCTTCACCGTCTTTGATATAAGCTTCAACTGATCCAGCCCATGTGGCACGTCCACAAAGAACACCATTGAAGTTTGCGCCTGATTCGTGGGCAAAGACAAGAGTTTCTTGGAAGAGTTTAGCGGATACACCTGCACTCAAGTAGATGTATGGAAGGTTAGTTGCTTCGTCTTGCGCTTTGAAGAAAGCAGCTGCTTCTTCACGTGTATGAACGATTTCGCCATCACCAAAGCCTTCAACGTATTTCACGTTAACTGGAACTTCCACTTTCAAGACATCAATGTTAAAGCGTGGGTCTGAGAAGACCTTCATAGCACCGATAACCTTGCGTGGTTTTACTTTAGCGTATTCTGCAGAACCTGCGTCCGCAATCTTTTCATCGTAAGCCAAGATTTCAAGGAAGAATGGAATATCTTCCGCCACACACTCAGAACCAATGCGTTCAATGTAGGCTTGTTTTTGTTGGTTGAGTTCATCAGAGCTATCTACGTCATAGTAAAGCAAGAACTTAACAGCATCTGCACCTTGTTCTTTGATACGTTTTGCAGACCAAACATCCAGGCAGTCTGGCAAGCGTTTTGTACTTGTTGTGTCGTATCCAGTTTTCTCATAAGCAAGGAGAAGACCAGCTTTTGGATCAAGAGCTTTTGTAGCTGGAAGTCCATACTCAGGGTCAAGAAGCATAGATGAAGCGTATTTTGTCAATTCATCTGCTACCAAGACTTTAAGTTCTTCCATTTGAGCTACTGTTGGCTCTTCTGTTTGGTATTGAGCCATGAGGCGTTTCAAAGCACCACGTTGGTCAAAAGCAAGAGCTGAGATGATACCATTCTCATCAGAGAGTTTTTGCATACAAGCGCGTTTATTTTCTGTTAAAACCATTTTATACCTCTTTTACAATTAATTGGTCATATAAACCTTGATAGTTAGCCATATTGACATGACCGGTCATTTTTTCTTGTGCATTAAGCATACCAAGGACATTTGCCTTGATCAACAGTTCTTGATCAGATTCTTTATGGAATAATCCTGAAGCAATACCTGCCACTGTAGAATCGCCAGAACCGACTGGATTTACTACTTGAATTCTTGGAATATCTACTTTGTAGAAAGTGTTCCCGTGTTTGGCAAAGGCACCATTAGCGCCTAAGGAAACGATAATCCACTCGATTCCATCAAATAGTGGTTCTTGAAGGACTTCTTTTAATTCATCCAAGTCTTTAGAAATTTCTCTCCCCAAAAGTTGAGACAATTCTTCATTATTTGGTTTGATAACTGTTGGCTTATGTGGGGATTCAAGAACCGCCTGAAGTGCAGCTCCTGAACAGTCCAAAACAACAGGCTTGCCAGCTTGATTAGCAAGTTCTACCAAGCTCGCATAGTAATCAACTGGAAGACCAGCTGGCAGACTACCTGAGATAGCTACTACCTCTACAGTCTCTAAAAGTTCTTTGAAATGAGCCAAGAAATCTTGACCTTCTTTTTCTTGAACTTCAGGACCTTTTTCTAGGATTTCTGTTTGGTTTTCTCCATGTAGAATTGCGATACAGTTACGGGTTTCACCTTGAATAGAGAAGAAACGTTTGCTTACTTTATCATCAATATTTTCTACTAAAAAATCACCAAGTTTACCACCGACAAGTCCTGTTGCGACTACGGAGTCACCAAATTCTGATAGGACACGAGTAACGTTAAGACCTTTACCACCAGCCGTTTTAGTGACATCCACCACACGGTTGACAGTGTCAATTTTCAATTCATCCAAAGGATAGGAAATATCGATGGATGGGTTCATTGTGACTGTTAAAATCATGAGTCACCTCTTAGTCGTGGTATTCACCGCGATCCCATTTTTCAAGGAATTCTGTAAAGAAGTTGGCATCTGTTTGATGATCGTTATGAGTTTCAACGTGTTGGATTTTAGCGATCAATTTTTTATTTTCTTCAGATGGTTTGTATTCAGCGTTGATGAAAGCTTCAATGATATCGCACATAAGCAATTCACCAGTGATTTTACCACCAAATCCGATAACGTTGGCATTCAATTGTTCTTTAGCGTAAAGAGCTGTTGTCATATCACGAACCAAAGCAGAACGAACACCTGGAACTTTGTTAACAGCGTTATTGATACCTACACCAGTACCACAGATACATACACCAAGATCAGCTTGGCCACTGACTACTGCTTCACCAACTTTTTTACCAAAGATTGGGTAGTGAGTACGAGCGTGGTCATAAGTACCAAAGTCGATGACTTCATGTCCTTTTGATTTCAAAAATTCTGAAACCGCCATTTTTTCATTTGTTACGATGTGGTCACATCCAATTGCAATTCTCATTTTATCTTACCTTTCTTTCGTTATAAAAATTAGCACATTTTGTTCAACATGTCGACACGGATTTGGTGACGACCGCCGTCATACTTACCATTTACAAAGCCTTTAGCAATGTTTTTAGCCAATTCGTCACCAACGAGTTGAGCACCCATAGTAATCATACGTGAGTTGTTGTGACCACGAGTCATATAGGCTGAACGTTCGTCAGATACTTCTGCTGCAACCATTCCCTTGATTTTAGTTGCAACCATAAATGGACCAGCACCATAAGCATCAATGACAATACCAAGATTTTGTTCTTCTTTTTTAACTTCTTCAGCAACTGCAAGAGTTACATCAACGAAGTCTTGACCTTCAGCTGTAACATCCACAACGTGGAAGTTTTCTTTTTCCAAGAAATCTTTAACGACTTCTTTCAATCTCAAACCTGCAGCATCTGCACCAATAACAATAGACATATTGTATACTCCTTTTTTATATAGACCAGTAAAAATTTTTGGGTTCTGGAAAGAAAATGACCATTACCAAGTAGTTACTGGTAGTTTTTGTTGACTATTTTAGTTTAAGAATGATTTATCTAATCACTCTTTGTAACTTCTCCTTGGAGAAATTGGAAGAATAACTTGTTAAAACAAACACAAATTGTTCTTTCTAAACATAATATACTACTATTGTTTAAAAAAGTCAACAGTTTATGTTTGTTTTTGTTTATTTTTTAGAAAATTTCTATATCAAAACCAATTTGATCACTTTGACCTGGATTTAAGATTCGAACATTTCTCTTATCTTCTAGATGATCGCCCTCTTCGAGTGAAGTTGACAAACCTGACCAAGGTTCCAGAGCAAGGAAGGAACCTTTATTAAGCGTTGACCAAACGATGAGGTTTGGAAACTCCTTAAAGTCTAGTTTCAACCCTTTATCATGCTTACGTGACCGTAAGGAAACAGAGCGAGAGGCTAACTCGTCTAAAGTCACAGCATCATAGCTAAAGAAATCATAGTTTAGATCCAATTCTTTTTGGTCTTTTAACCAGCTACTTCTATCTTGAAAATCTAACATCCCTGTTTCTGGGAATGGTTTAGGAACTGTACAAGTTTCTGACTTTTCAAATTCAAGATAGTAGTCTTCATAAGCCTCATCATCAAATAAAGGACAGTTAAAGCCTGGATGTCCACCAATAAAATATGGCATTTTCTTATTTGTTTCCTTATTGGTAACTTGATACTGTGTTCGAATAGTCTTTCCAGTAACAGTATAAGTTATTTCTAGACGAAAATGATAGGGATAATTCTCATACATTTCTTGGTCATCTTCGATAGCAAAGGTGACAGAGTTCTCTGTTTGTTCCACTAATTCAAATTCTTTTTTTCGAACCAATCCATGACGTGGAATTTTACCTGTTACTTGACTACCATCTGCTTGATCATATAAGACAGTATCATTTCTAACGGATCCACAAATTGGAAATAAAACAGGTGCTTGTCCACTCCAGTAAGTTGGATCTCCCTGCCACAAATACTCAATTCCATCTTTGTCTTTTATTGAAGAAAGTGCACCACCAAAAGTTTGAAACTGTACACTTAGCTGTTCTGTTTTTAATTCAATCATTAGAATTACCTCCATTTATTTAAGGCCTAAAAAACTAGGCTGTCGACTCCAGATTTGGAAACTGACAACCTAGTTTTTACAATTTACATTTTTAGGAGCGAATTATTTTGCGTTTGCTGCGTATTCTTCATTACGTTTGATCATTTGTTTTCTGTACCATGCAAAGATACCAACGTAGAATACTAGGAATACTAATGCGCCAAGGATTGCTTTGATATCACCAGTTGTAGCGTTACCAATTGCCCAACCAAATAGTTTTTCGATTGGTCCTTCAAGAGTTGAGTGAGTAATCAATTGAGTTTGGCTTACACCTTCTGGGAAGGCACCTACACCTTTAGCAAGTTCAGTAGCGAATGGTGCGATAAGTGTACCTGAAAGAAGGAAGAGTGGCAACAAGAGGGTTCCGAAGATAATCATACGGAGCAATTTACCACGAGTAACTACCAAGAGAGCTGGAGTTACACCCATTGCGATGATACCAGCTAGTGGCAAGATACCATTTCCGACATTTGAAAGAAGCACTGCTTCAACCAACATGATTGGGGCAAGTACGTTGGCACAAGCCCAGATTTCAGCACGACCAGCGATAAATGGCCAGTCAAGACCGATGTTGAATTTACGTCCTTGAAGACGTTTAGTAGCAACGTTTGTAATACCTTGTGAAAGTGGTTCTACGGCTGCGATAAACCATGAACCGATCAATGAGAAGAGCTCCAAGCAGACACCGGCAGTCAAACCAAGTGACAACCAACCTTTAATAACAAGTTCCCATTTATCAGCACCTTCAACACCAGGAACTGGATGTGGAGTTCCCATCAAACCGATAACGATACCAAGGATGAAACCGATGAAGAATTTAGATCCCCAGAAACCGATTCTCTTGTTCAATTTAGCAGCGTCAAAGTCGTATTTATCAAGACCTGGGAAGAGTTTATCAAAAATCTTATCCAAAACCATGATAACTGGGTTCATCATGTAGTTCATGTGAGTTGAAGTCATTGGTGATGAACTTGGTGCGTTAAGAAGGTCATCAAATGTTGGTTTCATCAAGTCAGAGTTGATGATTTTAAGAACCCCAACAAGGACAACTGCTGCAGTCGCGATGAAGAGTGAAACTCCTTGGCTAACTCCATTGTTGTCAGCGTACCATTTAATCAAAAGACCTGTGATAGACAAGTGCCAGATATCAAAGATATCGACGTCAAGTGTATTAGTTTTCTTCATTGCAAGCATGACAATGTTGACGATCAACATCACAAGCAAGAAGTAAAGTGTCCAAGCTGAACCCCAAGTGATTGTAGCAAGTGGTGCCCAACCAACGTCGGTGATGTTCAATTGAATACCAGTATTTTCAACGAATTTTGCAAGAGAAGCTGAGAAAGCTCCGTTAAGCATTCCGATGATAGCACCGATACCAGTAAGAGCGATGGCAAGTTTGATACCACCTTCAAGCGCCTTGGAGAATTTCACTCCAAAAAGTAGAGCCAATAGTGTCAAAATGATCAGCATGATGATCGGTCCACCCATTTCCAAGATAGGCTTGAACAGCTTATTGGCTAGTTCGATAATGAAATCCATAATTTTCCTCCCTTTATTTTTATGGAATATTTACAAATTAATAATTAGCTTAGACCATGTTCTTTGATAGCTGCTTCAATATTGTCATAGACTGGAGCGCTCATAGCTGGAATACGGAACAAGATTGGTCCTGCTTCAACAACTGGGATACCTGGTTCAAAACCTAAATCAGTAGCAGCGATTGGTGTGAAGATATCATAACCTTTAATCAAGTCTTCATTGACATCTTTTACCATAACAGCATCACATTGAACATCGTACCCACGGTTAGAAAGTTCTTCTTCAAGAGCACTTTTAATTTGGTGGCTTGAGTTAACACCTGCACCACAAGCAGCAAGAATTTTAATCATTTGGATTTCCTCCGTTTTTATATAAAAATTATTAACAAATTAAGCAGTCGCTTCTGAGATGTATTGGAACAAAGCTTCAGGTTCCTTAATCTTAGACAGCGCTTCAAGATGACCATTGCCTGTAAAGAAGTCCATCAACTGTGCAAGAATATTTGTTTGACTTGAACTTGAATTGTTGATGATAAAGAAGAGTAATGAGACTTCTACTTCCTTATCAGGTGCAATCATATTGTGGAACGTTACTGGTTTTTCCAGACGAACCACGACAACATTTTCAGTTAGATTATGAATTGTATCAGTATGGGGAATAGCTACGTTAGGCAAATCCTTCCCTAAAAACTCCATATCCAAACCAGTTGGGAACGATTTTTCACGTTCAATCAAGGCCGATCGATAGGTCTCTGTAACAACTTTCTTTTCTTCTAATATGGTTGCAACTTGATCGAAAAGTTGCTCTTGATTATCTGCTTCTAAGCAAAAGACTAGGTCTTTGTCAAAGAAATGATCTAATCCCATGACCTTCTCCCTTCATATTTAACTTTTATGGTATAAGTATAACACTATATGAAACCGTTGTCAATATTTTTTTGTTGCATTTTGTTTGATTTTTATTTTTTTTGTTTACGAATTAAACATTTAATAATTTCAAACATATTTTTTATAATTTCCTAATAAGTATAATAAAAAAACAGGAATGACTCCTGTTTTCACGATATTAACTCTTTTTATTGGTCCAACTTTCTTCCACCATTGGAAGGAGATTTTTTAATACCTATGGAACACCTTCGAGAGAAACATATCTAAACTTGCCATCATCGGATTTAAAAATCCAGATAATTAAATATTTACCATTCTTAGCAATACAGTTTACTACGTAGGCCTCATAGCCTCCGATAGTTGATTTTGCCTCCCATACCTTGGAGAAGTCTTGACTTTTCTGTTTAGATTCATAAATGCTAGTTAAAATTTGAACAGTTTCAAGCGCAGCGTACTCACTTTCACTAATACCAAACTGCTAAGGTTTAAAGGTATTGAGAGTTACAATATTGACATCCGTCCCATCACAGTACTGAATGCCATCTCCACCTTCGATTTCTTTGAAATGAACCCATGATTTAGGAATTTTCACATAGCCATAATCATCTGAGCCTACTATTTGAGTTTCTTATGTCTGGCTAGATAAGAAAGGCGATGATTAAGTGCCACTGGGCCGGACGTGATTTGCAACCACGAAAAAAAGCCTCAGTATTCGCACTGCTGGTGCTTTTCCATTGCTCATGGCTTAGAAAACTATCACTTTTTCGCAGAATCCGTATAACACATTTACGGAGCAGGTGCAAGAAAATGCGTTTTTTGAGAAGTTCTGACTAAAAATACGTCTATTTATTTTTTATTGTTTTTTATTGTAAAGTAGACCCAACCGAATGAACATAGGTTGTAGAAAGCAAATGAAAAAACTGCAAGGATGATAGATCCTGTATCTAAATAACCTCTTTCAAGACCGTTTTTCAACAACAACAAGCCTGTAGTTTCGACAACGATCAAAAATAAAAATATATAAAAAATTTTCACATTAAGCATATTGTTACCGCTTTCTTTTTATTTGGTTTTATTGTATAATAAAAGTTGAAAAAAATCAAAAAAACATAACCATCCATCTAACGGCTGGTTTGCACCAGAACGCTATAATCCCAAATTACCAGCCAGCGCCTAAAGACGCTGGCTTTCACCTTGTTCAATCCTCATTGCTCTTGACTCGTCACTTGCCTCTTAAAAAGGCGTGAGTATTACTTGCTACTATCCCCTAAAGGGATCCTCATATTCTTTTACACTCAATTTATCTAGTGATAGATCATGCTTTACTTATTTTCAAATTTTCATACTCGTTTAGAAATCATCCACTGGATAATTTATTCACTCTTGAATATATTTCTTAATTGTGGCTTCATTAAGCCCTACTGTACTCACATAATAACCTTCCGCCCAGAAATGTCGATTCCCAAACTTGTATAGTTGATTGAAATAAGATATGAACAAAGAGATTAGGAAAGTCAAATCAATTTCTAAAAATGTTTTAGAATCTGTAGTATACTATTCTAAGTTCAATCTGCTATACTTGAGGTTGGCGCGTTTGTCAAACATTAAGAAAAGAGGCTGGGCAAAAAATCTTTAAAATCAGAAAAACGCATAATATCAGGTGTTGAAAACCTTGATACTATGCGTTATATTTTTTCCATTTTCGGAGAAAATTGACTTTTTACCCAGTCTCTTAAAAAATCATTATTTTATATTTATCTTATTTTTTCTTGAGATCTCAACTATTCTTCATCCATACTCAATACGCTGAGGAAGGCTTCTTGTGGTACTTCTACAGAACCGATGGCTTTCATGCGTTTCTTACCAGCTTTTTGTTTTTCAAGGAGTTTGCGTTTACGAGAAACGTCACCACCGTAACACTTAGCAAGTACGTTCTTACGAAGAGCCTTGATATCAGTACGAGCCACAATCTTGTGCCCAATAGCTGCTTGAATCGGCACTTCAAATTGTTGACGAGGGATGATTTTCTTGAGCTTATCAACAATGAGTTTCCCACGTTCATAAGCAAAGTCTTTGTGAACAATAAAGCTAAGAGCATCCACCTTATCACCATTAAGAAGGATATCCATTTTCACCAGCTTAGATGGACGATACTCTGACAACTCGTAGTCAAAACTTGCATAACCACGTGTTGAAGATTTGAGCTTATCAAAGAAGTCAAAGACGATTTCAGCAAGTGGAATTTGATAGATAACATTGACTCGGTTATCATCAATATAGTCCATAGTTACAAAATCCCCACGTTTGCGTTGAGCTAATTCCATTACTGCTCCGACAAACTCCTGCGGTACCATGATTTGAGCTTTAACATAAGGTTCTTCAATGGTAGCAATTTTGGTTGGGTCTGGGAATTCAGACGGGTTTGACACATCCATAGACTCACCATCAGTCTGATTAACCTTGTAGATAACAGATGGCGCAGTCATAATAAGGTCGATGTTAAACTCACGTTCCAAACGTTCCTGAATAACATCCATATGAAGAAGTCCAAGGAAACCACAACGGAAACCAAATCCAAGAGCCTGGGATGTTTCTGGTTCAAACTGCAAGCTGGCATCATTCAGTTGCAATTTTTCAAGAGCTTCACGCAGGTCATTGTACTTGTTTGACTCAATTGGATAGAGACCCGCAAAGACCATAGGATTCATCTGCTTGTAGCCATGTAATGGCTCTGCCGCAGGATTGGTTGCCAAGGTAACGGTATCACCTACACGAGTGTCTTGAACCGTCTTGATAGAAGCCGCAATATAACCAACGTCACCAGTCGCAAGGAAATCACGACCAACTGCTTTTGGTGTAAAAATACCGACTTCGGTCACATCAAAGGTCTTACCATTGCTCATGAGCTGAATCTTATCACCAGGTTTGACCACTCCGTCCATGACACGCACTTGGAGGATAACCCCACGGTAAGCATCGTAAACTGAGTCGAAAATCAAGGCCTTAAGTGGCGCCGTCACATCACCCGTTGGTGCTGGCACTTTTTCCACGATTTGCTCGAGAATTTCTTCGATACCAATACCAGCCTTGGCTGAAGCCAATACTGCTTCACTGGCATCCAAACCAATGACATCCTCAATCTCTATACGCACGCGCTCAGGGTCTGCTGCTGGCAGGTCAATTTTGTTAATGACTGGCATGATTTCCAAATCATTGTCCAAGGCTAGATACACATTGGCAAGGGTTTGAGCCTCAATCCCTTGAGCAGCATCTACTACCAAAATCGCTCCCTCACAGGCAGCAAGCGAACGTGAAACCTCATAGGTAAAGTCCACGTGTCCAGGTGTGTCAATCAAGTGGAAGATATAAGTCTCACCATCTTTAGCCGTATAATTAAGCTCGATAGCATTAAGCTTGATCGTAATTCCACGCTCACGCTCTAAATCCATACTATCCAAAAGTTGGGCCTGCATTTCGCGACTGGAAACTGTCTCTGTCTTTTCCAAAATACGGTCTGCTAGGGTTGACTTTCCATGGTCAATATGGGCGATAATAGAGAAGTTACGAATCTTCTCCTGTCGTTTTTTCAATTCTTCTAAGTTCATCATTCTCTTCCTTTCAGGGTATCTATTAATTATAAATTGTTTTTAACATTTTGACAAGACCATACCCTGTTAGGAGTACTAATCTTCAGCAACAAAGCCGTCATTTTCAATGAAGTAATGTTCTGTCATACCTTGGTCTGTAAAGACGATTCCATGAAGGACACCACCATAGACTGCTCCTCCATCCATTCCAATCTTACCATCTTCTGTTATCCAGAGTTCAGATGTGCCAGGTTTTTGATCCAACAAACCATAGACTGGTGTATGACCAAAGACAATTGTTTTTCCAGTATGATTGGCTGCTTCGTGGAATGGTTTTCTGAGCCATACCTTCTTATAATCGGTAGTATCGTGCCAATCATCCAAAGTCAAATCAATACCGGCATGAACAAAAATATACTTATCTGTTTCAATGACAAAAGGCATCTGACGGATAAACTCCACTAAGTCTGCTGCTTCTGTCTCAACACGCTTCGCATCTACTACTCCATCTACTGGTGCATCTAGTGGACGGCCTAAAATGGAATTAATGGTTGTATCCCCACCATTACGACGATAGTGGTCATAGCTTTCTTCAGGATTATCCAACCAAGTTAAAAACATATACTCGTGGTTCCCTGATAAGCAGATAGCTCCTTGGTTATCTACTAAATCTTTGACCATTTCTAGAACTCGGCAACTATCTTCTCCTCTATCAATCAAATCTCCAAGAAAGAGTAATTGAGTCTTACCATCCCATGTTTTAAGTAAGTCTTCTAACATTCCAGCTTTTCCGTGGACATCACCAATTACATAATAGTCTGTCATTTATTTCTCCTTACTTTGTAATAATTCTCTCGCTTGAGTCAATGCTGCTTCTGTCACATTCTCCCCAGCCAACATCTTAGCGACTTCTTCAATCCTTTCTTCAACTGTTAACAAGCGAACAGTTGATACTGTTGAATGTTCATTGCTAATCTTTTCAATAAAGAACTGATAATCTGCGATAGCAATAACTTGAGGAAGGTGAGATATGGCCAACACTTGTCCATTTTGTCCAATTTTGTGAATCTTCTGCGCAATAGCCTGAGCTACACGACCTGAAACTCCCGTATCCACCTCATCAAAGACAATGCTAGTCTTGCCTTCTTTACGTGAAAAGGCAGACTTAATAGCTAGCATGAGACGAGATAATTCCCCACCAGAAGCTACTTTTACTAAAGGTTTAAAATCTTCTCCAGGATTGGTTGAAATATAAAATTCAACACTCTCATTACCTTCACGACTGAATTTTCCTTGACTAAAACGAACTTGAAATTGTGCTTTCTCCATGTAGAGGTCTTGCAATTCTTGCTTGATTTCAGCTTCTAAGTCCTGCGCTATTTTATGGCGAGCCTGAGCAACTTGACCTGCTAGGTCCACAAGATTTTTTTCAAGTTTCTTGAGTTCGATTTCCATATCTTCAGAAGATAGATTATTTCCTGTTAGAAGATTGTATTCGTCTGTAATCTTGGCAAAGTATTCAAGGACATCATCTACACTACCACCATACTTACGGGTAATGGTGTGAATTAAATCTAGTCTGCTTTCAACCTGCATCAAACGATTACCATCAAAATCTAAATCATCAATAATGGATTCCAATCGCTTGGTGATATCTTCTAGAACATAATAGGATTCAGAAAGGGAGCTTGAAATCTCACGATACTCTGGATCAAACTCTTCAAGACTTTCCATATCATTCATAGCCGAACGAACATTTGCAAGGCTTGAAAATTCTTCATTATCAAGCATACTATAAGCATTTGTTAAAGTATCGGCAATATGTTTATGGTTCAGTAGTTTGTCTCTTTCTTGATTGAGAGTAACATCTTCACCAGCTTTCAAATTAGCTGCTTCAATCTCAGCCATCTGAAATTCCAACATTTCAATTCGAGCCTTGTGTTCCTGCTGATTTTTTTTGATGTCAAGCACTTGCTTACGCATACGGCGATAGTTATCAAAGCTCATCTGATAGGCTTCTTTTAATTCAAAGAAAGAAGCATCCCCAAACTCATCCAACATCTGGATGTGTCGATGAGGACGCATTAATTCTTCTTGGTCATGTTGACCATGGATATCAACTAGCTGTTGACCAATTGTCCTTAATACTGAGAGATTAACCATCTGTCCATTGACACGACTGATGCTTCGGCCGTTTTGTAAAATTTCACGACGAATAATGATTTCATCACTCAATTCTAATCCTTGTTCATCAAAAATTTCTTCTAGCGCGCGATTACTTTCAATTGAAAAAAGACCTTCAATTTCTGCTTTGGGAGCCCCATGACGAATAACCTCTGTTGTAGCTCGAGCTCCTAACATCATATTCATAGCATCAATAATGATTGATTTACCCGCACCTGTTTCACCAGTTAAAACTGTCATCCCTTGTTCAAAATTCAGAGAAATTGATTCGATGATAGCAAAATTTTTAATCGAAATTTCCAGTAACATATAATCCTACCAATTTTTAACTTGCTCAAAAATATCCTTGGCTGTTTCTTCACTTCTCAATACCATCAAGATGGAATTATCATCAGCAATACAGCTAAAAATTTGGTCAGAAAAAACAGCCATCAACTGACTCTTAACAAAAACAGTATTTCCTGGAATGACTTGCAAATTGATCATATTCCCCATGCGTTCAGCATGAATAATATTGTTTTCTGCCAATTGCAAGCTTCTAACGATTGATTTTGGTAATTCATAAATGTAAGTATTGTCTTTCAATGGAATTTTTACAATACCTAATTCTTTAATATCTCGGGAGACTGTTGCTTGAGTAGCAGAGATACCAGCTTCTCTCAAGTGTTCAACGATTTCTTCCTGTGTGCCGATTTGATAATCTGTAACAAATCTTCTAATCTTCTCAAGTCGCTCTTTTTTATTCATCTTTAAATTCTCTATGTGCTTTCTCCACTATTTTTTCTATTTCAGAAGTAACCTGATTGATTGCGTGATCTTCTTTTCGCAAATAGGCTAAAAACTCGATATTCCCATGACCACCTTGAATAGGAGAATAGTCCAATCCTAAGACTGAAAATCCTTCATCAACTGCCATTTTAGTAACTGATTCTAAAACATTTTGGTGAACCTTGGCATCTCTGATAATTCCATTTTTACCAATCTGTTCTCGACCAGCCTCAAATTGAGGCTTAACTAGAGCCACAACCTGACCTTGATCGGCTAAAACACGGTGTAAGGCTGGCAAAATAAGGCCTAAGGAAATAAAACTGACATCGATACTTGCGAAACTTGGTTCCTGATTAAAGTCGCTCTTTTCAGCATAACGGAAATTAAACTGCTCCATACTGACAACACGAGGGTCTTGGCGTAATTTCCATGCCAGTTGGTTAGTACCAACATCAACTGCAAAAACTTGTTTAGCACCATTTTGCAACATGACGTCCGTAAAACCTCCAGTTGAAGCTCCGATATCAATGGTCGTTTGTCCCTCAACTGATAGATCAAAAATATCTAGCGCCTTCTCAAGTTTCAAGCCACCACGACTAACATACTTAAGTTTCTCGCCCTTGAGTTTCAACTCTGTATCATCAGGAATTTTTTCTCCTGGTTTATCAAATCGTTCGCCATTTATAACAGCGACTACCAAACCAGCCATAACACCTCGTTTGGCTTGTTCTCTCGTTTCAAATAAACCTTGTTTGTAAGCTAATACATCTACTCTTTCCTTAGCCATTGATTCTCAAACTTTCTACTATTTTCACAATTGGTTCCTTATCAAAGCTCACAACTCGGCTAATCTCTTCAAGTTTCGCATTAGCTTGATCCAAAGTTTGATTGCAAAACGCTATCGCCTGATCTAATCCCAACAAAGCAGGGTAGGTTGACTTTTCGGCTTGCAAATCTTTCTGGGGTGTCTTACCGATTTCCTCAAAACTTGCTGTTACATCAAGGACATCATCTCTCACTTGAAAAGCAAGTCCAATCAGTTCTCCAACAGTTTTAAGTTGATTTTGAAGATTTTTATCTAATTCAGCAATGATTCCAGCTGCTTGAAAAGGGAATGCTAAGAGCTTACCCGTTTTATTAGCATGGATTGTTTGAAGGGCTTCTAGGCTCAACTGCTGACCTTCACCTTCCATATCCAATACTTGACCAGCTACCATTCCCATACTACCAGAAGCAAGTGATAAATTAGCTATTAAATCAACCTTTGTTTGACTCGGCAAATCAGCTTGAGCAATTAAAGCATAGGGATCCAAAAAGAGGGCATCGCCTGCTAAAATAGCTAGGGCTTCACCAAATTTCTTATGATTGGTTAAACGACCTCGACGGTAATCATCATCATCCATTGCTGGAAGATCATCATGAATCAAGCTTCCTGTATGAATCATTTCAAGCGCCGCTGCAACTTGTGCATGCCCATGTGTAATGGAAAGTTGAAGGGACTCCAAAACTTCTAAAAGTAAATAAGGACGAATCCGTTTACCACCTGCATGTATGGAATAAAGAACGGCATCTCTTAAATTTGATGCAAATTGTTGGTCTCCATAAAAGTCTTCAAGAGCTGACTCGACCAAAGCTAATTTTTCCTGCTTGTTCATAGAAGTTCACTTTCTGTTCCATCTTCTTGCATGACTTTAACCAAGGTCTTTTCAGCCTTATCAAGTGTTGCCTGCAATTCTTTGGATAAGAGCATTCCTTTTTGAAAAGCAGAAATAGCATCTTCCAAAGCAATTTCACCATTTTCTAAGCTTTGAACAATAGTCTCAAGCTCTGCTAGATTTTCCTCAAATTTCTTTTGTTTTGACATCTCTTACCTCTAATTCTACTTGACCGTCCCGCATCAACAGTGATACTTGGTCATTTTCTTTCAAATCTTTCGCAGAAGCCACTACAACTTCTCCTTTTTTGACAATTGCATAACCTCTGGCTACAATTCGACTAGTATCTAGCATAAGGAGAGCTTCTGATAGACGTTTTACTTCTGCTACTTTTGCATCATAGGTCACAGCCATCTGGCTACGCATTAGTTTTTGCAGTTGGAAAATACGATCCTGATAACGCTGGATTTTAATAATTGGTGATAATTGTTCCAAACGGTGGACTTGTTCTTGCACCTTTTGTTGATTACGAACCAATTCAGCATTCAATCCTTGCTTCAGTCGCAGCTGTAACTGATCCAAGCGTTGTAGATAACCGTCATATAAACGCTCTGGTTGTCTGAAGATGACCGATTGACTGAGGATTCTCAAAGCTTCTTGTTTCTTTGACAAGGTATGCTTAACCGCTGTAGTCATGCGTTTTTCTTGATTCTGAAGATAGGTCAAAAGATCTAACTTAGTTACTGGTGTAGCGAGTTCAGCAGCAGCTGTCGGCGTTGCCGCTCTCTTATCAGCAACAAAATCAGCCAAAGTGACATCTGTTTCGTGACCCACACTTGAAATGATGGGTAACCGTGATTCAAAGATAGAGCGAACTACAATCTCTTCGTTAAAGGCCCAAAGATCTTCAATAGAACCTCCCCCACGGCCGATAATCAGAACATCTAAGTCATCGCGTTCATTGGCTCGAATTATATTACGAGCAATTTTCTCTGCAGCACCCTCACCTTGAACTTTTGTAGGATATAAGACAATTTCCACACCAGGGAAGCGTCTACTGACTGTAGTAATGATATCTTGAATCACAGCACCACTTCGACTGGTCACCACACCTATTTTTTTTGAAAATTGTGGTAAAGATTGTTTAAATCGCTCTTGAAACAAACCTTCTTCTGCCAGTTTCTTCTTAAGTTGTTCAAATTGGATAGCTAAGGCACCGACACCATCTGGTTCAGCTTTTTCAATGATGATCGAATAACTTCCACTTGGCTCATAGACTTGAACACGACCAACCACATTGATCTTCATCCCTTCTTCCAAATCAAAACCTAGTTTCTGATAAATACCTGACCAAATGGTTGCCTGAATAACCGCTCGGTCATCTTTAAGAGAAAAATACTGATGGGTTGGACGCTTGCGGAAGTTAGAGACTTGACCAGTTAAATAGACCCGTTCCAAATAGGGGTCTTTATCGAATTTCATTTTTAAATACTTGGTCAAAGTTGTAACTGATAAATACTTTTCCATCTCTACCTCCTTCTTTTCTCTAGTTTTTCCTAGGTATTATTATACCAAAAAAACGTTTAAAAATCTCTTTTTTCACCTCTAGAATACGAAAACAAGACTGGATTTCTTTGACCTTGTCTTATAATATACAAAAGCCCTTCGGATAAAATCCGAGGGGCTTAAATCTTGTTTAATCAAGAGCCGAACTTTTGAGTTTCAAGGTTCGGGATAAAATAGTTCACTGAACTATTTTATTTTTTAAGGTTGTAGAATGATTTCAATCCACGGTATTCAGCTACTTCACCAAGTTGGTCTTCGATACGAAGCAATTGGTTGTATTTAGCGATACGGTCTGTACGTGAAAGTGAACCAGTCTTGATTTGTCCTGCGTTAGTTGCAACTGCGATGTCAGCGATTGTTGAATCTTCAGTTTCACCTGAACGGTGTGATACAACTGCAGTGTAACCAGCTTCTTTAGCCATTTCGATAGCGTCGAATGTCTCAGTAAGAGTACCGATTTGGTTAACTTTGATAAGGATTGAGTTAGCAGCGCCTTCAGCGATACCTCTTTCAAGGTAATCAGTGTTTGTTACGAAGAGGTCGTCACCAATCAATTGAACTTTACCACCAAGACGTTCAGTAAGAGCTTTCCAACCTTCCCAGTCGTTTTCATCCATACCATCTTCGATAAGTATGATAGGGTATTTGTCAACCAATCCTTCAAGGTAAGCGATTTGTTCTTCAGCAGTACGAACAGCAGCGCCTTCACCTTCGAATTTAGTGTAATCGTAAACTTTGCGTTCTTTATCGTAGAATTCTGATGATGCACAGTCAAATCCGATAAATACGTCTTTACCTGGAACATAACCAGCAGCTTCGATAGCAGCGATGATAGTTTCTACACCATCTTCAGTTCCGTCGAAACGAGGAGCAAATCCACCTTCGTCACCAACGGCTGTTTCAAGACCACGACCTTTAAGGATTTTCTTAAGAGTGTGGAAGATTTCAGCACCCCAACGAAGAGCTTCTTTGAATGATGGTGCACCAGCAGGTACGATCATGAATTCTTGGAAAGCGATTGGAGCGTCTGAGTGAGAACCACCGTTTACGATGTTCATCATAGGAGTTGGAAGAACTTTAGTGTTGAATCCGCCAAGGTAGCTGTAAAGTGGGATTTCAAGGTAGTCAGCAGCAGCACGAGCTACAGCGATAGACACACCAAGGATTGCGTTAGCTCCCAATTTACCTTTGTTAGGAGTACCGTCAAGTGCGATCATAGCACGGTCGATAGCTTGTTGGTCACGTACATCGTAGCCGATGATTGCTTCAGCGATGATGTTGTTTACGTTGTCAACAGCTTTTTGTGTACCAAGACCACCGTAACGAGATTTATCACCATCACGAAGTTCAACTGCTTCGTGTTCACCAGTAGAAGCTCCTGATGGAACCATACCACGTCCGAAAGCACCTGATTCAGTATAAACTTCTACTTCAAGTGTTGGGTTACCGCGTGAGTCTAGGACTTCGCGAGCGTAAACATCAGTAATAATTGACATTTTTTACTCTCCTTTTGAGTTAAATTTTTTACACCTCTATGATACCTTAAAAAGAGACCTTTTTCAAGAAAAAACATTATCTTTGTGCAAATTTTCCTTAAGTTTATAAAGTAATCGCTTTCTTTTGTCTGTTTTCTCCTTTATTTTATGATATACTATTTTTATGACTGATGTATCAAAACAAATCCTAGAAAAGGCTCATGGCGGGCTTAAACTAAATCCAGATGAACAGAGACGTTTTCTCGGAACTTTCGAGGAAAGGGTCCTCGGCTATGCAGACCTTGAAACAGCTAATGATGATAAATTTCAAAAGGGTTATGTATCTATTTTAGTGAGTCTAAAAAAAGAAACTGAACCACTGTTTGTCAAGATTTCTCCTC
The DNA here is from genome assembly GCF_041432385.1 of Streptococcus sp. 27098_8_91. Lineage (NCBI taxonomy): Bacteria > Bacillati > Bacillota > Bacilli > Lactobacillales > Streptococcaceae > Streptococcus > Streptococcus sp. 27098_8_91. The sequence goes on from NZ_JAPVZN010000002.1 coordinate 322,928, forward strand.
AAGTAGTATTTGAAAAACAGGTCTATTATTTAAAACAAGCCAAAGATGCTGACTGCCAAGCGACTATCGTTTCAGAAGATCACAATTCATCCCCTTTTGGTTTGATTATTCATAGTGATGCCCCTGTTCAAATAAATGAAAAAGATCTTAAAAAGGCCTTTCCAGACTTGTGGCAAGAGAAAGAGACCAAAGCTCCTACTTCTTTTTGGAAAAAATGGTTTGGTTAATTCTTCTTCAAAGCTAAGATTTGACCAATGTTTGTAGCTGTATATTCTAAATAGATAGCGGCATTTTTCAGACTCTCTTCTAGTGGTTCACTTTTTTCTAAGATAGAAAAGGCTGCAACGAGATTTTCAAATGGTAAGGATGGTAAAGCCTCTGACAAACTCCCACAAATAGCAATAACTGGAACACCATCTGGTGTTCTTTTTGCTACCCCGATTGGAGCCTTGCCAGCAAGACTTTGAGCGTCTAACCTACCTTCACCAACGATGACAAGATCTGCATCCGCAACCTTCTGATCAAAACCGATTAGATCTAAACAAGTTTGAATACCAGACACAATTGTTGCTCCAGCAAAAGCACATAAGCCAGCTGCAATACCGCCGCCTGCTCCAGCCCCTTCCAGCTTTAAGATTTCAGGGGCAACTTTACGATAGAAGTTTTCAATAGCAGAATCAACTTCATGAAATTGAGTTGGATCTAATCCTTTTTGTTTCCCAAATGTGTAAGTGGCACCGTGTGGTCCACAGAGTGAATTTGTCACATCTGCTAAGATTTTAATTCGCACATCAGAAGGAATAGATATAGCTTTCTCCTCTGAGATATCAGTAATTTCAAACAAGGATTGACCAGTAGCTAGAAGTTCATCCCCATTTTTGTCATAGAACTGGTAACCAAGTCCTGAAGCAATACCAATCCCACCATCGTTACTGGATGTCCCACCAACTCCGATATAGATTTCTTTCATCCCTTGCTCTATTAAATGCAGGATTAGTTGACCAATTCCCTTTGTTTGAATCTCTAGAGGATTACGTTTTTCAAAAGGGATTTTAGCAAGACCTATCAAATCCGCAACTTCAAATAAAGCAAGATTTTCTTTATAAACATAAGGCATTTGCACCTCATCTCCATAGGGGCCTGTCACCAAAGCGGTGTTTTCTATAAGACCTAGTGTATTCTTAATAGCATTGACAGTCCCCTCTCCACCATCGCCAACAGGTAAGAGCAAACATTCCGATTCAGGTAGAGCCTTTTGAAGGCCTCGTTTGATAGCTTTAGCTACTTCACTTGCAGAGAGACTCTCCTTAAAAGAGTCAGGTGCGATAACAATTTTCATACACTCTCCTTTCTAATCAAAATAAATCTATCAGCTTCAATACTCTTGAGAAATCTCTTTCTTCAATTTGAAGGGGAATTTTCTCTTTCACGATTGCTTTGGCACAGAAGGCAACTCCAATGCCAGCTCTCTTCAACATTGCTAAATCATTAGCCCCATCTCCGATAGCTACGGTCCTCTCAATAGGAAGGTCTAATTCTTTGCCCCATCTTACCAGTGTCTCTTCCTTTACTTCCCTAGTAATGATCTCTCCTTCAAGTTTTCCTGTCAAAAATCCATCTTTTACTTCAAGACGATTTGCAGCAATTAGCCTAATACCAAGTTCAGTTGCCAATCTTTCGACAATAGGCATAAAACCACCTGAAACCAGACCGACTTCTATCTGATTTTCTTGAAGAACTTTGATAAATTGCTTAGCATTCTTGCTAAAATGAACCTGTGTATAAAGATGTTCAAATTTATCGACAGATAGGCCTTGTAATAAAGAAACACGTTTTCTCAGGCTTTCTTCAAAATCTAGTTCTCCCCTCATAGCTTGGGCAGTCAGTAGAGCTACTTCATTTTCACACTCTGCTTCTTTCCCTAACAAATCAATGAATTCCTCTTCGATTAGAGTACCGTCCACATCCAGTACACAGAGCCCTCTAGTTTTACACATATAACTTCCTTACTTTTTTCATTTCAAAAAAGAGGTTGAGACAAAAGATCCCGACCTCACTTTTTATTAGCAATCAAACTTTGACGCGGTAGCTGATTGAACTTTTTGTTCGTCTTTTAGACTCCAAAAAGCTTCTAATCATCCTCGCGGGGCTGGGACTACGAAATCGAGACTCTGTCTATCGATTTCTGTCCCACCGCCTTTTAACTATTTAGTTTGCTAAGCTATGGTACAAATCAAGATATGACTTGCAGGCTGTATCCCAAGAGAAATCACATTCCATAGCTTGAACTTGCATATTTTTCCAAACATCAGGATGGTTGTGATAAACATCCAGAGCTGTTTGCAAGGCCCAGTTGAGCCAATATGGAGTTAGGTTATTAAAGCTAAAGCCTGTACCTGTTCCATCAATTGGATTAAAGGCTTGAACAGTATCTCTAAGACCACCAACCTCATTTACCAAAGGAAGCGTACCATATCTCATGGCCATCATTTGTGAAAGGCCACACGGTTCAAAGCGACTTGGCATGAGGAAAATATCACATGCTGCATAAATCTCTTGAGCTAATTTCACATCGAAAGTAATATTGGCAGAAAGTTTTTCTGGGAATACTTGACTAAACCAAGAGAAGGCTTGTTCAAATCCTGGATCTCCAGTTCCCAAGAGAACGATTTGAATATCCTCTTGAAGCATACGATGCAGGCTTTCAACCACCACATCAAATCCTTTTTGACGAGTCAAGCGAGATACAATACCAATCAATGGCACATCAGGACAAACAGGAAGACCAACTTTTTCTTGAAGTTTTGCTTTATTTTGAGCCTTTCCTGACAGATCATTTTTATTAAAATGATAGTCAAGTAAAGCATCCGTCTCTGGGTTGTACAAATCTGTATCAATACCATTAACAATACCTGAAACCTTACCTGATTCCATACGAAGAATCTGATCAATACCGCAACCAAACTCTGTAGTCATGATCTCATAAGCATAGCTCGGTGACACGGTTGATACACGATCTGCATAGAGAATACCTGCCTTCATCCAGTTTAGGCAATCATTCCAACGAACTGTTCCATCAGCGTAGCGCTCAAATCCAACCCTGAACAAGTCCCAAAGCATGCTTTCAGAGAATTGACCTTGAAATTCCAAGTTATGAATGGTCAAAACAGTCTTGATTCCTTGGTAGGCTTGAATCCATCTGTATTTTTCTTTTAACAAGAACGGAATCATTGCTGTATGGTAGTCATGAGCGTGGAGGACATCAGGGATAAATCCAATACGTTCCATAGCCTCAAGGGCAGCGAGTTGGAAGAAGGCAAAGCGTTCACCATCATCAAAATCTCCATACACATGTCCGCGGAAGAAATAATATTGATTGTCAATAAAGTAGAAGGTCACACCGTTTAAAACAGTTTTCTTAATTCCACAAAATTGTCTGCGCCAGCCAACATAAACTTCGAATTGAAGGACGTCCTCAATCTGATCACCAAACTTGGCCTCAACCATGTCATAGTATGGCAGGATAACAGCAACTTCATGCCCAGCTTTTACTAATGATTTAGGAAGTGCTCCGATAACGTCTCCCAATCCACCTGTTTTTGAAAAGGGGGCGCCTTCTGCTGCTACAAATAAAATTTTCATGACAGGACATCCTCTGTTACTTTTTCGCCTTTTTTGATGATAACAGGATTTTCTGCTGTACCTCGAATAACAACTCCCTCAGCTATTTCAGCACCCTTATCAACGATTGCATACTCGACTTGTGCACCTTTTCCAATGACAACGCGAGGGAAAATAAGAGACTCTTTAACCAAGCTGTCTTTATTGATACGAACATTACGCGAAATAATAGATTTATCCACTTCACCTTCAATGATACTACCAGAAGCAAATTGAGATGTGTTCACTTTTGAACCTGATGCATAGTAGGTAGGTTCTTCGTTTTTAACTTTAGTATGAATTTTTTGATTTGGTGAGAACAAAGAGTAGAATTTTTGCTGATTCAGCATATCTAAATTAGCTTGGTAGTAGGTTTCTACTGAATGAATATTTGCTAGGTAACCTGTATATTCATAGGCAAAGGCACCTTCTTTTGCTGCCAAATCACGAAGAACATAACGTAATTTTTCTGGATGCTCTTTTTGAGCTTCTTCTTCCAAACGCTTAATCAACCATTGAGTGTCTACGACAAAGATATCTGTCGACATATTGTAGAAATCTTGGTCTGATTTTTTATCAAAAAGTTTATGGGAAACTACATGGTCAGTTTCATCAATATCAAGGATAGCATTTACTTCTGAAATGTCCTTCTTAGGTAATTTCTTATAAACTACTGTAATCGGTGATTTTGTTGTATTATGCAAATGGAAAACTTGATTGAGATCGATATTCACTAAAACATCACAGTTCAAGGAAACGGTTTGGTCTGAACCTGAACGTTTTAGGTAAGTCAAAAGTTGTTGATAGTACTCTTTACCAACAGTGCTGCTTTCTACACGAGTATTGTAGATTCCAAGATAGTAGTGGCTAAGCAACGTATTCAAGCCCCACTCACGTCCTGAACGAATATGGTCAAATACAGAGCTGATGTTATCTTGTTGGAAGATTCCGAAGATACTACGAACCCCAGCATTTGCTAAACTTGAAAGTGGGAAGTCAATCAAACGATACTTTCCTCCAAATGGCAAACTTGCCACTGGACGGTTACTTGTCAAGGTTGACATATCATGGAAACCAACGGTATTTCCTAAAATCGCTGAATATTTATCAATCTTCATCTGTTGCTACCCCCACTACTTCGTTATATCCGACTACTTGCACTTCTTCTGTACCATCAATTTCAACACCATCGGCAATAATGGCACCTTCACCGATGATTGCACGTGTAATTTTAGCACCTCTACCGATAACTGCTCCACTCATGATGACAGAATCAACAACTTCTGCTCCCTTACGAACTTGAGCAGTTGTAGAAAGAATAGAGTGTTTCACTGTACCATTTACGTAACAGCCGTCCACTACAAGAGAGTCTTCTACCTGAGCATATTCTCCAAGGAAGTTTGGTGGAGCGATTAAGTTACGAGAATAAATTTTCCATTGACGGTTACGGCTATCTAGAGCATTTTCTGGAGAGATGTATTCCATATTTGCTTCCCAGAGTGATTCGATAGTACCAACGTCCTTCCAGTATCCATTGAATTCATGAGCATAGACACTTTCACCAGTTTCAAGATAGTTTGGAATAACGTTTTTACCAAAATCTGACATATCAATATTAGCCTTTTCAGCTGTAACTAGCATATTGCGAAGTCGTTTCCAATCAAAGATATAAATTCCCATTGAGGCCTTAGTTGATTTTGGTTGAGCTGGTTTTTCTTCAAATTCGACAATACGATTATTAGCATCTGTATTCATGATACCAAAACGGCTAGCTTCTTTTAATGGTACATCCAAGACAGCAACTGTCAAGCTGGCATTATTGTCCTTGTGTGATTGGAGCATATCATCGTAGTCCATCTTGTAGATATGGTCACCCGAAAGAATCAAAACATACTCAGGATTGATGCTGTCGATATAGTCGATGTTTTGGTAAATAGCATGACTTGTACCTTCAAACCAACGGTTCCCCTCGCTTGCAGAGTAGGGTTGAAGGATAGAAACTCCGGTGTCAATACCATCTAGACCCCAACTAGAACCGTTTCCGATGTGATTGTTAAGAGCAAGAGGTTGATACTGTGTGATAACCCCAACATTGTTGATACCAGAGTTGGCACAGTTAGAAAGAGCAAAGTCAATGATACGATAGCGCCCACCAAATTGCACAGCAGGTTTTGCAATGCTTTGAGTGAGTTTACCGAGACGAGTTCCTTGCCCACCGGCAAGGATTAAAGCTAGCATTTCATTCTTCATTTTCTACTCCTTTTTGAGATTTATTTGATTTTTTTTTAGCGGGTTTCAAGCGACGTTTGATTTTCCAGATACTTGCCCCCAAAGCTGGCAAAGTAAAGGTCAAAGTCTGCTCATAATCCTTCCATAATCCTTCTTGAGTTTGAACGGTTTGATTGTGTTCTTTCCAAACACCTCCCCATTGTTCCAACTCTGTATTCCAAATTTCTTCATACACACCTGCAACTGGCAGTCCAATTGTGAAATCAGGACGTTCGACTGGTGCCATATTAAAGACACAGACTAGCATCTCGCCTTTCTTTCCTTTACGAATAAAGGAAAGAACACTCTGATCTCTATTATCTGCATCGATAATTTCAATTCCATCATAGCTTGTATCAATTTCCCAAAGACAACGGTGGTCCTTATAAAGTTGATTCAACTGAGATGTGAAGTATTTCATCTTGGAATTCATCGGATCTTCAAGGTTAGACCACTCCAATTGTTCTTCGGACTTCCACTCTAAGAATTGACCAAATTCACTACCCATAAAGAGTAATTTTTTACCAGGGTGACAAATTTGATAGGTGTAGAGGTTTCTCAAACCAGCGAACTGATTGTAACGATCACCCCACATCTTATGCATCATACTCTTCTTACCATGTACAACCTCATCATGTGAGAATGGTAGAAGATAATTTTCTTTGAATACATACATAAAGCTGAAGGTCACTAGATTAAAGTCATACTTACGGTAAATTGGATCTTCTTCGTAGAAACGTAGGATGTCATTCATCCAACCCATGTTCCACTTGTAATCAAATCCAAGTCCACCCATTTCCTTCATGCCAGTAATCTTGGTACCTGAAGAAGACTCCTCTGCAATCATCATAACATCCGGATGAGCTAGCTTAATAACATCGTTCAAACGTTGTAGGAAATAATAGCCTTCATAGTTGAGATTGCCACCGTCTTTATTTGGGGTCCACGGAGCATTATCATAATCTAGATAGAGAATATTACTTACTGCATCTACACGAATCCCATCTAGGTGATAGAAATCAATCCAGAACTTAATGCTAGAAATCAAGAAAGATTGGACTTCATTTTTACCAAGGTCAAAGTTGAGTGCTCCCCAACCGTAGTTGTTAGCCTTATTATGATCCTGGTATTCAAAAGTCGGGGTGCCGTCGTAGTATGCCAAAGCGTCGTCATTGATTGTAAAGTGTCCAGGTACCCAGTCCACAATTACTCCGATATTGTTGATATGACATTCCTCAACAAAGTCTTGAAACTCTTCAGGACGACCATAGGCATGCTCTAAAGCGAAGTAGCCCATGAGCTGATAACCCCAACTCAAACCAAGTGGGTGAGCCATCAAAGGCATAAACTCGATATGAGTATAGTTCATCTCAACAAGATAGGGGATGAGCTCTTCTTTGAGTTGAGCAAAACTATAAGGTGTCCCATCAGGATTTCTCTTCCAAGATCCTGCATGCGCCTCATAGATATTGACCGGTCTTTCGAAAAATCTCCAACGTTTTCTACGAGCTAACCAGAGACCATCTTTCCATTTTTTCTCAGGTATTTCTGTTAAAACAGCTCCTGTTCCCGGACGAGCTTCATAGCGTACTGCCAAGGGATCAATCTTCATAAGCTGATGACCATTAGCACGAGTAATATGATATTTATAAATATGCCCCTCTTGAGCTAAAGTTGTAAAAACTTCCCAAACTCCAGATTCATTACGAACCATGGGGATTTGATTTTCAACCCAGTTAGTAAAATCACCAACTAGATGGACAGCCTGCGCATTTGGCGCCCAGACACGGAATGTATAACCATACTCACCGTCTCTTTCTTCACAATGCGCTCCCAAATAGTGCTGAAGATGAAAATTTTCGCCACTAGTAAAAGTTATTAAAGCCTCAAATTTATCCATTGAATCCCCCTTTTATTGTAAGCGTTTTCTATACCTTTATTATACTATCTTTTAAGAAAACTTTCAACTAATTTCCGAATTCTACTAAAATTTTTTTCGAAAATCTTCATATAGCTATCTTAACATTTCTAAAATTTTCATAAATGATGATAAGCGATGGAATTTTCTATTAGCTACTGTTACAAAAATAACTCTCATTATCTATATATAAAACAACTTGCTTAAAAACTGAACATTTTTAGATTTTGATAACATAATATTCGTAGATAACTCTTTTTATATAATTTTACCAAATTTTCTGAAATTTTCAACTATTTTTAGTAATTGTTCCATTTTTATTTTTATGTCTAGAAAATATAAAAAAACTCAAGCATAAATCTTGAGTTTTGGTTCATTTTTTAGGATAAAACATTCATAACTGCCACACTGACATCATCAATAGCATTTTCTTGGTTAGAACGACTATTAGTTACCAACATTTCTAGGTTCCCTGCATTTTCATAGTAATAGGAAGCCCCTTTGGCATTGAATACAACCAAGAAGTGCTCTTCGCCACCATGAATCTCATAAACAATCCAACCACTATTTTCAATGGCTGTATGAACAAATACATGACGGTAGACTTCTTCATAAGTAGGGTATGAAAAGGCACTGTTTTGTGTTTTAAGTCGGATAATCTGACGAACAAACTCGATACTATCTTGACGCTCATTGATCAAATCCCAGTTGACTTGGTTGACGCTATCAGGAGCATTGTAACTATTCATAGCTCGCTCACGATCTGCGTGAGTCAACTCGCCATTTTCTCCCGTAGCTACAAGCTTGGTACGACCAAACTCTTGCCCCAGCTCCATGAAGGCCATCCCTTGCATGAGAAGGTTCATGGCTGTCGCTGTTTCTACTTTCTTCATGATGCGTTTTTCACTCTCCGTTGGATGAAGGGTTTTAAGCAAATCATGCAAATTGTAGTTATCGTGGGCTTCTACATAGTTAAGAACCTGATTGGGGCTGAGGTAAGAACCTAACTCACGACTTCCAAGAATAGCTTTTGCGACAATCGGTTCAGTTCCAGCACCACTGACGAAACCAGATTTGATAGAGCCATAGACTTCACAACCTTTGACCGCATCACGTTGATTATCATTAAAGAATCCAATGTTTGGCAACTGGTAGGCGTTGTCTTTCTTAGCCTTATCATAAGGAGCAAGACCAGTTCCCATATCCCATCCTTCTCCATAAAGGATGATTTTAGGATCGACTTCGTCCATAGCCCAACGAATCATCTGCATAGTTTTGATATCATGAATTCCCATCAAGTCAAAGCGGAAACCGTCAATATTGAATTCTTTTACCCAGTAGAGAAGAGAATCAATCATATATTTACGGAACATTTCATGCTCACTGGCAGTTTCGTTACCGACTCCTGTTCCATTTTGGTAGGTACCGTCATGGTTCATTCGATAATAATAATCGGGAACCGTTGTTTGGAATGGCGCATCCACCGTTGAGAAGGTATGATTGTAAACAACATCCATAATAACACCGATACCAGCATCGTGATAAGCTTGGACCATGGCTTTCAAATCACGGATAGCTTGACCTGGATCATTTGGATTTGTAGACATGCTAGTTTCTGGAGCATTGTAGTTTTGTGGATCATATCCCCAGTTATAAGTTACATTTCCATCTGGGTCGTATTCTTTATGACGGTCAGCAATTGGTTGCAGCTGAACGTAGTTGATACCAAGTTCTTTGATGTAATCAAACGCAGTGGATTGACCATATTGGTTAACTGTTCCAGTTTGCGCTGCACCTAAGAAGGTTCCTCTTAATTCTGGCGCAACACCAGATGTTTCAGACTTGGTCAAATCACGGATATGCATTTCATACACAACAGCCTGACAAGGATTTTCCAAACGCCAAGTTGCTTCTGTACCATGCTTAACCTCAAAACCTTCGACCTGACGATCTTGATTTGAGACAATGGCTGAACGTTTTCCATCAGGACTTGTCGCTATTGTATATGGATCACGAGTTAATGACTGGTGATGAGGAAAGTCAATTTGGTAGTGGTAAGCACGACCTGCTAGGTTTTCTGAAACTGTTAAACTCCAAACACCAATGGTATTATACTTGTGGCTATAGGAATAACTATTTCCTCGTTCCATTTCAAAGGTTTTAAGGATAGGAGCGTCATTGCTCGTTGATTCATAGACTACTACTTGGACAGAAGTAGCTGTTGGTGCCCATAAGCTAAAACTTGTTTCATTTTCAGAAACTTGACATCCCAACTCTCCTTGATAACCCCAGTGGTGGTCGAAACTCGCACTATTGATTGCCTTGTCAAAGGCAAAAGGATTTTGGTCCTTATAGTGTGGACTTGCAATGGCAGGATTTTCAGAATAATAAACTGTATCGTCTCCATCCAAAATCCAAACCTCTGTCAAAAGTGGATAGTAATTGAATCGAATAGGATATTCTTTGCTGACACCGTCTTTTTCAACGCTAAAAGTCATGGTTTCAAGTGCTACTTCACTCGATTGAGTCAGTGAAAATTTGGCACCAAAATATTCTTCTTCTTTGATAAGCTCTACTGAATCTACTGTTTTTTTACTGAAACTACAAGCCTCGTAGGCTTCATCCTTACGATGGTAATGAATAAGTACAGGATAATTGTACATAGTTCTCCCTAATTTCTAAATTAAATTTGATTTTATATGTTACTAATAATTTCTTGATCAATCGCCTCACAATTCACAAAAAACTCAATGTGATTATGACATACTTCCAAATCTACTGGTATGTCACCACCGTATTCTCCATCAAGATTAAGCATAAACGGCTCTTCCTGATCCAAAGTTTCAATTCGGAGTTTACTAGTTTTCAGATATTCAACATTGACATCTGATACGTGTTGGCCTCCGTTTATGGCCTGAACTAGTAGACTCAACATATCTAGGATTTTATCTGTCTTTACTAGAATAAGCGTAAAATTGCCATCATCCAGCTTGCTATCAGGTGCGAATTGCTCAAATCCACCAATAGAATTGGTCAAGGCAACAAAGACAAGAGAAACTTCTCCTGTAAAAATTCCCCAATCATGGTAAATACGAACAGGACGGGCTTTAGATTTTGGAAACATCTCGATACCCTTAGCAACGTAGGCCAGATAACCCAAACGCGTCTTCAGTTCACTCGGAACACTAAAGGTTAACTCTGTAAGAGCTCCTGCAGCAGCAATATTGATAAAATACTTGTCACCAAAGGCACGACCAATATCAATTTGCTTGGTTTCATTTTTGGCAATAATCTTCGCTGCAGCAACTGGATCCCCCATAGGGATTTTCAATGCTCTTGCATAGTCATTGGTAGTTCCAGTAGGAATGATGGCTATCTTTGGACGATGTTCCAGAGGTGCAATTCCATTAACCACTTCATTGATGGTGCCATCACCACCAGCTACTAAAACCAAATCAAAGCCAGCTTTTGCAGCTCTTTCTGCTTCTTTCTGGGCTGTCAGGTGTTCAGGTTTGGTCTGAAAAGCACTGGTTTCATAGCCTATGCTCTCTAACACTTCTAGGACTTCTGCGATATTTTGTTTGATCATTTCCTGGCCTGAGGTCGGATTATAAATGAGACGTGCGCGTTTTTTTTCTTCTTTCATAGCTTATAAACTCTCAAGCCAAGCTTCGTCACGAATCTCTATTCCCAGTTCTTGTGCTTTTTGGAGCTTGCTTCCTGCATCTGCTCCTGCTACAACAAGGTCTGTTTTTTTCGACACACTACCAGTAACCTTGGCTCCTAGACTTTCTAATTTATTTTTAGCTTCTGAGCGATTAAGACGCTCTAGCTTTCCTGTCAATACGACAGTTAGACCAGACAAGGCTGCATTTGCTGCAACTGTCTGTCCTTTGTAGTCTAGATTAACACCTGATTCTTTCAATTCCCTTAAAAGGATTTCAGAACCCTCTGTAGCAAAATAGGTCTGTAGGCTTTGGGCAATGACACTTCCCAAACTTTCGATACTTGCAATTTCTTCAGGATTAGCTTGTGCTAGTGATTCGATTGAGTGGAAGTTTTGTAAAAGCAACTGACTTGCCTTACTTCCTACATGACGAATCCCCAAACCAAACAAGAGTTTTTCCGCAGAATTTTCTTTGGATGCTTGAATAGCCTGGTAGAGCTTTTGAGCAGATTTTTCCTTGATACCATCTAGCAAGAGCAAATCTTCCACAGTCAAACGATAAATATCTGCAACATCCTTAACCAAATCGGCAGCAAATAGTTTCTCCACGATCGATGGACCAAGGCCAGAAATATTCATAGCATCACGCGATGCGAAGTGCGTCAAGCCTTCCTTGATTTGAGCAGGGCATCGCGGATTGATACAACGAAGGGCAACCTCATCTTCAAAATGTAAAAGCTTACTGTCACAACTTGGACAGTTTGTTGGAATGTCGAGTTTTTCTTCAGATATACGTTTTGATTCCACCACGCGTAAAACAGCTGGAATGATATCCCCTGCCTTATAGACAATGACTGTGTCATCCTTACGGATATCCTTTTCGGCGATATAGTCAACATTATGAAGGGTTGCACGACTTACAGTTGTACCTGCAAGTTGCACTGGAGTAAGATTAGCAGTCGGAGTCACAACTCCTGTACGGCCAACAGTCCAGTCAACAGAAAGAAGTTTCGCTTCTTTTTCTTCTGCTGGGAATTTATAAGCGACTGCCCACTTAGGTGCTTTGACTGTAAATCCTAGTTGCTCCTGACCAGCTAGATCATTGACCTTAATCACAACTCCATCGATATCATAAGGCAATTGATCTCTTTCTCGACCAATTTCTTGAATAAACGCCCAAATCTCATCCATACTATGAGCTAATAGACGTCTTTGATTAACCACAAAACCTAATTGTTCTAAATGTTTCAAAACCTTCTCTTGACTATCCCGAGTTGAAGGACTAGCTTCCTGATAAAGGAAGGTTGCAAGATTACGTTTGGCTACTACTGCTGTATCTAACTGACGAAGGGTTCCTGCAGCAGCATTTCTTGGATTAGCAAATTCTGGCTCCCCATTTTCTTGACGAGATTGATTGACCTGGTCAAAGGAAGCTCTCGGCATATAACATTCACCACGAACTGTAATATCTAATTTTTCTGGTAATGATAAAGGAATGTCTTTCACTCGTTTAAGATTTTCAGTGATGTTTTCACCGATGGAGCCATCACCTCGAGTTGCCCCAGCAACAAAAATTCCCTGCTCATAAGTCAAGGAAATCGATAAACCATCAATCTTCAACTCACAAATATAAGTGACATCATCCAATTCTTTACGAACACGCGCATCAAAGGCGTCGAGTTCTTCACGTGAAAAAGCATCCTGCAAACTATAAAGAGGATACTGATGACTATATTTCTCAAACCCATCAAGAATCTTTCCACCAACACGATGTGTCGGACTTTCTGGTAAAACTTGGTCAGGATGAGCTTTTTCTAACTCTACCAATTCACGATAAAGACGGTCATACTCACTATCAGATACAGATGGATTATCACTTGTATAATACTCTGTCGCATAGCGATTGAGCAGTTCAACGAGCTCTTTCATTCTTTCATTCATAGAACCATTTTACCATAAAAAGGACTCTATAAACAATACTCAAGCTCTAAAAAAGAAAATGAGAAGGATATTTCTATCGCTTCTCATTTATTTTTATTTTTTACGATTCAAAATAGCATTCAAGACGATGGCTACTGTACTTGCAATGACAATACCATTTGAGAAGAACATTTGTAATTCAGTCGGTAAAGTATTGAAGAGATTACTTCCGTTTAATCCCACCCCAGCAGAGATAGAAACCGCTGCAATGAGGAAGTTGTGTTCATTGTGTTCGAAGTCTACACGCGCCAAGATTTGCATCCCTTGGAGAGACACGAAACCAAACATGACGAGCATAGCTCCACCAAGAACAGGGCTTGGAATAATCTGAGCCAAGGCACCAAACTTAGGCAAGAGACCGAGCAAGATAAGGAAACCAGCTGCGTAGTAGATTGGCAAACGAGTACGAATACCTGAAAGTTTCACCAAGCCTACGTTTTGTGAAAACCCTGTATAAGGGAAGGTATTGAAAAGTCCACCAAGTAAGACAGCAAGACCTTCAGCACGATAACCATTGCGGAGACGAGTGCTATCGATTGGATCCTTGGTAATATCAGAAAGGGCAAGATACACACCAGTTGATTCTACCATAGATACAGTAGCGATGATACACATCATGACAATAGATGAAATCTCAAACTGTGGAGCACCAAAGTAAAATGGAGTTGGGATATGAACGAGTGGAGCCTCTGCTACCGGAGAGAAATCAACCAAGCCCATAGTTGCAGCGATAATGGTGCCTGCAATCAAACCGATCAAAATTGAAATAGATTTGATAAATCCTTTGGTAAAGATATTAACCAAAAGAATAATGAGAACTGTAATCATTGCCAAAGCTAAACTTTGTCCAGTAGGTTTTTCAACATTATTTCCCATATTTCCAATAGCAACTGGAATCAAGGTCAATCCGATTGTTGTGATAACAGAACCAGTTACGATTGCAGGGAAAAGATTGGCAACCTTAGAGAAGATACCTGAAATCAGGATAACATAAATCCCTGAAGCAATCAAAGCTCCAAACATAGCACCACTACCATGACTCTGACCGATCATGATAAGAGGAGCAACAGACTGGAAGGCTACCCCAAGAACAATAGGCAAACCAACACCAAAATGTTTATTGAGTTGTAATTGTAAAAGAGTTGCAACCCCACACATAAAGATATCTGTTGAAATAAGGTAGGTCAACTGTTGAGCTGAATACCCTAAAGCACTTGCAATCATGATTGGTACCAGGATTGAACCTGAGTACATGGCTAGCAAGTGTTGCAAACCAAGAACGGCTGCCTGTGAGTGGTTTTCCTGTTGTTTCATTAGATATCTGCCTCCTTAAAGATAACTTTTCCATTTTCAAAACGCTCTAATCGCGCGAGTGATACTACTTGATGACCTGATTTTTCTAGCAGTTCACGACCATCTTGGAAGGATTTTTCTATCACAATTCCGATAGCTTCAACTGTAGCACCAGCTTGCTCGATAATCTGAATCAGACCTTTAGCTGCTTGGCCATTTGCCAAGAAATCATCAATAATCAATACTTTATCTTGAGGAGATAAGAACTTACCTGCAATGGATACGGTACTTGTTACTTGTTTCGTGAAAGAATAAACCTCAGCAGTTAAAATTCCTTCATTCATCGTGATATTTTTTGCTTTTTTAGCAAAAATCATGGGAACATCTAACTGTTCTGCCACATATAAGGCTGGGGCAATCCCTGACGCTTCAATCGTCACGACTTTGGTAATACCAGCATTTTTAAAATGTTCTGCAAAGGTGCGACCAATCTCGCGCATCAACTTGTAATCAACTTGGTGAGTCAAGAAAGAATCCACCTTAAGAATATTCTCACCAAGAACGTTTCCGTCCTTTAAAATTCGTTCTTCTAATAATTTCACAATAACCTCCGAAATAAAAAGAGACTTACCAAGTAAGCCTCTGGGAAACAAAGAAATAGATTCAACACCTATCCTTATATCTCTGCAGCTTACTCATTGTTAGGTATTTACGGTACCTTGTAGAAACGCCACGCCAATTCGCGGCATAAATAAGTAATGATATTTTTTAGTGAGCATCTCCATTCCATATAGAGTTCTTCACAATCACATAATCCACATGTCTAAGATCAGCTACTTTACGACCTCCAGCATAAGAAATCGAACTTTGCAAATCTTGTTCCATCTCTGTTAAGGTATCCTGTAAATGTCCTTTGGCAGGAAGAAGGATTTTCTTACCTTCGACATTCTTATAAGCACCTTTTTGGTATTCTGAAGCTGAACCATAGTATTCTTTGAATTGTTTACCGTCCACTTCAACTGTTTTACCAGGACTTTCGATATGCCCTGCGAACAGTGAACCAATCATGACCATGCTCGCACCGAAACGGATTGACTTGGCGATATCACCATGTGTACGGATACCACCATCGGCAATAATTGGTTTACGCGCAGCTTTAGCACACCAGCGAAGGGCTGCTAACTGCCAACCCCCAGTACCAAAACCAGTTTTTACCTTAGTAATACATACCTTACCTGGACCAATTCCGACCTTAGTAGCATCTGCACCAGCATTTTCAAGTTCACGCACAGCTTCTGGAGTTCCAACATTACCAGCGATGACAAAAGTATCAGGTAATTCTTTCTTGATGTGCTGAATCATTGAAATAACGCTGTCCGCATGACCATGAGCGATATCAATGGTGATGTACTCTGGTGCATCAGCCTTTAATTGACTCACAAAATCATACTCGTAGTCTTTAACACCTACCGAGATTGAAGCAATCAAGCCCTGATCGTGCATACGTTTGACAAAAGGAATGCGTCCTTCTTCATCAAAACGATGCATAATATAGAAATATCCACCCTTAGCAAGTTGTTCAGCAACATTTTCATCTAAGATTGTTTGCATATTGGAAGGAACAACTGGTAATTTAAAGGTATGCTTCCCTAAAGTTACCTGCGTGTCAGCCTCTGCACGACTTTTAAGAACACACTTGTTAGGGATTAGCTGAATATCTTCATAGTCAAAGATCGGAAATTCGTTTAACATATTTCTCTCATTTCTCTTGTTTAGACCTTCCTAAAGTTAGGAATAGCCTCGTCTTTTCCAGACAATTACTCTAACAAGTTTACAATAATGTCCGTTTTTTGTCAATTGTAATGACCGAAAACAAATAATGTTCGTGTTTCGTATTTTTGATCAAGGAGATAACTAGACATTTACCTTGAATTTGTCTTACCTTTTAAATTTCTACCTAGATTTTCGATAAAGATTTTTTCAAAGGACTCCATCTTCCTGACAAAATCTTGATAGCTTTCAGCTTGTCCAGGGACTTGGATAGACCATTTCTTCAACAGGGCTCCATAACCTGCTAGCTTACCTATCTCATTATAAACTACCTTCTCCTTGCTCGGAAAAACAAACCCAGCCTGCTCAGCTTCTAAAATATAAGAATAAGAAATCAGCTGGAACAAGTCCTCACGGTTAATTCCTTTTTCAGTAAATTCTAGTTTTTTATATTTAGCATCTAAAACCGTCCTTAGTTCTCTGTTATAAAAATCTGGGAAAACTTTTCGTTTACGATCAGAAAATAACGAAATACCGTCCGTCTTATCCTTATTTCGTGGATGGATGAAATTTTTTGGTAACAAGGTATAAACATACTCTTCCCAAAGCCAGGCAACATCAAAAAGAATACCATGGATTTTTTGCTCTCGGTATCCTAAACCGTGCTTTTCTCTGTTTAATATCATCAGACAAAGCTCTTGCAATTTTCTATACTCTCGAAAATATGCATGACGAAGAGGCTTGGTTTGATTTAGTCGGATAATCTTAGCACGATCAGCTAATTTATAAGAGGGCGTTACTCGCACGATTTCTGCCTCATTCTCACGACTAGTTGAGAGATTATCAAGAACTCCTCTCTCAAGACTTTTCTGATTCTTCATGTATTCAATTGTATGACGGATCAGCTGCATAAGAGGATTATCATAGGTAAACTCTCTAGTTGTGTAGGCAATATTTCCCGTGAAAGGAAGATTTTTCTTGAGATGATTTCCGAAATCAATCACTCCCTTGACATTGCTGTCATTATGAGAAAATCTCTGGTATTCCTTATAAAGACCTTTTCGGAGAGCTGCTTGAAGATACTTAGGAAAAAGGTAGATTAAAAGCTGATAGAGTTTATCTTCACGCGACAAAGCAACATCTAAACTAGTCAGATTGATATGAAGAACCTTTTGTAAAAGATAATGCAAGAAATGGTCATCACCTTTACTCGAAAAGCGAGAGGAGATTGTTAATCTTTCCTGACCATAGCCCAGAAAACCAATCACATTTCCTGTCTTGATTTTCTGATTGACGGTTTCCAATATCTTTTGGTCCTTATCCAAGTCAGGAGAATACTGCAAGTCATTTGGAAAAATAAAGATATTGTCTTCTTGAGAAAGATTTCCTAATATTCTATCTAAGAGAAGTTGGCTTAGTTTGGGAAATTCTGCGACAAAGTCTTCTTTCGCAATTTCATGCTGATTATCAGTTATCCGCATCATTATTTTCATCGCCTTCATTGTCGTCAGCTACTGCCTGATCTTTTTGTTCATTCTTTGTCAGATCGAATGCTTTTTTCAATGTTTCAAGAGTTTCAGCTTCCTCGTAAGAGCCCCGCAAGTAATCTTCCAAGAGTGGCTTCAGATAATCTGACCAGAGTAATTCATAATTATAATCCACTTCCTCTAACTTAAGAAAATAACTTGGTCCGATATGATAATGACTGTTTAGCTCCGGAACCTTTTCGATAGCAGTATTCAAATTTCTTAGGCGGATTTTAGCTTCTTCCGCTTTATCGCCAAGAACATCATCCAGCATTCCTAATTGGCTTTCAGCAGTAACTTCAACAAAACGGAAACGACGGCGCATTGCAAAATCAAAGGTGTCCACTGATCGGTCAATATCATTCATAGTTCCAATGATGTAAACATTCTCAGGAATATAAAATTTCTCATCAGTTTCGTGTAAATTTGCGTATTGAGTAGAAACTTCCCCATCTCTACCACGATAACCAGGGTCGATAGAGAAAAAGAGTTCGCCAAAAATCTTAGAAATCTCACCACGATTAATCTCATCGATGATGAAGACGAAATTTTTGTCTGTATCAACCTCTGTTGGAGAAAGGTAGTCTTTCAGACCAAATCTCTTTCTCAATGTTTCTAGGACAGTTCTTCCACCACTTTTGTAGTATTCTTGCTTATTATAATTTTTATCTTTATACAACTCGTAAACATATTTGCGAGGTATTGACCATCCTGGAACACCACTATCATAATTTACTGACAAATTTTGTCTACTATTAACAGATAAGTAAGATGTTTTTGTTATATATTCTTTTTCTTCAGCAACATTTATATATTCTAAGTAAGAATCCCAAGCTTGGTCAAAATTGTCTTGTCCTCCAATCAATTGGGCTTCTTTTGCTTTCTGACAAAAATCTTTAAAAATACCATCCTGTAGCTTAAACTCAATAGCGCCATCCCCATTTGATACCGGTCTTAACCCCTCCACAAAATCTGTATAGTCATAGGATGGATGAAACTGAACAAAGCCGATTTGGTCTTCGTTGCCATCCGTTAATTCTTTGGCAATTTCTTTAGCAAGATAGGTTTTACCTGTACCAGGAGCACCACGGAGGATGAGGTTTTTGGATTGTAGTAGAGTTTGACTCAATGGATGATAAACCTTATATTCTAGAGACATTTTTTCTTCTTTCTTTTCTTTTTCGTCTAAAAATTGTATTGAATATTCAAATAAGATACTTCCCAACAATGATGGTTCCAGCTCAGGATATTTTTGCAATACGAGTTGACAAATCTCATGATTCTGAAGATAAGGGCCCCCTTGATTTTTTTGAGGAAGTAGCTTGTTCCAGAATTTCTTTTGACTATTAAGATTTACACTTAAGAAAGGATAGCCTTCAGAATAGATACAAAGTAGTTTTGTGACAACTGCAGAACGCCCAATAAATTCATTCGTAGACTTTTTCATATCAAAGATAGGATTATCAAATTTGAAATGAATACCTTCCTTAATAATTTCGTACAAATCTGATTTTGATTTTGTAAATCGATGTTCCAACTCTGAAAGAGGAATGACTTTATTAGCTTGATCTTTATAACTCTTTGTTTTTTCATTCCAATAAATACCAAATTTTGAAGAACCACCACCTCCAATTCCCATAAATAAGGATTTGTATTTTCCCCTCTCAAGACCGTAACAAAAAGAATTGCTTTGAGCTCCTTTCCCAATGACATATTCATCGATAGACATGGTTAAAATTCTATCAAGTGGCCACTCTTTAAGAAATTCTTCACATAATTGCTCATTGTAGATACTATATTTAGATGCATCTTCTCTTAATCTTATTTTATTTTCTTGGTACCAAGCATAAAAATCTTCCAAACTAACTTTTCTTTTCAGCATCAATCTTACTCCTTTTATAATAATGTTCGAATAAAAAGTATATATTTCATATATAGAATATCATATCCTATAGAAAAAGAAAAGAATTTCTAAAGAAAAAGCCCAGCGTAGAGGCTTTCTCCCCTCTTAACACTAGACTTCTTTCTTATTTTAGTAATACTCACCCTGACGATAATCCCATGAGTTAAAGGTATCCGATAGGTGCATCATTATTTTATCAATGTCAAGCCCTTTACGAATCACAACTGGCGCTGGTGAAGTTGAGCGTGCTCCACCTTGTTCTGGAATGAGTTTGCCGTCTTTATCGACCATAGACACCATCACACCTTGCTCGTAGCGAGTTTCAACTGTTTTGTCTGGTTGGATTGAAGCAACGTAGTCGTCTGCCTCAATGACAAGGTCCACTGCTCCTTCGATACGCTCTCCGATTCCTTCAACCTTACCACGATTTCCTTTTCCTGATGGGTTTGCAGATGAAGCATATACCATTTTGCCTTCTTCCCAAAGTTTGGCAGCTAATTGTTCACCAGCTTTCCCAAACTTGATAACAAAACAGCTAGTTCCACGCACATCGGTCATGAGTTCTTCACGACCATCACCGTAAGCTTTGAGTTTTTCAAAGGCTTCTGGTTTCCATGGAAGGATACAACCAAGAAGAATATCTTCGTCCCAATGTTTTTGGTAAAAAGCTTCAATTTCTGGGTTGAGTTGTGCTAAAGCGCGAAGCTCATCCATGCTACCACAGAGAACTACTCCTGGTTTATTACGATTACGTTCTTTGGCTTCAAACTTGCGCTCAAGTCCTGCCTTGTCGCTAGTCATGATAATGTAACCAACTTTTGTAGGGCAAACGATACATCCGCCCTCACCTTTCAAGATTTCATAGCCTTCTTGTGAAAGTGTTCCGTTCCATTGAATGTGTTTTGTCATAGTTCTAGTTCCTTTTCTATTTTTTTATTCTTGCCAGTAGGCTGGTCGTTGTTTTTCGTAAGCAGCAATCAAGTCTTCATACTGCAAGGTAATACCGATATCATCCAAACCATTTAAGAGCTTGTGTTTCCACTCGCTATCAATTTCGAAAGTGAATTCTCCAACTGGTGTGATGATTGTTTGTTGTTCCAAGTCCACAGTTACCTGGTCAGTTGGTTTCAATCGGGCTATCTTTTCTCTAACCTCCCTAGGCTGAACAATAGGCAACATTCCATTATTGAGCTCATTATTGTAATGAATATCTCCAAAAGATCCTGCAATCACGACCTTAAAGCCATAGTCTGCTAGCGCCCAAGCTGCGTGTTCCCTTGAAGACCCTGCGCCAAAGTTATCCCCTGTGATGAGAATACTAGCTTTGCGATATTCAGGTCGGTTAAAAACAAAGTCTGGATCCTCCGTATACTTGTCATCCAGATAACGCCAAGCATACATGAGGTACTTACCAAAGCCTTTTTTATCAATTAACTTTAGAAACTGCTTGGGTAGGATTTGGTCGGTATCAATATTATCATTCATAAGAGGAACCGTTGTTCCTGTATAAACTGTAAATTTTTCCATATCCTCTCCTTACTAGGCTTCAGGCATTTTCCGAACATCTACGAAGCGCCCTGCAATTGCTGCCGCAGCAGCCATGGCTGGACTGCAAAGATGAGTTTTAGCACCAAATCCCTGGCGATCTTCAAAGTTACGATTGCTAGTTGAGGCGCAGTGAACACCATCTGGTACCTTGTCAGGATTCATCCCTAGACACATGGAGCAACCTGGGTCTCTCCACTCAAAGCCGGCATCTTGGAAAACCTTATCCAAGCCCAACTTTTCAGCAGCTCGCTTGACTGGTCGAGAACCAGGTACCACAATAG
Organism: Streptococcus sp. 27098_8_91; assembly: GCF_041432385.1. Lineage (NCBI taxonomy): Bacteria > Bacillati > Bacillota > Bacilli > Lactobacillales > Streptococcaceae > Streptococcus > Streptococcus sp. 27098_8_91. Next base: position 344,742 of record NZ_JAPVZN010000002.1, read on the forward strand.
CTGTTAAGTTAGGGGCAATTTTCTTCCCTTCAACAAATCGAGCAGCCAATTGTAAATCGCTAAGTCGAGCATTGGTACAAGAACCGATAAAGACATAGCCAAGTTGGATATCTGCTGGTTTCTGACCTGGTTGTAAATCCATGTAATGATAAGCACGTTCATCATTCATATCCTTTATTTCTGGGAAGCTACTATCAAAATCAACACCCATAGCTGGATTGGTTCCCCAAGTCACCATAGGAGCCAATTCAGAGACATCCATTCGGATAACCTTGTCATAAACGGCATCGTCATCACTAACCAGCCTTTTCCAATCAGCAACTGCTGCATCAAAATCCTTGGGAACACACTCACGTCCCTCAAGATAGTCATAGGTGGTCTGATCTGGATTCATGATTCCCATCTTAGAGCCAAATTCAATGGACATATTGCAGATAGTCATTCTCTCTTCCATACTGAGTACATCAATCGCTTGACCACGATATTCCACCACATAGCCAACACCACATGCAACACCATACTTGGCAATCAAGGCTAGAATGAAATCCTTGGAATAAACTCCCTTTTGAGGAACTCCAGTGAATTCTACCAGCATTTTCTTGGGTTTGACCTGCCAAATGGTTTGAGTTGCAAAGACGTGCTCGACCTCACTGGTTCCAATTCCAAATGCAATCGCTCCAAAAGCTCCATGAGTAGCCGTATGGCTATCTCCGCAGACGATGAATTTTCCTGGTTGTGTTCGTCCTGTTTCTGGACCAACCATGTGAACGATGCCCTGTTTTTCAGAACCATGGGCCGCATGTTCAATCCCGAATTCCTCAACATTTTCTGCCAACTTATCAATTTGAGCCTTGGATATCACATCTCGAATATCGTAGATATTAACTGTCGGTACATTGTGGTCAAAGGTCCCAAATGTCAAGTCTGGTCGTCTCAATCTGCGTCCTGCGTCTCGCAATCCTTGAAAAGCCTGAGGACTGGTCACCTCGTGAATATAGTGTTGATCCACATACATAAGCTGAGGTTGTCCCTCTTCTCCTGTGATCACATGGAGGTCCCATAATTTATCAAAAATTGATTTTCCTTCCATTCATTACCTCCATACAAAATATAAAGCTACTAACGTGGTCACCATCCCAAGAAACCAAACTGTTTTAAAGTACCATTTTCTAGTCTTGTGGTGAAAGGTCATTCCTGCTAACCAGGCACCAAATCCAGCACAAGTAAAGGCTAAAATGAGTAAGATTTTCTCTGGAACGCGCCAAGCACCTCTTCTTGCCTTGGATTTGTCAATGCCATAAATCAAGAAAACAAGCAAATTCCAAACCAAGAGGGCAAGCGTGATTCCTTCATTTATCTTCATAATCTTTCAATGATGGCTTCTGTCATTTCCTTGGTCGAAGCCTGTCCTCCAATATCTCTCGTTAAAACACCAGCCGCTAAACTAGCTTCAACAGCACGCTCAATACGCTCCGCATCCTCATAACGTCCAAAGCTATCTCTCAACATCATAGCAACAGATAAAATCATGGAAATAGGATTGGCAATTCCTTGACCTGCAATATCAGGCGCTGAACCATGAATAGGCTCATAAAGACTTGGCCCCTTTTCAGAATGACTGGCTGATGGCATAACCCCGAGTGTACCTGATAGAACACTTGATTCATCAGATAAGATATCTCCGAAAAGATTCTCTGTCACAATAACATCAAACTTGTAAGGATTGGTAATCATAAGCATAGCAGCTGAGTCCACCAACTGGTGTTCCAAGGTCACATCTGGGAAATCCTGTGAGACATTCTCAGCTACTTTCCGCCAGAGTTTTGATGTTGCCAACACATTTTGCTTATCGATACTAGTAACAATTTTTCTGCGATTTCTTGCAATTTCAAAGGCTTTGCGAATAATCCGCTCCACTTCCTCATAGCTATAGTCATTGATATCACGCGCTTTGTGCTCTTCAAGTATATGATCCCCAAAGTAAATCCCGCCTGTCAACTCACGTACTACTACAAAGTCAACACCAGTTATTCGTTCTGGCTTAAGAGGTGATAAGTGCTTGAGACTCTCAAAGATTTTAACCGGACGAATATTAGCATAGAGATTGAGTTCCTTTCGGAGAGCCAAAAGTCCTTGTTCAGGTCGAACTGGAGCATCATCATACTGAGGACTACCGATAGCCGCTAGAAGAATGGCATCTGCTTCCCTAGTTGCCTTGAGGGTTTTATCAGGTAAGGGATGCCCTGCAGCATCAATACCTGCACCTCCAAAGGGTCTTCTATCAATCTCATAGTCAAAGCCTGTTTTTTCGGATATCGATGCTAGAACTTCTAAACCAGCTTCCATGATTTCTGGTCCAATCCCATCACCTGCTAGGACAACAATTTTCTTTGTCATGGTATTCTCCTTTAAAGACTAAGCATGTCGCGATAGGAAACATTTGGACCTATCTCTCCTGTATTCTCTTTTTGAACAAAAGTATTAGCATTAATGTAGGCAATAGCTGAAGCCTTCAACACATCGAAATCAATTCCGGCTGCGTTAAATATTGTTTCTGTTTCTCTATTTTCAACAGTAACTAAAACTCTAGCCTGAGCATCGATTCCATCCGTCACAGCATCAATGGTATAGGATACCAGGCGAACAGATTGATTAAAAAATTTGTCAACAGCGTTAAAGATAGCCTCAACAGAACCTTGTCCAGTCGCATTAAAGTCGACTTTCTCACCATCCAAATTAGCCAAGCTAACAGTCGCTTCAATTTCATTTTCCGCATGAGTTTGAAGTTGTAAATCATCAAAGTGGAAACCTTCTGGATTTTCAATCATGGTTCCAGCTACCAGAGCACGAATATCCGCGTCTGTGATTTCTTGCTTCTTATCTGCAAGTGATTTGAATTTGTCAAAGAGTGGCTTGATATCCTCTTCTGTGAAGTCTAAGGCCAGTTCTCTCAGTTTTTCTACAAAGGCATGGCGACCAGATAATTTTCCAAGCGGAAGACTATTACTTTTAACACCCACCAACTCTGGGGTGATGATTTCATAGGTAAGTGGGTTTTTAAGGACTCCGTCTTGGTGAATACCTGATTCATGAGAGAAGGCATTTCCACCGACAACTGCCTTATTTTTGGGAACTGGAATTCCTGAGAAGCGAGAGACCATTTCGGACGTATTAATCGTTTCGTTTAGGACGATACTTGTCTCTGCTTGGTAATATTCTTGGCGAATATTGAGGGCCACTGCTATTTCTTCTAAAGCAGCATTCCCAGCTCGTTCTCCAATACCGTTAATAGTTCCTTCAACTCGTCCTGCGCCATTCTTAACAGCAGCGAGGCTATTTGCTACCGCCATTCCAAGGTCATCATGGCAGTGAGGTGAATAGATAATCTGACGATTGGTTTGTACATTGTCAATCAGATATTTAAAGATACTTCCATATTCCTCTGGAGTTGTAAAACCTACTGTATCAGGAATATTGATATAAGTCGCACCCGCATCAACCGCAGTTTGAACGACTTGTAGAAGAAAGTCCAGCTCAGTTCTAGTCGCATCTTCTGGAGAGAATTCTACTACTTCAAACTTACTCCGTGCATAGGAAACATGTTCACTGATCGCTTCCAAAATCTCTTCCTTACTCTTATTAAGCTTATACTTACGGTGAATCGGACTGGTAGCGATAAAGACGTGAATCTGAGGATACTTTGCATCTTTTAGTGCTTCATAACAAGCGTCAATGTCTGATTTAACAGAACGAGCTAAACCAGTCACCGCTGTTTTCTTCAAGACCTTAGCAATCTCCTGCACTGCCGTAAATGAGTCTGGACTAGCTGCTGGAAAACCAGCTTCAATTGCTGAAATACCCCATTTCTCAAGCTGTTTTGCTATAGCAACCTTTTCCTTTATTGAAAAATTGACACCTGGTGTCTGCTCACCATCTCGAAGGCTAGTATCTAGAAATTCAACTGTTCTCATAAGATTTCCCCTTTTCTAAATTTGGTTTTAAAAAAACATCTCGCTCGGAGTTCCAAGCGAGATGTTGATTTACTCCCGCTTGGTAAGCCAAACAGGACTAATGCTTCTGCACTAGCCCGAGTACCTCAACAACAAAGCAAATTGATTAAACTTAGCTGTTTTCATGTTTGACTTTCTCCTTCGTTTGATATCTTGTTTAGTATTTTAGCATAGGAAAAAACACATGTCAAGAAAAAATCCAATATTTTCTGAAAATTTCTTCAGTAAAGAATATTTTGCTAATTGAAAGTATTTGAAAAATCAAGTAAATCTAATTACTTTTTCAAGGTCAAGTTCCAGCTTTTTTCGATCAATTCTAGCAACTCTTCATCTGATAAACTATCATCCAGTGGCACACTAATCCAGTAGCGTTTATTCATATGAAAGGCTGGATAAATTCCGTTTTTTGAAAGCAAGTCAGCTACTTGGTCGTGTTTGAGGTTGACTGCTTCCACTAGCCCTTCTCTGCCCTTTTCAAGCTTATCCCAAGAGATTCTCATCAAAACAACATACCACTTCTGATTATTCTCATGGCGTAGAATCGCAGTATCAGGAGATTTCTCCCATAAGTATTCTAATTGATTTTCATACTTTTCTTGAACACGAGTCATGATTCTCTTGGTCTGAGGATAGATAAAATCCTGTACCTCAAAACAAGACTTTCGGATTTCATAAAGAACTTCTAAGCAGGCTTCACGGACACTTCCTACAAATGCCCCTCTCATACTGGTCATATGAACTTGAGGATAGAGATCACCAGTTTCTTGGTCATAAACTTGAAAACTTAAGTCTCCATCCTCAACTGTAACCATCATGAGAAAATCTCCGTGCAAGATAGTTGAACTATGGTTCCATACGCCTTGATTTTCTTCAAATCCATACTCTTTAGCCTTTTTACTATTAAACTGATAGGCTTTAAAAATTTCAAACATAAGCGAAAACTGCTACCATAAGCTAGCAGTTCCTTTCTATTTTTTAAAAGACAACCTTAGTTCCATGTAATTGTGTCACACCCAGTTGGTCAATGAAGATCTGACGGTTGTCCATGTCAATCCCTCCACCAGGTAAAATTTCAATTTTTCCTGCAGCGTGTTCTAGGATTCTGTGATAGTGCGCAAAACGTTTCTCTAGAGAATCGCCAGATAGGCCAGCACGAGTCAGAATGCGTGTCACTCCAGCTTGGCTGAGCCAGTCAATAGCTTCTAACTGATCTTGTTCGCTCAATTCATCAAATGCCATATGGAAAACAATTTCCATACCTTTAGATGCAGCAATCAATTTTTCAAGCTTGGCCTTGTCCAACTTCTTATCAGCTGTTAAGGCACCAAAGACAACCCCTTGGCTACCTGCTTGAGCAGTTAGACGAATATCCTCGAGCATGATAGCAACTTCTAAATCATTGTAGACAAAGTCACCACCACGCGGGCGAATCATAGTCATAATGGTCGTATCGTAGTCGGCCGCCAGTTCCACAGCTGCCTTTGTCACTCCGTAGCTTGGAGTTGTTCCACCAACTGCTAGATTATCACAGAGCTCGATGCGGCGAGCTCCTGCCTGCATAGCTTTTTCAAGCAAGGTTACATTTTCAGCACAAAATTCGTAAATCATTTGATTCTCCTTGAAGATTAGTTTAAATTTATTATATCATATTATTTTGAATATGTTTTATTTTTATCAAGAGAAATCCTTACTTATTAAAGCTAGTCTTTATCAGGAATAACCTTAAAAAGATAGTAGGTAATAAAGATGGTTAAACATCCCAAACCGATTTTGACTGGTAAAAGAGGCGCAAAATAAATGGAAATTCCCATCAAGATATAAATTGATACAATAATCTTTTTCTTACGCTCACGCGCAATAGACTTGGTCTCACGAAAGTCCGCTACGTAAGTCTGATAAAGTTTGGTATGATAAAGCCAATCTTCAAAACGCTTGGAACTTTTGGAAAAACAAGCAATAGACAACAAAAGAAAAGGAGTCGTAGGCAACAAGGGCAAGACAACTCCAACAATAGCCAGAGCTAATGAAAGAAATCCAATAATCAGATAAATAATACGCATAACTTCTCCTAGTTAATACTCTTCGAAAATTAAATTCAAACCACGTCAGCGTCGCCTTACCGTATATATGTTACTGACTTCGTCAGTTCTATCTACAACCTCAAAGCAGTGCTTTGAGCAGCCTGCGGCTAGCTTCCTAGTTTGCTCTTTGATTTTCATTGAGTATAAAATAATCTTCTTCTAGTTTCACATACAATGATGAATTTTGTCAAGCCTTTACTAAAAAGAGCCTGAAATTTACTTTCAGGACTCATTTTATTTGATTTTTTCTTCTTCGTAATCACCATTGCTACAAACGATCTGCTTACCGCCACCACGGACTTTTTTCTCCATGAGGAAGTTACCACATTTTGGACAATCTCGGCCAACAGGCTTGTCCCAAGAAGTGAATTCACACTCTGGATAGCGATTGCAACCATAGAAGATACGATTACGCTTGGTTTTTCGTTCAATAATTTGTCCTTGATGACAGCTTGGACATTCGACTCCAATCTCTTTCACGATAGCCTGTGTATGACGGCAATCTGGGAAATTGCTACAAGCATAGAACTTACCAAAACGACCAAGTTTAATGACCATCGGACTGCCACACTCTTCACAATCAAATCCTGCTGGCTCATCCTTGATTTGGATTTTTTCCATTTCCTCTTCGGCTTTGGCAACCTCTTTAGAGAAGGGTTTATAAAATTCATCAATGACTCGTTGCCACTGCTCTTTTCCAACTTCGACATCATCCAGTTTACCTTCCATTTCAGCTGTAAAGGTTACATTGACGATATCAGGGAAATATTCAACGATGAGCTTGTTAACAATTTCTCCCAATTCTGTCGGTTCAAAACGCTTGGCTGCCAAACGCACATAATAGCGCTTTTGAATGGTTTCAATTGTAGGTGCATAAGTTGATGGGCGACCGACTCCGTTTTCTTCCAAAGTTTTAATCAGTGTCGCTTCCGAATAACGTGCTGGCGGTTGAGTGAAGTGTTGCTCAGGCTTACTATTGACCTGCTTGACGACATCACCAACTACCATATCCGGCAACATCTTATTCTTATCTGAATCATTGTAAATGGCCAAGTAACCGTCAAATTTGACCTGACTACCATTCGCTGCAAACTGAACTCCATTTTGAGAGAGCTTCACAGCCATGGTATCAAAGATAGCACCCGTCATCTGACTCGCTACAAAGCGATTCCAGATAAGGGTATAAAGCTTAAGTTGGTCTTTATCCAAATACTTAGCAATTTTTTCTGGCGTGTTAAAGACACTTGATGGGCGGATAGCCTCATGGGCATCCTGTGCACCAGTCGCATTCTTTACCTTGCTGCCATGTTTAGAATAGTTACTGCCAAAACGTTCATTAATGTAGTTTGCAGCTTCATTTTGAGCAACTGGACTGATACGAGTCGAGTCTGTACGCATATAGGTAATCAAACCTTGGACGCCCGTACCAATATTAATCCCTTCATAGAGTTGCTGGGCAACCATCATGGTCTTTCGAGTACGGAAATTGATTTTATTAGCTGCATCCATCTGCATAGTTGAGGTAGTATAAGGGAGTGGAGCGTTACGCTTGCGTTCTTTTTTATCTACCTGATCAACTGTAAAGTCTTTGCTGGATAGATGAGACAAGATTTCTTTGACCTCTTCATTGCTTGTCAATTTCATCTTCTTGCCATTCATTCCATAGAAGGATGCTTGGAATTGCTTAGTCCCCTTTTTGAAGACTCCATCAATAGTCCAATATTCTTCTGGTTGAAATGCATTAATCTCATTTTCACGGTCAATGATTAACTTGAGAGCAACAGACTGAACACGGCCAGCTGACAAGCCCTTCTTGACCTTTTTCCATAAAATTGGTGAAATAGAATAACCTACCAAGCGGTCCAAGACACGACGGGCTTGTTGGGCATCCACCAAATCCATGTCAATCTTACGAGGTTCTTTAAAAGCATTTTTAACCGCATCTTTTGTAATCTCGTTGAAAACAACACGATTAGCATCATTTTCATCTAGATTGAGAATATGAGCTAAATGCCAAGAAATTGCTTCTCCTTCACGGTCCGGGTCACTCGCGAGAAAGACTTTATTGGCTTTCTTAGCTTCTTTTTTCAAGTCATTGATCAGAGGACCTTTCCCACGAATATTGATATATTGGGGTTCATAATTATTTTCTACATCGACTGACATACTGGATTTTTTCAAATCACGAATATGACCAACACTGGCTAAAACCTTATAATTTCTACCCAGGTATTTTTCAATCGTTTTAGCCTTTGCAGGCGACTCCACGATTACTAGATTTTTTTTAACTGTTGATTTTTTCTTCTTTGTTGCCGTAGCCACAGTATCACACCTTTTCAAAGTAATAAACTTTATAAAGTGTAAACCATTTTTAAAAACCTGTCAAGACTTAACTCCTATATATAGAAGAAAAGTTTAACTGATAAAACCTTGTTAGTTCTTAAAATTCAAATTCTGCTAGCACATCCTGACCACTTGAAACAAGTTTTGCACCTTCCTGAACCAAGTGATGACAACCATCTGAACGACCGTCTAAAATGCTACCTGGAATAGCAAAAACATCTCTTCCTTCTTCCATAGCTCGCTCACAGGTAATCAAACTACCAGATCTCATCTTTGCCTCAGCAACGATAACACCCATACATAGGCCAGCAATAATCCGATTTCGTGCTGGAAAGTGATATTTTAAGGGTTCTTCACCAGGTCCATATTCACTCAGTAGCAAATGATATTCACCGATGTAGTCCTGCAGTCGTTTATTAGATCGAGGATAATAGACATCCAAGCCAGTCCCTATAACTGCAATAGTTTTTCCACCACCTTGAAGAATAGACATATGCGCTGCAGTATCAATCCCTCTAGCAAGCCCACTCACAATCACCAGCTCATTCTCAAGTTCTTCAATAACCTTACGAACTGATTTTGTCCCTGTTTGACTACAAGAGCGACTGCCTACAACCGCAATCTTAGGTAACTTTAAAAGATTTAAATCGCCCTTATAAAATAACAATACTGGAGCATCATAGATTTCACTGAGAGCAAAGGGATAAACATCGTCCAGAATTGAAAATGAGGGAAATTTTTCAAAGTCACTTCTTAATCTCTCCATACTTTCAAAGGTGAGTTTATGGTAACGTTCCATAAAAACCACTGGATTTCTACACTCAGATGCTTCTGCTATCGTTTCTAGGGTTAATTCTTGATCATAGATTTCTCCATATTGAAGTACCTTTAAAACCTGTTGATTACTTAAACCTGCTTGTTTCAACTTATAAATCTCAAAATTATCAATCTTAATTTTCATGATAGACTCCTTGTTTTTCTCTTTATCTATTTATTCGTAGAAAAAGAAAAAAACTTCCCAACAATTTTACTTGTTTAGAAAGTTTTTTTATATTAGTTATCTTAGTAATCAGGACGAAGAACTCCAGTGACAGTCGCCTTAGTTGCTTCGTAATCCCCATCAATAACAACCTTGATAATGCGTTTAGCATCCTCTTCAGGCGTAGGAACCAAAGGTAGACGAGTTGGCCCAGCTTCAAATCCCATATAGTTGAGTACCGCCTTAACAGGTGCCGGACTTGGGTAAGAGAAGAGAGCGTTGACTTTAGGAATAAATTTACGTTGAATAGCTGCCGCTTTCTTCATATCACTTTCTTCGATTGCAGTAAACATTTCATTCATCTCATCTCCATTTGTGTGGGAAGCAACAGAGATAACTCCGTCTGCACCAAGGTTCATAGCATGAAAAGCATCACCATCCTCACCAGTGTACACCAAGAATTCTTCTGGTTTATGCTCAATCAAGTAAGCCATATTGGCAAGACTGGTACATTCTTTGACACCGATAATATTTGGATGTTCTGCCAAACGAAGTAAGGTATCTGGAGTCATTTCGACAACTACACGACCTGGAATGTTATAGATGATAATGGGTAAATCAGAAGCATCTGCAATAGCTTTAAAGTGTTGATACATGCCTTCTTGGGATGGTTTGTTATAGTAAGGAACAATCGCAAGACCAGCCGCAAAACCGCCAAACTCTGCTACCTCTTTGACGAACTCAATAGAGTCACGTGTATCATTGGTACCAACACCAGCGATTAAAGGAACTCGTCCGTTGACAACCTTTTGAACAGCCGCAAACAACTGCAACTCCTCATCGTGAGTTAGAGTCGGACTCTCAGCAGTTGTTCCTGCTAGGAGAATTCCATCTGTATGATGAGCCAATAAATGTTCAATCAACTTTGGAATGGCATCGAAATTGATAGAGCCATCTTCATGAAAAGGAGTAATAAAGGCTGTGATAATTTTACAATCTTTTAAATCTTGATAAGACATACAAAACACCTTTCTATTTTAAAGAAGGAGTTCAAAAGAACTCCTACACATTATTTCAATTCAAATTTTAATTCAGCTGTTGGGCGTACTAGACCACGTTCATGTAAAGTCTCAGCGATTTGAACTGAGTTCCAAGCGGCACCTTTAAGAAGGTTATCAGAAACCACCCACATATGAATACCTTTTTCTGCATCCAAATCTTTACGGATACGTCCAACGAATGTATCACGTGAACCAACAGCATTTACTGCTTGAGGATAGATTTGGTGAGCAATATCATCTTCAAGAACTGCACCTGGGAAGGCAGCAACAGCTGCTTTCACTTCTTCGATTGGTGCTACTTCTTTTGTTTCAATATAGACTGACTCAGAGTGAGCTGACAAAACTGGAATACGTACACATGTTGCTGATACGGCAATGCTATCGTCTTCCATGATTTTCTTGGTTTCATTGGTCATCTTCATCTCTTCGTAAGTGTAATCATTATTAGTGAAAACGTCAATTTGCGGAAGAGCGTTGAAGGCAATTGGATAGTGTTTCTTATCGCCACCTGAAGGCAAGATTTCCGCATGCAAATCACGTGGATTCACGCCATCATTCAAGACTTCACGAAGCTCACGTTGAGTTTCAAGAATTGCTCCCATACCAGCACCTGAAACAGCTTGGTAAGTTGAAACGATAATACGGTCCAATCCCCATTTTTGACGAACGGGCTCAAGAGCCACCATCATTTGAATTGTTGAACAGTTAGGACAAGAGATAATTCCGTTGTGAGCATCAAGGGCGTGGGCATTCACTTCAGGAACAACCAATGGTACATCTGGATTTTGACGGAAATAAGAAGTGTTATCTACGACGACTGCGCCTGCCTTAACAGCATAAGGTGCATATTTTGCAGAAGTTGATCCACCAGCTGAGAAAAGAGCAATATCAACCCCTTCAAAAGCGTCTTCTGTTGTTTCTTCGATGGTCACATCTTGACCTTTGAATTGCAAAATCTTTCCTGCAGAACGTGCAGACGCAAGGTAACGAATCTTATCGATAGGAAGAGTTGATTCTTCCAACATTTTGATCATTTGAGCACCAACGGCACCTGTAGCGCCGACAACAGCAACTGTGTATCCCATAACAAACCTCTTTCGGAATTTTCTAAAAATTTCTATAATAGAAACATTATACTACTTTTTACCAAAATTGAAAAGTCTTTTTCCTATCTATTTTCTGAAATTGACAAGAAAAAGGTTCGCTAATACTAGCAAACCTTTTTTATTAATCTTATCTCTTAATATCTTTGTTTATAAGGCTTATTAAAGGCTTCTAAGATATCTGATGGAGTTTCTGCATAAGGTTTCACTTCTTTGAAATCTCCCTTCACGATAATCCGTTCTGTGGCATTGTAGTCTACACAGGTTACCAAGGTAATTTCTTTGATTCCCTCACGGTCTTCTATTTCATCAACGCGGTCAGGTGTAACGTGTTTGACTTCACGAATGACATAGGTATAAACCTTTTCCTTATCAGTCAAATAAATTTTCATCCCTTCTTTGGCATTGACCAAAGGTGAAAAGAGCATCTGACTGGCATTTTCAGCTGTAAAAATATGGTGACTAGCGAGAGAATAATTTCCCTCTCCCATTTTTTGATTTGGTTTCATGGTTCCTGCCCCATAGAACAAGTTCACATTATCTAAACCTTTAAAGATAGGTAGGTTAATCTCTACTTCAGGAATGGCAATTCCACCAATAACAGGAAGTTGTTGGGCATCCCACTGCGAAGATAAAACCGCTTCAGATGAGATAGCCTTCACTGAATCGAAATCAAAATTTCCTTCTGTATCCTGATTTTCTTCTAATTTTTCTTTTGATACCTGACTTACTTGGTACTTATTAGTATTCCAAACCATAAAAATATCACGGATTTTAGCGTTAAAAATCAAAGCGATTGATAGCAGTATCAGAAATCCTGCCAATATATTGATCAACAGATTTTTTCGTTTATTTTTCTTTTTATTGATTTTTTTAGACATTATGCTTCACTTTCTGTTTCCTGTTCTGCCCCAACTTCTTCTTTTTCTGCTGCTGCAACACTTGTAAAAGTCACAATCTTAGCATCTTGATCTAGACGCATCACTTTTACTCCCATAGTTGAACGTCCCGTTTGTGAAATATTGGCAACATTGGTTCGAATCATGACACCTGTGTCAGTGATAATCATCAGATCTTCATCCCCTTTTACTGTTAAGAGACCAGCCAGAGGACCATTTTTTTCAGTAACATTGGCTGTTTTCATTCCCTTACCGGCACGCCCTTTTGTTGGATATTCAGTCGCAACTGTGCGCTTACCGTATCCTTTCTCAGTAATGATAAGGACTTCATCTTGGTCAGTAATCACCCTTGCTCCAACTACAGCATCACCTTCACGAAGGTTTACCCCTTTAACACCAGTGGCAATACGACTCATGCTACGAACTGAAGACTGACTGAAACGAACTGCATAGCCTAATCTGGTTCCGATGATGATATCTGTGTCTTTTTCAGTTAGTAAGACATTAATCAACTCATCCTCATCTTTCAGATTTAAGGCTTTGAGACCATTTTGACGAATGTTGGCAAATTCTTTGACACTGGTTCTTTTGACAATACCTGCGCGAGTTGTAAAGAAGAGATAAGCATCATCACTACGTTCTGATTCAACATTGATAATGGTTTGAATGCTTTCACCTTCATCCAGTTTCAAAAGATTGACAACTGGCAACCCTTTGGCTGTACGACCGTATTCTGGAATTTCATATCCCTTAAGACGATAAACACGTCCTTTATTGGTGAAGAATAGCAAATGATCGTGAGTGCTGGTTGAAACCAATTCACGCACAAAGTCATCGTCCTTAACTCCAGTTCCTTGAACGCCACGTCCACCACGTTTTTGAGCTGTAAATTCGTCTTGGTCCAAACGTTTGATATAACCTTTATTTGATAGAGTGATAAGGACATCAGACTCTTCAATCAAGTCTTCATCTTCAAGAGTCAAGACTTCACCAACCATCAACTCAGTACGACGTGGATCGCCAAACTTACGTTTGACCTCATCCAATTCTTCCTTGATAATTTGCGCTACGCGTTCTGGTTTTGCAAGAATGTCTGCCAAGTCAGCAATCAAGGCAATAAGCTCATCATATTCTGACTGAATCTTGTCACGCTCCAAACCTGTCAATCGACGGAGACGCATATCAAGAATTGCCTGACTTTGACGTTCAGATAACTTGAACTTGCTCATCAATTCAGCTTGGGCTTCTGCATCCGTTTCACTGGCACGGATGATACGAATGACTTCGTCGATGTGGTCCAGAGCAATCAACAAACCTTCTAAGATGTGTGCACGCGCTTCAGCTTTCTCTTTGTCAAATTGAGTACGACGAGTCACCACTTCTTTTTGGTGCTCAATATAGGCATCCAAGATTTGACGAAGAGAAAGAATCTTTGGTACACCATTCTGGATAGCCAGCATGTTAAATCCAAAGCTAGTTTGCATTTGAGTCATCTTGAACAAGTTGTTCAAGATAACATTGGCTGACGCATCACGCTTCACTTCGATAACAAAGCGAACTCCCTCACGGTTTGATTCATCACGAACAGCTGTAATTCCTTCGATACGTTTTTCTTGAACTAAACGCACAATATGTTCATGGACTTTAGTCTTGTTGACCATGTATGGAAATTCTGTTACAACGATACGTTCGCGACCAGTCTTAGTTTCTTCGATTTCAGTACGAGAACGAAGCACAATCGATCCTTTACCAGTTTCGTAGGCCTTATGAATACCTGATTTCCCCATAACAAGGGCACCAGTTGGGAAATCTGGACCAGGAAGAACTTCCATTAATTCCTTGGTTGTGACTTCTGGATTATCCATCACTAACTTAACAGCATCAATGGTTTCACCCAAGTTATGTGGCGGAATATTAGTCGCCATACCAACAGCGATACCTGTAGCTCCATTGACCAAAAGATTTGGAAAACGAGCTGGTAAAACAACAGGTTCACGTTCATTGGCATCATAGTTATCAACAAAATCAACGGTATTTTTATTGATGTCACGAAGCATTTCAAGAGCAATCTTACTCATACGTGCTTCGGTATAACGCTGAGCTGCGGCACCATCACCATCCATGGAACCAAAGTTCCCATGCCCATCTACAAGCATGTAACGGTAACTCCACCATTGCGCCATACGAACCATAGCTTCGTAGATAGATGAGTCACCGTGCGGGTGGTATTTACCCATGACATCCCCTGTAATACGGGCAGATTTCTTATGAGGTTTATCTGGTGTCACACCCAATTCGTTCATACCGTATAGAATACGACGATGAACTGGTTTCAACCCATCTCGAACATCAGGAAGGGCCCGCGATACGATAACACTCATGGCGTAGTCGATAAAGCTGGTCTTCATCTCCTTTGTCAGATTGACATTCACTAAATTTTTATCTTGCATTAACAAATGCCTCATTTCACTATTAGTAACTAGATATATTATACCATAGTTTGACCTAGATTTCAGTCTTCCAATCCGACTAAAACGTTTACATGGCCAAGTGGATGTTATATCCGTGACAAAGCTATTTAAAAGTGATAGAATGAAACTAAACGGGGGAAGCCCTTAAAAAATGAAGGAGATGTTTAGACAAATGACATTAACTAAACAACACAAAAAAGTTATCCTTGTCGGTGACGGTGCCGTAGGATCATCATACGCTTTTGCTCTTGTTAACCAAGGAATTGCACAAGAACTTGGTATCATTGAAATTCCTCAATTGTTTGAAAAAGCTGTTGGTGATGCTGAAGACCTTAGCCACGCGCTTGCTTTTACTTCACCTAAGAAAATTTATGCAGCTAAGTATGAAGACTGTGCGGACGCTGACCTTGTAGTTATCACTGCTGGTGCTCCACAAAAACCAGGTGAAACTCGTCTTGACCTTGTTGGTAAAAACCTTGCTATCAACAAATCAATCGTTGAACAAGTTGTTGCTTCTGGTTTCGACGGTATCTTCCTTGTTGCAGCTAACCCAGTTGACGTTTTGACTTACTCAACTTGGAAATTCTCAGGTTTCCCTAAAGAACGTGTTATCGGTTCAGGTACTTCACTTGACTCAGCTCGTTTCCGTCAAGCACTTGCTGAAAAAATCGGCGTTGATGCTCGTTCAGTTCACGCCTACATCATGGGTGAACACGGTGACTCTGAGTTTGCTGTTTGGTCACACGCTAACGTTGCCGGTGTAAAATTGGAACAATGGTTGCAAGCTAACCGTGACTTGGATGAAGCTGACCTTGTAGAACTCTTCATCTCAGTTCGTGATGCTGCTTACTCAATCATCAACAAAAAAGGTGCAACATACTATGGTATCGCAGTAGCCCTTGCTCGTATTACAAAAGCTATCCTTGATGATGAAAATGCTGTTCTTCCACTTTCAGTATTCCAAGAAGGTCAATACGGAGTTGAAAACGTCTTTATCGGTCAACCAGCTATCGTTGGTGCACACGGTATTGTTCGTCCAGTTAACATCCCATTGAACGATGCTGAAACTCAAAAAATGCAAGCTTCAGCAAAAGAATTGCAAGCTATTATTGATGAAGCTTGGAAAAACCCTGAATTCCAAGCAGCTTCAAAAAACTAATTTAAGTTAGAAAAAATGTCTAGACGGTTTGTCTAGACATTTTTATATTTCATTACATTATTTCATTTGAGCAAAAGCTGCTTCTGCATCTGCGTTACTAATCGCACCTAATTGAATCTTAGCAATTTTACCCTGTGAATCAATTAGATACTCTGTAGGGATGCTTCGAATTTGATAATCTTGAAAAACAGCTCCTTTTGTATCATATAAAACAGGGATGTCTTTATAACCTTGTTCTTCAAACCACTTTGGAAATTGATCTACAGTTTTTTCACCTTGAAGCCCTGGCGCAATGACAGATAAAATTTCGAAATCGCGATCTTCTTTAGCAGCAAGCTCCATCAATTCTGGCATACTTTTCTTACATGGTCCACACCAAGATGCCCAAAATTTAAGATAAACTTTCTTACCTTTAAAATCAGATAATTTGACTTCTTTTCCATCCATCGATTGAAGGGTGAAATCAGGTGCTTCTGCTCCAATAGCTACTTGCTTCACAGGAGCTTGTTGTGTCTGATTTGATTGATTTTGTGGACTTGATTTTTTCTCTTCCTTGCCACAAGCAATCAGAAGAAAGAGAGACAAGAAACTAAGTCCAAAATAGATAATTTTTTTCATAGATAACTCCTTTTATCCTAATATTCCAGATAAGACATTTAACTGTCCCAACATTAATAAAATTCCCATGAGAATGATCAATAAACCACCAATCTTCTTCAATAAAAGTATGTGGGATTTGATTCTACTAAAATAAGGCATGACAAGACCTGATGCCAAGGCCAGAAATAAAAATGGAAGTGCCATTCCAAGAGTGTAAATGAGGGTCAATAAGGCCCCCTGAAGAGCTCCATTTCCTCCTGAAGCAGCCAGTGCTAAAACAGAACTTAAAACTGGGCCTATACATGGAGTCCAGCCAAAGCTGAAGCTGATCCCCAGTAAAAAGGCTGAGAGATATTTACTAGACTGTTTTTGCTTAAATGTTACTGTTTTTTGTACCTCTAATTTTTGTAGATGAAGAATTTCCATCTGATGCAATCCCAGTATGATAATCATGATTCCCATGACATAACGGAACCAGTCAGCATAAAGTAAATTCCCAAGGAATCCTGCTCCAAATCCAAGAATAAAGAAAATGAGAGAGATACCAGCAATAAAACAGAGGGTACGAATCAATCCTGACCAGGCAACATCTTTACCCCAAAAATGAAATGTCTTTGATTCCTCTTGATCATCTAGCAGAACACCTGCGTAGACTGGTAACAAGGGAAAGATACAGGGAGAAAAGAATGACAAGACCCCAGCTATAAAGACAGAAATAAAAAATAAAATACTTTCCAATTAAGAACCTTCTTTCATATAGTCATCTTTTATTTTACTATAAAAGAAAACGTTTGTAAGATATCTGCTACGCAAATTTATTTTCAACTTGAAAGAATCAAAAAAGGAGCTCAGCTCCTTTTTTGATTAATAAGTTCCCTCTTCACCTTGACTTGTCAAGATTACAGGCCCATCTTTAGTAATAACAAACTGATGCTCGTACTGACATGATAGTCCACCATCGATAGTTTTGTGAGCCCATCCTGTTTTCATATCTGTATCGATTTCCCAATCACCTGTATTAATCATTGGTTCGATTGTCAAAACCATACCTTCACGAAGGCGGAGACCACGACCTGCGATACCATAGTTAGGCACCATTGGTTCTTCATGCATAGTTGGACCAACACCGTGTCCTACAAGATCACGAACAACTCCGTAACCACGGCTTTCAGCATATTCCTGAATAGCAGCTCCAATATCTCCAATACGGTTTCCTACAACGGCTTTTTCAATACCAATGTACATAGCTTCCTTGGTCACGTCCATTAAGTTTTTTACTTCTTCTGACGGTTTTCCAACAGCGTAAGCCCAACAAGAATCTGCCAAGCCGCCCGTAAAGTTTTGAGTATATTTTTTCATCTGCTCAACGTTGTTAAAATTTAGTTTAGAAACATTGAGGTCAGACTTAGCGATTGGCCCACCAAGGACCATATCAACTTTCAGCAAATCGCCTTCCTTCAAAATATAGTGGCGTGGAAAAGCATGGGCTACTTCGTCATTAAGCGAACAACAAGTTGCGTATGGATAATCCATCATTGCCCCATCAACACCAATCTGTAGTGGAAGGAAATTCTCTTCTTTACAACGACGACGCACATATTCTTCTACTTCCCACATATCTACACCTGGTTTGATGATGTCACGCAAACCGATGTGAATACTGGCAAGAAAATCGCCAGCCTTATCCATTGCTTCGATTTCTCTAGCTGATTTTAATGTAATCATGTTTTCTCCTAGTTTTAATTAATTTTTACAGTAACATTTGCTTTTGATACGATTTGATGATTGATATAAATATCATAGTCGATAATGGCTGACCTTCTCGTATGATGAATAATTCTAGCCTGAATTCGCAAGATATCATCAATCTGAACAGCTTGTAAAAAGTAAATCAACATCTGTTCAATGATGAGATTACGTCCGCTATTCACGACCAGATCCTGCGTCATATGGGTCAAAATTTCTGAAAGAACTCCATTTGCAAGGACTCCATTTTTTTCCAACATAAATGGTTCAACCGTAATGACAACTTCATCATGGTGGTAAGATAACTTCTGACCAACCTGTTCTGAAAATGTTGGTAATGCTGAAACTTGAGAGCGGCTCATCTTTTCCATGACATCCCGTCTAGTAATAACACCAAGTAAAGTTTGATTACTTCTCACAACAGGTACCATTTCAAAGTCTTCAGCAATCATTCTCTGGCTAACGTTAGCGATATTCGTGGCTAAGCCGGTCATATAGACAGTTCTTGTCATGACCTTATCTATCGTTGTACCAGGTGATTTATCTCCAGCATCACGCATAGTAACTACACCAACAACGACCTGATGCTGATTGATGACAGGGAAACGGCTCGTTCTATTCTTACGAACCAAGTCTAGATAATCTTTGACAGTATCCGTTTCCTGTAGAAATCCATATTCATGACTAGTACGATAGATTTTTTCAACCGTCAAAATATCTGTCTTGATCTGAACGTTGGACAAAGCTCTGTTGATCATAGTCGCAATTGTAAATGTATCATGCTTACTGCGTAATACTGGAATATTTTTTTTATTAGCATGGTTCAAAACGTCTTCATGAACTTCAAATCCACCTGTTACCAAGACAGCATTTTCATTTTCAAGTGCTAATAACTGAATACGTGTTCGATCTCCTACGATAAGTAAGCCGCCATCATGAAGATAAGAAAGAATAT
Organism: Streptococcus sp. 27098_8_91; assembly: GCF_041432385.1. Classification (NCBI taxonomy): domain Bacteria; kingdom Bacillati; phylum Bacillota; class Bacilli; order Lactobacillales; family Streptococcaceae; genus Streptococcus; species Streptococcus sp. 27098_8_91. The sequence goes on from NZ_JAPVZN010000002.1 coordinate 364,149, forward strand.
TCTTTTCAGTCATCGCTCCAATGGAGAATTTACTAAATTCTCTATCTAATCCAGCTTGACCAGCTAAAACTTCTGAGCCTGTAACTTCTGCAATTTCTGCGAACGTTAATTTCTCAATAGCTACTTTTTTTGACTTTACACGCACTGTTCCACTTCGAGGACGTGTTTCAACAAGTCCTCTATTTTCAGCTTCTTTGATAGCCCGATATGCTGTACCATCACTTACTCCCAGCCGATTTGAAATACTACGAACACTGACACGCTTCCCAACTGGTAATTCTTCCAAGTAGGCTAATATTTCTTGGTGTTTACTCATTTAGATTTCCTTTTGTATAACGGAATTCTAGATAATCCCGCATCTTTCGGGTATAACGATCGCTACCTTTAAAACGACGATAAAGAACAAAATTTGATTTTTCTGCTACTTTCTGACTAGCAACATTTTCTAGATGTGTCACAATCGAAAGTTGCTTCAATGCAAACTCGTTCATGGATAAATCTCGTAATTTGGTAACTGCTTCAGTCATATAACCCTGAGACCAATAGTCTTTCTTTAAAAAATAGCCAATTTCAGCTTCTTTCTTAATTTCATCAAGTTTTTCAAACTTGATAGCTCCAATCATTCGTTGCTCTTTTTTATCACAAATAGCCCAAATCCCCAAAGGTGATTTCATAAAATAATTGGCAAGAGCATACTGACTTTCTTCAATACTTGCTTGTGCAGGAAAGATAAATTGAAGATTTTCAGGATCTGATGCAAGTTGATGAAAATCATTTACATCCGTAAAAAAGAAGGGACGGAAATATAAACGTTCCGTCTCATAGAAAGAAAATTTTGCTAATTTAGTCCAGATATTCATTGCAATCCTCAAAGTGCTAATCTTCGATTAGCTCAATATCTGCTCCAAGATTACGCAATTTTTCGATAATATTCGAGTAGCCTCGAAGGATAAATTCTACATTGGTAATCTCTGTTTTTCCTTCAGCCATCAAGCCAGCAATAACCAAGGCAGCTCCAGCACGTAGGTCTGTCGCCTTAACTTTTGCACCCTGCAAAGGATTTCCACCCTTATAAAGGATGTGGTCGTTTGTTGTTGAAATATCTGCATTCATTTTGGCTAATTCAAAAACATGGTTGACACGTTTTTCATAGATTGTATCAATCAATGTGCCACGACCTTCTGCTTTTAATAACAAAGGAGTAATAGGCTGTTGAAGATCTGTTGCGAAACCTGGATAAGGAGCTGTTTTGATATTAACAGCCTTTAGATTTGTTTGCTCTTCGACGAAAATACTGTCTTCAGAAATAGTCATGTGAACACCCATTTCTTCAAGTTTAGCAATAAATCCTTCTAAATGCTCATAAAGTACATTATTAATTCGAATCCCATGACCTACTGCAGCTGCCATTGAAATATATGTACCTGCTTCAATACGGTCTGGGATGACTTGGTGACGTGTTCCGTGCAAGCTATCCACACCATCGATTGTAATCATATCCGTACCTGCTCCACGAATGTGAGCTCCCATATTGTTTAATAATGTAGCCACATCAATGATTTCAGGTTCGCGAGCAGCATTTTCAATAACTGTTCGACCTTTAGCTTTTACTGCTGCTAGCATCGTATTGATTGTTGCACCAACACTAACAGTATCCATATAGATATGTGCACCATGTAGACTTGATCCTTGGGTTGAGAGATTCATATTATCTCCCTCGTAGGTTGTCTTAGCTCCCATAGCTTCAAATGCTTTTAAATGCAAATCAATCGGACGTGGTCCTAGGTCACACCCTCCAGGCAAACCTACAGTTGCTTCACCAAAACGTCCTAAAAGACTACCATAGAAATAATAAGACGCACGCAAGCTATTAATTTTACCATAAGGCATTGGTTTATTTTGAACACCACGAGGATCAATCTCAAGAACATCGTCATAACGCTTGACACTAGCTCCCATGATCTCCATAATCTCAATAAGACTAGCTACATCAGAGATGTCTGGAACACAATCCAAAATCACAACATCATCTGATAAAATAATGGCAGGAATCAAGGCAACGACACTATTTTTAGCGCCACTAATCGTAATTTCACCTTTCAATGGTCTCCCACCGTTAATGACAATTTTTTTCATTTTATACTCTTTCACTATTTATTAAGAAGGTCTCACCCTATATTATACCATATTTCTTACTAATAGCCAATCCTATAAAAAAATTAAGCCCAGAACTATCTTGATATTTAATACGATAACTTTGTTTATATCAGTTAGAATTATCATACTTATCAAAGCTAGTAAAAATCTTCCTCACCTGTATTTTTAAAGCTTATAATAAAATAATTACTGCACATTTTTAGTTAGTGATTTGTTAAAGAAAGACTTGCTTTATAAGTATATGCGTTAGTATTCAACTTTTATAAAATAAGAAATTAATCCGATGATTTTGTACAAAAATTTTACATAAAAATCATTCTGGGTACCAAAACAAAAAAAGTCCCATAAGATCTATAATGAAAAGCGCCGAAACCATCATTAGAAAGAATCATATGGAACAATTATATTTTATCACAAAATTACCAGACGTTAAAGACCCTAATATTCAAATTATGGATGTTGTTAATAGAGATATACACAAGGAAATTATTGCTAAACTGGACTATGACGCCCCATCTTGTCCTGATTGCGGAAATCAAATGAAGAAATATGATTTTCAAAAACCGTCGAAAATTCCTTACCTCGAAACAACTGGTATGCCTACTAGAATTCTTCTGAAAAAGCGTCGATTCAAGTGCTATCATCGCTCAAAAATGATGGTCGCTGAGACTTCTATCGTTAAGAAAAATCACCAAATCCCTCGTATTATCAACCAAAAATTGCTCAAAAGTTGATTGAATAGGCTTCTATGACTGACATTGCCCATCAGCTTTCTATTTCAACTTCAACTGTCATTCGCAAGCTCAATGACTTCCGTTTTAAGCATGATCGCCTTCCTGAGATTATATCTTGGGACGTTGAAATAGTCAGGGGAGTGACTGTTTCAATCGAGAGATGAAGATGAGTTTCATTTCTCAAGATTTTGACAATCTCAATATCATCACAGTTCTGGAAGGTAGAACACAATCCATCATCCGAAATCATTTTCTTAAATATGAGAGTTCTGTCAAAATCATTACTATGGATATGTTTATCCCTTATTATGACTTGACTAGACAACTTCGCTTTCGAATTTCTAGGCTCAGGCTGAAACAGTCTCCCAGACTGTTTCACTCCCGTACTCTAAAATTGTGTCGGATTGCTTTCACCCTTCGTTTTTATATTTCTAAACTCAGGCTAAAACAGTCCACTGGACTGTTTTACTCCAACATCTTAGCCGTGCTATGAGCCGTATTCGTGTCCAAATTATGAATCAATCAGGATAGTCGTAAACTGAGTGATAAACGTTTTTATCGCCCTACTTTTCGTATGCATTTAACCAATAAGGAAATCCTAAACAAGCTTTTGAGCTATTCCGAAGACTTGAAACATCACTATCATCTCTATCAACTCTTGCTTTTCCACTTTCAGAATAAGGAGCCGAAGAAATTCTTTGGACTCATTGAGGACAATCTAAAGCTGGTTCATCCTCTTTTTCAGACTGTCTTTAAAACCTTTCTAAAGGACAAAGAGAAAACTGTCAACGCTCTTCAACTACCCTATTCTAACGCCAAACTGGAAGCCACTAATAATCTAATCAAACTTATTAAACGCAATGCCTTTGGTTGTCAGAACTTTGAAAACTTCAAAAAACGCATTTTTATCGCTCTGAACATCAAAAAAGAAAGGACGAAATTTGTCCTTTCTCGAGATTAGCTTTTCTTCAACCCACTACAGTTGACAAAGAGCCAAAAAACTTGTCCCTTTTATATTTTAAACAATGGATTTAAGAAACCATCTGTGTTTTTTAGAAGGGATTTAAAGACTTTAGATTTCAAATTTTCAGTATTTGAGTAGTTTCCAGCCTTCTTGAGGTCTTCTGTGACCGCTTTGTCGAACAAGGCTTTGAGTTCATTATAATTGTGGATGGTTTGTCCATCAATTGTAATCTCTGTGAATCCTTTTTCAGCTCTGACTTTCACATCATGATACCAATGTCTCTTCCACTCTTCAAGTGTCTTGAATTTGTCTCCAGATACTTTCTTGATAATGAAATCATCGCCTAAAAGACCTTTATTTTCTTTATCAGCAGCACCTTGATGTTTGCTTGAAACATAGTCAATGAATCCATGTTCATATCCATAGTACCCCCACATACGGAAGGCATTATGTTTGAATGATAATGAACCTGGTGCTCCTTGGCTTGTATTACCACCGTAAATACCAGCCATCATATTGACATTGACATAAGCCGTACCAAAATCTTCTGGGTGGAAGACTTTATTGCCTGGATTTCCGTGAATAGTCATAAAATTGTTATTTACCAAATCATCAATGGTTTCAAGATTGGTTATTTTCTCAGCGTCTGTCAAGTCACGCACTTTGTCCCATTGGTGAGGACCACTTAGTTTATTTCTATCCATTGGTCGACGTATTTCACGGTCAATTTTCTTGAACCACTTACTATTGTCACCTTTAACCTTAGGAAGAACAGCTTCAGCTTCAGCATAATCAAGCATCATCATAGCTTCATTGTAGTTCTTCATGTATTTATCTATAGTTTCACGCGAATCCAGCTTGTTAGGATTATAGTTGTACCATTGGTTACCATCATTTTGACGTTCAAATGCCATATTTAATCCAAGTGCACCGTATTCACCTTGATGTCCGTGTTGTGCTGGAGTTTGTAACATACCCTGAGCAAATGCTTCAAGGTCTGTACCTTGTCGATGTCTATGACCACCCAAATATGCCATGCGGTCATTTACGTGGGTAGTTTCATGTGTAAAGGCAGATGTGCCGTATTCACTTATTAAATCCGACATAACAAAATATACAGCATCCATAGGTTGTGGATCAGCAAAGATGTAAGCATAGGCTCCATAGCCATACTTATACTCATGATACTTCCCAATACGACCAAAGAATTCCCTGACTGGAGTATAGTCTGATTTTCCATTTCTATGTCCGAATCTGTCAGGCCAGCCACCTGGAGCATTATGATTATCCCATACAGGAGTTGGAACTACATTTTGACTCTTAAGAAGTTTATCGCGTACATTATCAGTAGCAAGACGTGACCAAAAATCTAAGTAATTAACTTGCTCTTTGGCACGTAGATTAATCTCTTTTTTAAAGGCTTCACGTTCTTCTTCAGTATTTTTGTTGTATTTTTCAAATGCACCGAATGAAATTGAATTATACGTTGAAATCATAAATAGATGTGCATTTTTCAAATTAAGAAGAGGTAAAATCATGCGCCCATGCTGCCCATTATTAATTCCTTCGTATAGACGATATTTTTTGTTAGCAAATGCAGGGTTCGTTGATGGTTGTTCAACTACATACGCGTTCTTTTCAATAGCTTTCTTAAACCAGTCATTTATATCTGTATGGTTAGTGAATAGCTTCATATTGTAATGTAAGAATCCATTTAATTCATTTATTCCAATTGTTCCACCTATAGTTTCACGATAAGCTTCTAAAGTTCTATCTCCTTTAACATTTCTTTCACTTGAACCAATTTTGATTAAGAAATCTAAAACATTAACATTCTTACCATAAAAATCAGGTTTAAACATCATAATATCTTTAATTGATAACTCATCGTATTTAAAACCATAATATTGATTTAAGTAGGCCAGCCCCATCATGATTTTAGCTTTGTTATCTTCAACTTTCTTAAGTAAAGCACGCTCGACTACTTCCCCACCGTTTAACTGATGATCTTCATTTTCTAAAATCTGACTAACAAGTTTTTCTAAGTTTCCTTTGACTTCTTCGAAGCTTTCTTCTAAATACAAGCCCTTAATGTACTCAGTTTTCTTCTCAGGGGTATTTTGCCAAGGTTTCTCACGCTTATCCATCAAGCTACGAACTTCATCTGAAAGTAGGGTAACACTAGCTAACTTCTCTTTGATATTGCTTGCTAACTGGCTACGATTCTTCATAACCATATTTGGAGTATAGACAATGTTTTGACCTGCTACATCATACTCTTTTACTTGAGCTACTTTAGAATTCGTTTTAGCGGTCACAGTTAACTCTTCTTTTGTACCATCAGCATAGTGAACCATAATCTTATCAATATCCGATAAATCAGTGACAAATTGCCCTGCTTTCATACCTGTTACAGACAGAACAGTTTTCTTAACAAGATTGGACTCATCTGTTAACTTATTCCCTTGGTTTACAATCCACTCTTTGTTATAAAATGGTTGCAGTTTTTCCAAATTTCGATAAGCTAGGTTTCTTGTTTCTTGGTAGTCCTGAATCGCTTTATATTCAGAATCTCTATCAACGATACGATTTAACTTGTTTACAACTGGATCTTGAATAGCGAAGGTATTCGCAGTAATCCCCATATTAGCGATTTTGGCGTCTGCTTCTGCTTGAGAGATAGACTGAATCTGTTTCGAACGCTTGTAGGTACTTTCTCCAGTAGCAACATCTTTTACATAATAATTATTTTTGAAGTAGTCAAAACCAAAGTATGGGTCACCGTCAATAGAAGCTGAACCATACATAATTTCACCGTTATTGACTTTCATCATACTAATATTATTCTCAACCCAACCCCAGTCATAGTTTTCGTGAACTAAACCACCACTTTGACCATGATTTTTCAGAGTCATAGTACCTTTAACAACAGAATTTGTCAAACGACCTTTTTGTTTAACATCCCACTGATTACTTCCGTGATTGACTTTAGCTACTAAACCACCAAACTTAGAATTGTTACCTACAATATCACCGTCAAAATAAACACTATCCGTGTTACTTCGCCAACTTTCGCTGACAAGTCCACCAGACCACCAGCCTTTATCTCCAAGACTGTTAATCTTGCCAATAAAAGCTACATTGCGCATATTAGCTTCGTCTAACTTATTAACAGCACCGGTTACATCGTTATTTCCTGTTACTGAACCTACTACTTTGATATTCTCAAGTGTAGACTTCTTAAACATATTACCAATAGGTGCAACTTTATCAGCCCAAGGCATGTTTATATTTACATTACCTAAGTTAAAGTTTTTGAGTGTAGCACCTTCAGCCTCATTAAACAAAGGTCTTTCTAAGTTATGAATCGTGTACTGATGATTCTCTACACTTGATAAAGTACCTCTAAACTTAGCCATAACATAAGCTTTACCTGCTGGCTTAACGTTAACTGCATTCAAATCTGCACCAAGTTTAAACTCACCGGTAGGATTTGCTTGCATATCTTTTGCTAAATCATGGAAGTTGTAATAAACCTTATCCTCGGTAGCCCTCGGTTTTTCAAGATAATAAGTGTAAGTATCTCTTAACTTACCGTCTTTATCACGTTGAACTAAGTCAGGTGCTTTTGCCGTTATCTTGTAAAGCTGCTTACCTTCCTCAATGACCTCTTCAATCTTATCAATTGCTAAACGAGTCACTTTGTTTTCTCTGGAGGTTACTTTTAAGTAATAGTTGTTAACATTACTTGGAAGAGATGTTAAATGATTACTATCGCTTTCGACACCGCTTTCGTTTACTTGTACGAGACTGGTATTTGCAATATCTTTCAACTCAACTTTCTTTAAATCTAAGCGTAAAGGTTTATCTTCCAAAGTCGATACTTCTGCACCCTTACCTACATCATAAGTCATAGTGGTTGAAATCGTATAATCTTTGTAATAGTCTAAGTTCTCTAATACTTGAGATAAGTTATCGATTTTTAAATCAAGCGTTTTTACAATTTTTCCACCTTCTTTGATAGTCGCTACAATGCGTGTAATTGTAGCATTGTCTTGATTTTCTAGATTGTAGTTAATTGTAGCAGACTTAGCTAAAACATCCTTAGATACAGTGGTCAGAGTCAAAACAGGAGCTGTTTTTTCTTTTGGCTTTTCTTTTGTACCTTTTACAAGAATTTCAGGCTTCATTTCTTTTAACACAGTTACGGTTTCAACTGGTTCACTGATTTTTTTGCCATGTAACTCTTCATAGCTAGTAACAATTTGACGTTCGCCGTCCTCACCAACTTGTTTAACAGAATCATCACCTATAAATTTGGTAGGATCAGATTCTTCTGTGATAGTTTTAGGAATAGTCTCTGTACGAATATCAGTATGTAAAGCAGGAAGCTCTTCTCTCTCTGGAGCAACGTCAGGAACTGTAGCTAGTGGATCAGTATACTCTGAGATTTCAATAACCGGCGGATCAATTAAGTTTCCTGTTTCATCTACTCCTGTTGTACCTACAGAACCCGTATATTCTGGTTTCTCAGCCTTAGGCGCTTCGTCTGGGACTGTACCTACAGAAGCAATGTACTCTGGCTTCTCAGACTTAGGTGCTTCTTCTGGAACTGTGCCTACCGGTTCAGTGTATGCTGGTTTTTCATGAACTTCCGGCTCACCTTTGTCAGTCACAACAGCTTCGGGTAACGCTGGTTGAACTTCCGGCTCGCCTTTGTCAGTCACAATAGCTTCCGGCAACGCTGGTTGAACTTCCGGCTCACCTTTGTCAGTCACAACAGCTTCGGGTAACGCTGGTTGAACTTCCGGCTCGCCTTTGTCAGTCACAACAGCTTCGGGTAACGCTGGTTGAACTTCCGGTTCACCTTTATCAGTTACAACAGCTTCGGGTAACGCTGGTTGAACTTCCGGCTCACCTTTGTCAGTCACAACAGCTTCGGGTAATGCCGGTTGAACTTCCGGTTCGCCTTTGTCAGTCACAACAGCTTCGGGTAACGCTGGTTGAACTTCCGGTTCACCTTTGTCAGTCACAACAGCTTCGGGTAATGCCGGTTGAACTTCCGGCTCGCCTTTGTCAGTCACAATAGCTTCCGGCAACGCTGGTTGAACTTCTGGTTCTACAAGGTTTGTACCTATTGGTTGCGTATAGTCAGGCTTCTCATACTTAGGAGCATCGTCTGGGACTGTGCCTACTGGTGCAGTGTACTCTGGTTTCTCTGATTTAGGTGCTTCGTCTGGAGCCATACCTACAGGCTCAGTGTATGCTCGCTTCTCAGCTTTAGGAGCCATATCAGGAACTGTTCCTACCGGTGCAGTATATTCTGGTTTCTCATGAACTTCGGGCTCAACCAGATTACCACCAACTGGTGCTGTATGTTCTGGTTTTTCTGCTTTAGGCGCTTCATTAGGGATACTTTGAATTTCAGATACTGGAACATTTTTTGTCCCCTCATTCTTATGTTGAATTTCTGAAATTGCATCATCATTAAGGGGTAAGTATCCAATATAACGATATCCAGCAATTTGAACCACTCCTTCATTACTTGGAGCTTTCAAAGGATTGCTTATATCGAGAGCTTGCATACTAGAAAGACTAATCAGTCCGATAGTAGTAACTAAGAACAAACTAGAAACTTTTTTCTTTTTATGAACCAAAAGGACTAAACTACCAACAGCTAATAGACCTAAAGCTGTAAGCACAGAAGTCGATGAACCTGTCGCAGGAAGAGCTTCCTGCTGATAAATAAGAGCATAAGTTACCTCATTATCAGTAGGAATTCCTGCTTGAATCTTGCTTTGTTCTTCCTTTGTAAGAGCGCTTTTTTCAACATAATGATATGTAGAAGCATGAATGATTGACGGTGCAACCAAGATGCTTCCGAGTAAAACTGAACCAACAATCCCACAGATTTTTCGGATTGAAAACCGTTCTTTTTTAAATAATGACAATCGTAATCACCTTCTTTAATTTTATTTCCTAATAGTAAACACTATTTTTTATTATTAAAAATTGAACTTCTAAAATCATCAGTTTGATTTAGATAGGCCTTAAACACTGCTCTCTTTAACTTATGAACTGCACTATCATATTCTGGATTATAGTTGTCCCAAGAATAACGATTCTCATCTGCATCCTTACGGACAGCTTCGTCCATTAATCGCTGCAGTTCTTCTACACTATGAATCGTCTTTCTTGCAAAACTTGCCCAAGATTTAGTTGGATCGTTGAAGGTCACCTTTTTCAAGTTTCTAAACTGATCCACCCGTTCTTGGTACATAGCTTTCTTGAAATCCGCCCAAGAAGAATACTTCCCTTCAAATACCTTTTTCAAAACAAGATCATCTGTAACTAAACCTACTTCTTTACCATAAGACTTAATCTTACTTCCCGCCGCTTTTGCATCTTTTTCATATTGATTTGAGATATAAGGTACCATTCCATCCTTAAAGCCTTTGGCAGCCAGAAGTTCATAAGCAATCCTACGTCCCATCAAATCACCCGGAGTTCCCTTACTGCTCAGAGCCGAATAGATTGGGGCAAAGAGTTTAATCGTATAGTAACCGTTTCTTTCATATTCCCCAGACTTATATTCACGAGCTGACAAGATATTATTTTTAATTAAACTATCAAAGGTAGTCAATTTTTTGGCATCTTCTTCTGTCAGATTTTGTACAACGTTAGTAGCGTAAACCTCATTTCCATCTGCAGGATCTTTCACGTATTTATTCTCGATTTTTCTCAGAGCCGTCATTTTCTGATAAGCATCTAACTGTTTCACAATAGATTGCCCTTCGAGATATTCCAACATGTAAACGACATCAAACATATTGTGGACGTAGTTCTGAAGATCTGCTGCGTCATTAAATCTTGTAGTTGGATCAAGTACTTGCAATCGCTGGCCTTCTGTACTATCTGATGTTTTATGTTTCAAGATAGAGTTGATGGTAATGGTTGCATCACTTGGTTGATCAGGAGCTTGCAATAAGCCTTTTGCGAAGAACTCCGGTCCTAAGCCACTTCTTCGACCATAGCCACCAAGGTAAATATCCTGATCTGAATCATGTGTCATCTCATGGGTATAGGTGATAGCTCCATCCTTATCTAACATACGATAGGACATATAGTAAACGCCATCTCCAGTTGCATAAGCACCATGGTGATTGTGAACTACTTTATTCCCCACTGGACCAAAGAAATTCTTCATCGCCGGATTGGTACTATCAAACTGAGCCTCAACTGTAGCTTTTCCAGATGTTGTATCATCTCCAAACTTATAGGCATCATAAAGTAAAATTGTACGATAGAGCTTTTCACGTCCTTCTTTATCTAAAATACGATACCAATAATCATAGTGATCTCGCTGACGTTTGGCTGTTTCACGCGCATTATCTTCAACAAACTTATTGAGTTCATCTCCAGCCTTATAATCGCTGTTGCGATAGCGATCGTAAGCACCAAATCCTAGGCTAGACAAGGTTGAGATGACAAATACAGATCTTTCTGGCAAGGTAAGGAGAGGCAAGACCATATTGCGGTATTTCCAAGTACTACTAGTAATTCTGTCATAAACACCGATAGAATACTTAGTCCCTGCTTGCTCTTGCTTGGCTTTGACCTCTGCAATAGTGGATTTTTCTTCGACGATGTAAGCCTTGGTCTGTGATTTAAACCAGTCATTATTGGTTTTGTCTGGTAGAAAGACTTTTCGGTAATTTTCCAACGTGCTAAACAAATCTGTCGTTCCATGATGGCTGGCAAGACTGATAGCATAAGTATCGACATTGTTTTTAGCAAGCAGATTATTAAATCCTGATTTCCCTAACTCAATCAGAGTATCTAGTGGTGAAGTATTTCCTTTACCAAAGAAGTCTGGACGATACATCACCAGGTCTTTGACATTCACTTGACCGTAGCTAAAGTTATACCAACGTTCTAAATAAGTTAAGCCGAGTAGTAAGGCTTCCTTATTGTTCTTGATTTTATCTACAAGATAGCCTCTGGTAACTGGGTTGTCACCAGCAAGTCCAGCATCTGCTGACAAGAGTTTTTTCAAACTGTTTGCCAAATCTTGTTTTGTTTTGGCGAACTGGTCTTCCAGATAGAGCTCAGTTTGCTTGACCTCTGGGGAAATTCCGAGTATCTTTCTGATAGTATCCGACTTATAGTCAATCTTTTGTAAGTCAGGTAAGACTTGCTTAATGATAGAGTCTTGGTCATACAAGAATTGATTTGGAGTGTAGAGGAGTCCTGTATCCCCTAAACTATATTCTGCTAGCTTGGCAAAATCAGTCTGGTACTTGAGATCGAGCTTCTCAGATGAATGGTCCTGATAGTGAAGCAAGAGTTTATTTGCAGTCTGTTTGTTAGAAACAATATCTGTGATTACTTGGTCATCCTTCATCATAACTGCGGACAAGAGTTCTTTTTGATATAAGAGACTGTTCTCCTTGACCAGGTTTCCGTATTTCACGATGGTCGCCTTGTTATAGAAAGGTAACAATTTTTCAATGTTCTTATAAACCAAAGCACGGTTAGCTTGATAATGCTTCACCTTAGAAAAATCACTTTCTTTACTACCACTTGTTGAAAGGGGCTCCACTGTTGGAGGAGTGAGAGGATTGATTTCTGCTTTTTTATTAGTCACTTCAGAAGCATCTAGCATTGTTCCTCTTTCTTCAAAGGATTCTTTGCTGACGACTTCATCCCTAACCAAGGTGACATTGTATACTCTGTTCGCCTTGCTGCTGAATGTATCCTTCACCTTCATTCCATTGTAGTGGTAACCGGTAATAGCATTCCCGTTGGTTACATTGACATCACTTAGTACATTGGTCAATCTTCCTGCATGCTGTTCCTCATTTGTTTTTCGATCCCACAAATATCCTGCTACACCCGCGACTCTACCAAAGTGCTTGACATTATTGATATCACCTTCAGCATAGCTATCCTGTATATGCGCATCTTGGTCTATTAGACCTGCTAGCCCACCAACAGTCTGATCTGAACTATTGGTGTTGGATGAAATGGTTACTGTCGCTTTGGATTTAGCAATAGACGCATTTTTTCCTGTTAAATGACCGACCAGGCCACCGATATTATAGGCAGCAGTTGTTTCATAGGTATTGACAATTCTTCCCTTGAAACTACTCTCTGTGATGCTTGATTGGTCTGCCTTAGCCAACAAACCACCGATACCACGTTCACCGGCGAGTACACCATCCACATGAACTTGCTTAATTTTTGTGTTATTCTGAGCTTCATTTGCCAGTGAAGCAATATCATTTTTCCCTGAAATAGTAACATTTTTTAGACTCAGTTTTTCTACTGTAGCACCACTCAAGTTTTCAAACAGAGGTTTTTTCAAATTATAGATAGCATACTTCTTACCATCTTTTTCTCCAATCAACTGACCAGTAAAGGTTCCCTTGATATAGGATTTATCATCAGGACCAAGCTCCACTTCGTTAGCATTCAGGCTAGCTGCTAAATGATAGGTTCCAGAGAGATTTTGGTTTATAGCTTTGACCAGATTACTAAAGGAAGTAAAGTTTGTATTTTCCTCTTTAGACTTCTTATCGAGGTAGAAGGTGAAATGGTCGACATATTTATTGTTCTGCTCTTGCTGGAGTTTCTCAGCCTTAGCTGTAATTTTATAAACTGACTGACCATTTCTTTCCTCTTCAGTTATTGAGGCGACTGGTAGATAGACATCTTTAAATGCCGAAGATTTTACCTTGACAAAGTAAGTATCTGTATTGTTTGGAACACCATCCAACGAAACATGCTGTTTATAAATTCCATTCGTCTGGCTATAGAGCTCTACATCAGAAACATTTCTTAATTCGAGTGTTTTTTCTGGATCTGTTTCTTTCGGCTTCTCAATCGGAGTTTCAGGTTTTAATTGCTCAATATTCCCCTTATATTCAGGAAGTGGATCTACCTGTTCAGGCTCACCTTTGTCAGTTACAACTGCTTCTGGTAAGGCGGGTTGGACTGCAGGCTCACCTTTATCAGTTACAACAGCTTCTGGTAACTCTGGGTGAACTTCAGGTTCTCCTTTATCAGTAACAACTGCTTCTGGCAATTCAGGTTGAACTTCTGGTTCTCCTTTATCGCTTACAACTGCTTCTGGTAACTCTGGCTGGATCGCTGGTTCACCCTTGTTGGTTATTACAGCCTCTGGCAATTCAGGTTGAACTTCTGGTTCGCCTTTGTCACTTACTAAAGCTTCTGGTAACTCTGGCTGAATTGCAGGTTCGCCTTTATCGCTTACAACTGCTTCTGGTAGTTCAGGTTGAACTTCAGGTTTACCTTTGTCTGTTATAACTGCTTCTGGCAATTCAGGTTGAACTTCTGGTTCTCCTTTATCAGTAACAACTGCTTC